>JAIXSR010000031.1 GCA_027484605.1 Hyphomicrobiales bacterium | reverse complement strand
GGGTCCATCATGATGAGCTTGCCGTCGCGATAGGTGGAGGGCGGGTGTTCAGCCCCGGTTCCCGATCAGGTGCTTCAGACCGCGCCGTCAGGGGAAGATTGGTTTGCGGCTGGCCGGGGGCTGGCTAGCCGGCCCGGATGAGCAACGTGCACATGTGACGGTTCTTCATGACCGGTCCCGAGATCATCCGCCTGGCCGCGATGATGGATGTCTTTTACCCTCTGTCGCTGCGGTACGCCGCACACCTCCCGCATGAGCGGGGCATCGACATCATGCATGTGACGGTGCGGTTCTGGTGGAGCCGATGCAAGTGGGGGTGGACCTCCTTCAGATCCGGGATTGCCCGGATCCCGCCGCTTGAGATCGGGCGGAGACGCCTGGACCGGAGGGTTTTTCCGGACGGTGCCGGCAAGAGCCTGTCACTTGATGGGAATGCCCGCGGCCTTTGCCGCCTCGAGTGTCCCGGAGGCTGGAAGCGCGCCGTGATTGGACAGCATGAACGCAACGACGGACAGCTTTTCCTCGTCGGTCAGCTGAGCGGGATTGTTGAACGGCATCAGCTGCATATAGTCGAGCAGCCCCTGGGCATTTCCGAATTTCGAGGCAATCATCGAGCCTTCGCCCCAGATGGGGGTCTGGAACCCTTGTCCGCGCTTGCCGTCGGCGCCATGGCACAGGACACAGGCTTCTTCATAGAGAGCCTTGCCTTCCTGGACCTGCTTGGAGGGCGCTGTGGCGCGGCTTGCGCTGCCATAGGCGGTCACGGCAAGCGCGGTCAGGGCAACAATGCTGAATGAACTTTTCATGGGCTTTCGGTCAATCGAGGGGGTTTGGAAAGAGGGACGCATCATGCCAGGATGCGTCCCTCCCGGAAGAAGATGTCAGACGATCTCGATCTTGAATTTCGGGATCGACCAATTGGCCATGCCGAGCGTATTGAGCGGCACTTTCTCGGGCTGAGAGGTCCCGGCATTGTCGGTGGTCCGGGTCTCGATCACGTGCTGGCCGGCCTTGGCATCCCACGGGAAGTCAAACCGTACCCACGTATACTTGCCGAGATTCGGCGGCCGGATCGTGGCCATCTGCCAGGCACCCCCATCAACCCGGTACTCCACATGCCTGACGCCGTGCTGTGGCGCCCAGGCATAACCACGCATGACATGCTGGCCGGCCGACATCCGGGGCACTTCGCCCTTTTTGAGCGGATAATTCGCGGGAACGGAGGGCGACTGTTCCAGAACGAGGGGAACCGTGATCAGGGATTTCGGCGGCATCCAGGTGACCATCGGCCCCTTGATATCCGCAGCGGTGATCCCGGCGAGGAATTCGTCATTCGCCGCATCGAATTCCGGCGCCTGATAATCCGGTCCGAGATAGACCTCGCCCTTGGTGTTGAGGCGGGTCCAGATGCGCTTGTCGGAGACCCTGATTTCGGTCACCCACTTGATTGATGCCGTGCCGCCCCATCCGGGGACGACCACCCGAACGGGCGCGCCATGATCCGGCGTGAGCGGATTGCCGTTCATGGCAAAGCAGATGCCCATGTCATGCTGCTGCGCAGCAACATCGGCATAGGGCATCGGCCGGCCCATATCGTTACCGTCAACGCCAGACCAGAAGAGAACGGTCTTGGCATTCGGCTTGATTCCGCAGCGGGAAAAGATCTCCGCCATCGACACATAGTGCCATTCGGCCTGACCAACGGCACCCATCACCCAGTTGCCGCCGCCCACCTGCTGGCCGGTGAAGCCGCCCTGCTCCCAGAAGAGGGTGCGGCCGTTCCCGTGGCATTCCATCGTGGCGATGATGGTCTTCGACGGCATCTTGAGGAGATCGTCATACGAGATCTCCATAGGCTTCTCGACCGAGGATCCGTGAATCTTCAATTTCCAGTTCGCCCGTTCCAGAACCGGCTTCTGCTCGGCGGTCGGGGTCGGATAGTGGTTCCGGACATAGAATTCCTCGACCGGTGTCATGAAGGTCGAGAAGTTCCAGTAATTGCCGGACCGGACTGTGGCCCCGATATTGAGTACGCGGCTGTCATCCTTGATCAGGATCCGACGCGGGGGTGCCGCGGGGGCTGCCGGCGCCGGTGCAGCCGGGGCGGGAGCCTGCTGTGCTGCCGCTTCGGAGCCTGCCAATGCAGCCGCTCCGAAGGCGCTCGCGGCAACGAACAGGCTGCGACGATCCATGTTGGTCCCATTCTTGAGAACGTCTTGTACTAGCGCCTCGGCTTGGGCGCGCTGGCGTGTCTCGGACATCGGTTTCCTCCCGGTCTTTTCGTGAAGCGTTCCATCGAGACGCTCCGGACAGGGTGGATGCAGTGCCCATGCCATGCTGCATTGCCAAAAAACGCTCGTTTAACTCAATGATTTCAATATAAGTTGGATCGGCTCGTCCGAAATGCCGGATTCGCCTTCCGGCGCCGTCCGGAATTCCGGACTGCTTCACTCGCCGGACCGGATTTCGAGTTTCCGGATCTTCTCGAAGAGCGTCGACCGCGAGATATCAAGGCGTTGCGCGGCAAGGGTCACGTCACCACCGGTGGCGGCAAGGGCAGCAAGGATGGCACGCCGCTCGGCGGAATCCCGGCTGTGCTGGAGCGAGACCGGTGGCTCGCTGCCCTCTTGGCGCGGCAGGCGTTCGGGGAAGAGATCCGCCGGGTGGATCAGCTCGCCTTCGGAAAGGGCCACGGCACGCTCGATCCGGTTGCGCAACTCGCGGATATTGCCCGGATAATCATGTGCGAGGAGCGCGTCCTCGGCGAGCGAGGAAAACATCCTGGGGCCCGACCCGAAGCTCAGTGTAAACTCCCCGAGGAAGCGGTTGGCCAGCATGAGGATATCGTCGCCCCGGGCTTTCAGCGGCGGGACATTCACAAGGATGACGGCCAGCCGGTAATAGAGATCCTCGCGGAACCGGCCGTCCTTCACGCGCTGGGCCAGATCGGCGTTGGTGGCCGCGATGATGCGGGCCCGGGACGTGATCTGCCGGTCGCCGCCGACCCGCATGAAAGTTCGCTCCTGCAGCAGACGGAGCAGCTTCGCCTGCATCGACGGCGGCATTTCCGCAATCTCGTCGAGGAAAAGAATACCGTTGCCGGCCTGTTCGACATAACCGATCCGCCGTTGTGCGGCGCCGGTAAAGGCACCTTTCTCGTGCCCGAAAAACTCGCTTTCCAGAAGATCCGGCGGGATCGCCGCACAATTGAGCGCCACGAAAGGCTCATGGCTGCGATCGCCCCGGGCATGAAGGAAACGCGCGGCGACTTCCTTGCCGGCACCGCTCGGTCCGGTCAGGAGGACGGTGGAATGGATCCCGGCGAGGCGCCGCAGCTGCCGCTCGACGATGGCGATTGCAGATGACCGGCCGAGTTCCGAACCATCGGTCAATGCCCATCGCGGAGCGATCAGCTTCTCGATCCGCGCGAGCAAGGCATCGATCTCGAAAGGTTTGGTCATGTAGTCGGCAGCGCCTGCCTTCATCAGCCGCACGGCCTGGTCGATATCGCCGAAGCCGGTAATGAAGAGGATGGGCGTCCCATAGATCGCCGGCGCGATTGCCCGATAGATCTCCTCGCCGGTCATGTCCGGCAATCGAATATCGCAGAGGATGGCGTCGGGCTGGATCTGCGCGAGTTCCCGGATGGCGTCGCGCCCGGTTCGGAACCATTGGGTGCGGAATCCTTCGACGCCGAACCATTCCATCAATGACTCGCCCATGACGGGGTCATCCTCGATGAGGGCGATCAGCGGGGCGGGAATGCCGCCGGGAAATCTAGGCGGCGCGTTGCAGACCTGGCTCAGCATGCGGAATCCTGATGGTGATGGCTGTCCCCGGCGGACCGTGGATATCGATGGTTGCGGAATTTTCCTCGAGGATGCGCGAAACGATCCAGAGGCCCAGCCCCGTTGTTGACCGCTCGTCCCGGCCGCCGGATGCCAGCAGCGACGCCCGGGCCTCGTCCGGAAGCCCCGGCCCCTCATCCGAAACGGAAAGGAAGACAGCCGCTACGTCTGAACGGACGTCGAAAACCACCCGCGTGCCGGGCGGCGAGGCCGCGCAGGCATTGAGGGCAAGGTTCAGGGCAAGTTGGCGGAAGGCCTGGGCGGGAACCCGGGCATCATCGCCAAGGGCATTGCTCCAGACAAGCGCCAGATCCCGCCGATGAGCCTCGCTCTCGATCAGAAACCGGAGATCGTCGATATCGGCGGATGTCAGGTTTCGATCCTCGCTGTCGCCCCTCCAGACGACCAGCGAGGCCCGGACGATGTTCCGGATTCCGGTCAGGCCTCTCTCAAGCAGGGTCGCCGCACGATCGCGCCTCTCGGGATCGTCGCCATGGCGCTGGATCATCCGGACCGCGTTGAACAGGCCTCCCAGCGGATTGTTGACCTCGTGTGCGATCGCGGACGCATAGCGGCCGATCAGCGCGCGCCTCTCCTGGTCGGCGAGGCGGTGGAGCAGGGCTTCGCGCTCGCTGATGGCAAGGGCAGCCGCGTTGTAGCGGCGATAGGCCTTCCCGGCCTCGGTGTCCGGTGGCGGCAGCTTGCGTTCGGGAATGGGTTCAAGCCGGCCATCGCCGGCGCGTGCCAGATAGGTCGAAAGGCGCAGCAGCGGGCGAAGCGTGCGATGGACCACGAGCCAGCCGAGCCCTGCAAAAAGGAACGTCAGGGCCCCGTTGACACCCAGAAGGGTCCAGAACGTTTCGCGGCGCACCTGCTGGATGTTGGAAATGTCGATCTCGGCAGCGATCCGCCCGATCTGCTTGCCGCCCTCGCGAAGGGTCCGGTGCACCCATACCCGTCCGTCAGGACCGGCGAGATCCGGCTCGCCGCGATCCTCGCGGGCCTTTTCGGGCGCGCTCAGGCCAACCGGGTAGGTTGCCGGATCGAGCGCCGCAAGGACGGTGTCGTTCGGCAGGATGACCAGCACGATCCGCGGGTTAACACCGGAATACTTGTGGCGCGCACGGTCAAGGACATCGAAAGCCTCCCATGGCTCCTGCCGGATGACCGGGGAGTGGAGCGCCGTGGACAGGCCGTCGAGGTAAGCGCCTGTCAGTTGGCGGAAGCTCTGGGCCTGGTCCCGTGCCAGCCGATCAAGCACCACCTTCGACATGGCTGCGGCAATGCCGATCATCAGCAGGGCGACGGTCAGCGGCGCCCTGACGGCCAGCGGCCATCGCTGAGGGTGGAATGCCGCTGTCATCCGAATTCCTGCGCCCGCTTCCAGTGTTCGGCGATGCTGTCGAAGAGGCTGGGGTCACCCGCAACAAAGCCGTCCAGCCTCAGCATGCCGAGGATCGTCCGCCCGTTCGCGTCATTGGGCATCCCGATCAAAGCGTCCCTGATGGCTGTCCGCAGGGCCGGATCCACGCCGCGCGCCGCGGCGATCGGAGGAAAGCCCATCGGGTCGGAGACATGCCGGATCCGGGTTCCGGCGACGAGCGCGGGCTCGATCTCGCGCATCACATCCCAGACATACCCGTCGACCGAGCCCGAATGGGCGAGCCCTGATGCGACCGCACGGATCACGTTTCGATGTCCGAAGGTGAAAAACGTCCGGGCAAAGAAAGTGGACGGACTTTCGCGCAGGCCGGCCAAGAGGGATCGGGTTGCCAGAAAGCCCGAATTGCTGTCCGGGTCCGAAAATGCATGGATATCGCCGCGCAGAGCGGCGATGGAATCGCCCTCCCGCCCCGCCCGGGTGACGATATAGGCACGATACAGGGGGGCCTGCCGATAGAGCGGAACGGCCACAAGCCTGAGCTGCTCGCGGTTCTGGACGAAGGGAAAGCCGCAGATCCATGCGGCATCGAGCTGGTTTGCAACCAGAAGCGAGGTGATCTCCTGATAGGTCCGTCGTTTGACCAGTTGCACAGGGCGCCCGATATGGCGCGACAGGTAGCGCTCGAGATCGGCAATCAGCTGGATATCCGAGTCGAGGAAGACCGGCGTCAGGCCGAAGAGAACGGGACGCGCCGCGCGTGCGAGATTCGGTATCGCCAAGGCAACTGTTGCAAGCCCTCCGGCGAGGATGTGACGGCGGGACGCGTGTTTCGGCCGGGCCTTAGCTGAGCGCATGGAACCCTCCCCAGATGCCCCGTCTTCCGCGTGGCTTTCCCCAGAGTGATCGAGAATGCATTGACGATCAAGCGGGCGCATTTCCGTTCGGCGGTTAGGCCGGTTCCGGCGCCAGGGCCCTGGCCGTTGCTCCCTCGAGGCGGCCGATCAGGGCGAGTTCGGACCTCAGCCTCTCCGGGCTCATTTCCCCGATCGGCAGGTTTACGAAGGCTGCGACGCGGGCGCTCAACTGTCGATAGGCATTGCGAAAGGCCTCCCGCCGCTCGGCTTCGCTTGTGCCGGCTTCCAGAGGATCGGCGATGCCCCAATGGGCAACGAGGGGATGTCCGGGCCAGTTCGGGCATTTCTCGCCGGCTGCGGCGTCACAAACGGTGATGACGAAATCCATCCCGGTGGCTCCGGCCTCGGCGAATGCCTGCCAGGTCTTCGAGTGAAGGCCGTCCGTTTCATAGCCAAGGCTGCCCAGAAGACGGAGCGCTTCCGGATCGACGACGCCCCTCGGGCGTGATCCGGCAGAATAGGCCCGGATGCGACCCTGGCCCTCGCGGTTGATCAGGGCCTCGGCCATGATGGATCGCGCGGAATTGTGGGTACAAAGGACAAGGACGGAATATCGGGGCCCGCCTTCCTGCCACTCCTTGAGCGCGGGGATTGCCATCGATGGCCCCTGTGCTCCCGCCGGCGCAAGGCATTGGCCCAAGGTTGCCAGCATGCTTCCGGTTACCGCGCAATCGACAGCGTAGACAATACGACGTCCATCCTTCCGCGACCGGACAAGGCCGGCACTCTCGAGTTGGGCCAGATGGGTCGAGAGCGTGTTGTGCGGAACCGCGATCAGCCGCGCGATATCCCCGGCGCCAAGGCCAAATGGCTCATAGCGAGCGAGCAGTCGAAGCACGGCGAAGCGGGATGATTGGGCAACGGCCTGAAGCTGTTCGACAAGAATGTCAGGGTTGAACGGTGCCGATGCCATGCCTCCAGCTATCTCCCCTCGCTGCCAATCCGGTCAACCCTGCATGAGCAGGAAATGAATGCACCGGACCATATCATCCCGAGCCTATTATTTCGATAATCGTCGACAAATCGAAATATCTCATCTAGAGGCGGAGGAGCAAGGGCTCCGCCCGGGCAGGCGGAGAAACATGCGAAGGCGGGGAAGGGCATCCGATGAGAGTAGGCATCAATGGCATGGGACGCATCGGCCGGCTGGCTCTCAGGGCCGCGTTCGGAAACGCCCGCAGGCCGGCGGATGATCCCCGCAAGGGAAATCGGCTCGATATCGTTCATATCAACGAGATCAAGGGAGGTGCCACCGCAACGGCCCATCTGCTCGAATTCGATTCGATGCAGGGCCGCTGGCATGCCGCCATCGCGCCGGATGGCGAAGCCTCGCTTCGCATCGACGACCGGGAAGTCCGATTCACCGAATTCAGGACCTCGGCGGAGATTCCCTGGGCAGATCTCGGTGTGGACCTTGTGCTGGAATGCACCGGCAAGTTCCTCGATCGCAAGTCGATCGAGGGACATCTCGAACGGGGCGCCAAGCGGGTGATCGTGGCGGCGCCGGTCAAGGTCGACGGCGTCCTGAACATCGTCGTCGGGGTGAACGAGCATCTCTATGATCCGGCCAGGCACGATATCGTGACCGCGGCCTCCTGCACCACCAATTGCCTTGCGCCCGTGGTGAAGGTGCTCCACGGCGAGATCGGCATCCGGCACGGGCAGATCACGACGATCCATGATCCGACCAATACCAATGTTGTCGTCGACGCTCCGCACAAGGACCTCCGGCGTGCGCGTTCGGCCATGCTGTCGCTCCAGCCCACGACAACCGGCAGCGCGACCGCGATCGGCCTGATTTACCCCGAGCTCAAGGGCAAGCTCGACGGACACGCCGTCCGGGCGCCCGTTCTCAACGCTTCGCTGACGGATTGCGTTTTCGAGATGGCGCGCCCGGTTACGGCCGAAGAGGTGAATGACCTGTTCCGGGTGGCTGCCGCCGGCCCACTGGCCGGCATTCTGGGCTTTGAAGGCCGGCCATTGGTGTCGATCGACTACCAGGGCGATACACGTTCCGCGATCATCGACGGGCTTTCGACGCTTGTCACCAATGGCACCATGCTCAAGGTCTATGCCTGGTACGACAACGAGATGGGCTATGCCTGCCGCATGGTCGATCTCGCCTGTCATCTCGAAGCCTCGGGGCTCTGAGATGCAATCGTCAGGCACCGCCCCGAAATCCGCCGGGCTGCGCAATTATGCCATCGTCACGGCCGCCTACTGGGGCTTCACGCTGACGGATGGCGCCCTGCGGATGCTGGTGCTGTTCACCTTCTTCAAGCTGGGCTATTCGCCCTTCACGCTGGCTTTCCTGTTCCTGCTCTATGAAGCCGCTGGAATCCTTGCGAACATGATCGGCGGGTGGCTCGCTGCGAGATACGGCATCAAGCGGATGCTGATCATCGGGCTGACGACCCAGATCCTCGGCTTCCTGACGCTCTCTGCCATGCAGCCAGGCTGGCCTTCGGCGTTTCTGGTGACTTGGGTCGTCCTCGCGCAAGGCATCTGCGGAATCGCGAAGGATCTGACCAAGACCGCCTCCAAATCCGCGATCAAGCTCACCGAGGCCGAAGCCAGGGGGCAGGGCGAAGGCCGGCTCTTCCGATGGGTGGCATGGTTCACAGGATCGAAGAACGCGATGAAGGGCTTCGGCTTCTTTCTTGGCGGCGTGCTGCTCGAGGCCTTTGGCTTTTCGCCCGCTCTCTGGTTGATGGCAGGCACTTTGGGTCTGATCCTTGCCGGTGTCCTGCTTTCGCTTCCCGCGCTGCAGGGCAAGGCCAAGGCAAGCAAGAGCGCCCGCGAATTGTTCGGCAAGAGCCGCGGCGTCAATCTGCTCGCTCTGGCCCGGATCGGCCTTTTCGGCGCCCGCGATGTCTGGTTCGTCGTCGGCGTGCCGGTTTTCCTTTATGCCAATGGCTGGACGTTTCCGATGGTCGGGGCATTCCTCGCGATCTGGACCGTCGGCTACGGTGTGGTGCAGGCGGCGGCGCCTGCCGTCGTCAAGCGCAGCCCGGACGGGCTATCCAGCGAGGTTCCCGCGGCAAGGCTCTGGTCGCTGCTCCTGCTGCTGGTTCCTGTTGCGCTAGTCGGGGGCATGGCGTTGAACCTCGGCCGTCCGGATGTGGTGCTTGTCTCCGGTCTCTGCCTGTTTGGCGTGATTTTTGCCGTCAACTCCTCGGTGCATTCCTACCTTATCCTGGCCTATGCCGGCTCGGAGAAGGCGGCCGAGGATGTGGGGTTCTATTACGCCGCCAACGCGCTGGGGCGCTTTCTCGGAACCCTGCTTTCGGGATTGCTCTACCAGCTCGGCGGTCTTCCCGCGTGCCTGATCGGGTCTGCCTTGATGCTGACGACTTGCTGGCTGGCGACCCAGGCCTTGCCGACCGGTTCCGCCCACCGTGATCCATGACTTCAAGGGGCTTGCGCCTCGCTCCGGTTTTCCGGGCTCCTTGAAAGCCCGGTTTCGCTTTACCGGCACTGTCAGCGGGACGTCAGTCAGCCGCGCCCTTCAGGGTGCAGGCCCCCGGCGGCATCGTCGAACGCCGCCGCCGTGGCAGCAAGATCGTCGTCGCTGTGAGCGAATGACAGGAACACGCGTCCCCAGCCGCCGGGAATCGTCACGACACCCCGGCGGCGCAGTTCCAGATGCAGCCGGGCCGACAGATCGGGGCGAAGGGCAGCTTTGGCTTCGCCATAGGTGGTCGGCGGCCTTTCGCTGAACCACAGGCTGAAGACGCTTCCATAACCTGACGTGCAGGCCGGTCCGATCTTCCTCATGGCCACCTCGATCGAGCGCCGCAGCCTCTCGCCGCGCGTCAGGAATGCCGGGTAGTCCATCGTTTGCAGGGTGTCGATCGTCGCTTTCACCGCCGCTGTGACCAGCGGGTTGCCGTGATAGGTGCCGGCGCGTGGCGCCCGGCCATCCTCGACCGCGGCGAACGCCTCCGGCGTGCCGAGAACGGCTGCAACCGGGAGGCCGCTGCCGATCGCCTTGCCGAGCGTTACGAGATCGGGCTGCAGCCCGACGCTGTAGCAGCTGACACCGCAGCCCAGCCGCAAGCCCATCAGGACCTCGTCCGCGATGACCATCGCACCATTCTTGCGCGCAATGCATTGCAGCCCCTTGAAATAGTCCGGGTCAGGTTGGAGCGATCCCGCATTGGCAAGCATGGGTTCGACGATCACCGCAGCAATATCATTCCGCTCGGCGAAGAGGGCCTCGACATCCGCCAGATCATTGAAACGCAGGAGGGTCATGTCGCGGATAACCGGCCGTCGGCCGGAAAGATCCGCCTCCGGGCTTCCGCTCCATCCGATGGCCAGGTCATCGTACCAGCCGTCGAACCCGCCTGCGATCTTGGCGATCACGGGCCGCCCTGTGGAGCGGCGCGCGATCCGGCAGGCGAGATGCACCGCTTCGCTTCCGGTGGTCAGGAACGTTGCGCGGGACAGGGCAGGCGCCAGGCTCGCGAGAGCCTCCGCAGCCAGCATTTCGCCATCGTGCGAGAAGCCGGGCATCGAGCCGTTCCTCAGTGCCTTGATGCAGGCCTCGACGACCGGCGGCGAGGCATGGCCCAGGATCGTGGCCCCCATCGCCATCGCGTAGTCGATATAGGTCGAGCCGAACGTGTCCGTCAGATGCGCTCCGGACGCATTGGCGATCTTGAAGGGTTTCCCGTCCAGATCGGGCAATCGCCGGATCAGGCTGGAAATGCCTCCGGGCAGTGCGGACATCGGGAATGCTCCTGTCTCATGGTCTTGACGCATGCAGCTTCGGATGGCCGCTGGGCACTGTCAAAGGAAAGTCGTCATGCGGCAGGTTTGGGTACCACCGCTCCCTGTGCCACGTGCAACGCCCGACTCTTCTGCTCCTCCAAGACCTCGCCCGAGATCATCCGCCTGGCGATGTTGATGGATGTCCGCTACCCGCTCCCGCCGCGTGGCGCCAGCGTTGCTCGGCCTGATCCAAGCCGGGGCAGGGGGCATTCAGAGACTTTTTTGATCGGTCTGACAGCACAAAAAACGGGCATTCCTGTAGTTGCAGGAGGGTTTGTTGCGCTCAGGGCTGCGGACTCAACTTTCAGATCTGTCACAGTGGTTGAAAAAAGGGTATAGGAAAAAATGTATCAAGTTTTACCTCTCCAGGTAGTACAACGGGCGCACCAAACGGTACCGAGCCTGCATGTTTAAATGTAGGAAATTCCAATGGACCAAACGGTTCAGGAGGGTCGGATAATGAAAAATAAAAAAAATCATTCAAAATTCGATGAATTTGCTGGGTTATTTATAAAATTTACAATATCATTTTGGTGGGTGCCTGTATTAGGAATGGTTTATGGTGTTATTAAATATTCATTCATTGAAGAAAAACCGCTAATAGATTATGTTTTTTATAATTTTGTTCCAGCAACTTTGATTTTGACTTTTTTGTTGCCTCTCGGATTGGCGGTAATCGAGATTTGGGATAGATCAAAAAAGCAATAGAGTCTTTGGCGGCGCTGTCAGAGGAAAAGTGCCTTGCCGCTGATGGGGATAGCGGCGAGCCGGACCGGGTGAACATGGATGTCCGCTACCCGCTCCCGCTGGGTGGCGCCAACGTTGCTCGGCCTGATCCAAGCCGGGGCAGGGGGCATTCCGAGACTTTTTTGATCGGTCTGACAGCACCCGCTAGGGCATTTCTTTCATCAGCGCTTCCATGGCGAGGCTGAACCCGCGAAACGAGAGCGGCAGAGCCACCGCCTGGTTCGCGCCATCCTGGATGCGGACCTGACCCGCTTCGGTTCGCGCCATCCAGCGGCGGCGGATGTCATCTGTCAGCAAGGCCTCGGCGAAACAGCCCACCGGAAGGCAGCGTGTATAGGCGCCGGCGACCGGGCGGTCCGGTTTGGTCTCCACGATGATTCCGCTTGCAAGAGTCACGTTCGAGGGCAGCTGGACAATGAATTTCAGCGGCTCGCCCCTGGACGCGCGTCCGATCGCGAAGAGCGCGACGGGAGCCTGCTGGCCGCTCGCGATCTGGATCTGCACGGTTTGCACCATTTCGCATTGCTTGCCGCCGGGGGCGGCATTGCATCGCAGGAGCCAGTCCCCGAACCGCGCGCTGGTATTGTCCGGCCCGGTGATCGGCGCAGGGGCTGCATTTGGTGTGTTTTGCTGCGCTGCCGCCGGAACAGCCGGAAGGCACAGGCCGAGCAAGCCCAGAATGGCCGCCTTTCGCGATCCCGCGGGTTGGCTCAGAATTGCCAACGCACGCCACCATTGAGTGCGTAGCCGCTCATCCTCTGCCCGAAGCGCATGTCGCCACGTACGAACCCTGTTACGCCCATGGCAGGTGCGGCGAGACTGGCGCCGAGGCCAAGCTGCGCGAAGGTCCCGACCTGTTCGGTGGCGGTGGTGATGGTGGTGGCGCCGCTGGTGGCTGTGCTGCGCACGCGGCCTCCCAGTTCACTCCAGAGGCTGGCATGCGCGAATGGCGTCAGCCACAGCCCGGATGACAGTTCCTGCCGATAGGCGATGTCGATACCGAGGCGCCCCATCTGGCTGTTCAGCGTTCCCCAGCGTGTTGCCATGCCGCCGGTAGTCAATGCGCCCATATCGACACTGGAGAACAGGAACGCGGCGGAGGGCGTGATCTGCAGTTTCTCGGTGACATCGAACCGGTATTGTCCGCTCAGCAGGCCGGCCCAGCCCATCGCCTTGTGTTTCTGGCTGGCCCGCCCGAAACCGAGGAGATGCTGAGATCCAGATGGTCCCGGCGCAGCAGCGCATCGAAGGTGAAGCGTTGGTTCTGGGCCACGAGATAGAGGCCATAGAAGGGTTGATCCTGCCGGATCGAGGTGTCGCCATTCCAGAGGCTCCCACGCACGAAGCCACCATGGGCGCCGATGATCACGTTCCAGCCGGTATTGTTGATGTTGTACAGGCCGGCATCGATGCCGCCCTGGAAGCCCGAGAAATCGGTCGTGGTCTTCGTGTGGAGTGTTCCGAAGCTCGTGCCGCCACTCTCGATGGCCGAGCCCGACCGCAGGTCAAAGCGCGCGCGGAGGCTCCGGGACCAGGTTCCCATCGCGAAACGGTTCGGATCGGGATTGGCCTGCCCGGATACCAGCGCGCTGGCAGGGTCGAGGAAATGATTCATCGACGTGGCCACCGCAGCGAAACCGGACGAGAGATTGGCCACGGCACTTCCGCTGACGCCGGGAATGACCTGCAGCGTGCCATTGTTGTTGAAGGCCAGTTGCTGGACGAATCCTGCCGTAGCGATCGCGAGGCTCTGCCCGTTGGCAAGGGTTTGGCCCGCCACGGTATAGGTCGAGCCGGCAGCCGCCTGCACCAGGGTCAGGGTTCCGCCGCTCGTGCCGCTGCCGCCGATCCGGTTCAGGTTCACGATCGTGTTCGCGGCGCCCGTCGCCACGAGGCGATCCGACGTGCCGTTGGAATAATTGATGTCCAGCGTGACATTGCCGGTGCCCGACACGGTACCGTTGACCGTGACAACCTGGCCCGTCGCCCCGTTGGCAAGCGTGAGCACGCTGTTGTTCGTCAGGTTTCCGCCGATGGTGAGAGCCGATGCTGTCATCTGCATCGTGCCGCTATTGGTGATGTTGCCGTTGATCTGGCCGCCCGCGATCACGGTGCCGGAATTCGTGAGACCGCCATTGATGACGCTGGCCGAGGTAGCGCTGTTCAGGGTGCCGGCATTGATGATGACGCCGGTGGTGCTCAGGGTTCCGGAATTGACGATCGTCGCGCCTGCATTGTTCGAGATATTGGCCGCGCTGAGTTGCCGCCCTGCCGCGATCGAAACGCCGGTGGCATGGCTGCCGGAATTGGCAAGATCGCCGGTGATGGCAAGCGTTCCGCCGGTGACATTCAGCAGCCCGTTCGTGCCCTGCACGATCATGTTGCCCACTGTGACGTCGAGATTGCCGCCCAGCAGGTTTATCTGCCCGCTATTCACGATGTTGAGGCCGCCGCCACCGCTGGCCAGCGTTGCGGTGCCTCCCGGTCCGTTGAAGTTGATGATCCCGGTCCCGAGATTGTTGATCGCGCCGGCATCCGTGATCGTGCCACCGGCCGCGACATTGATCGTCGCGGCATTGTTCAGCGTGTTGGACAGGCCGCGCAATGTCGCGCCGGCGCCGATGCTGATCGTGCCGCCATTGTGGCTGATCGTTCCGGCAGAGAGGGTGCGGCCCGCGCTGATCGTGATGCTGTTGCTGTTGGTCAGCGTCGTGATGCCGGTGAAATCGCCATTGGTGACGTTCAGCGTGCCGGTATTGGAGAACGTGCTGTTGCCCACCAGCGCGGCATCGACCGTGAAGGTTCCCGAATTCGCAATCGCACCCTGGATGGTGCCCTGGGCCGATGTCGGGCCGCCAAGATCGAGGCCGCCGAAGGTGCCGCCCGTCAGGGCCACCGCGTTGCCGGCGAGCGTTGTCAGCGTGCCCGTGATCACGATGCCCGCATTCGGGTTGAAGGTGCCGCCCTGGACGGAAACCGACCCGCCAATGGTGCCTGCGGTATTGGTGAAGGTTCCGCCGGTCATCACGACATTACCGGTGATCGTGCCGCTATTGGTAAAGGTCCCGCCGCTCTGGAGATTGACCGTCGCAACGGTGCCGCCATTGTTGTTGAGCGTCGCGCCGGAGGCGATGATGCTCGTTCCGGCAACGGCACCGCCGGCATCCACCTGCACCGTCCCGGCATTGATGTTCAACGCGCCCGTGAATGTGTTCGCATCCGCCAGCGTGACCGTGCCCGTGCCCTGCTTGGTCAATCCGCCGGTGCCCGAGACGATGCCGCTGATGGTACGGCTCGACGCGTCGCCGAAGGTCAGGGTGTTCGAGCCGAGCGTCACTTGCGAGCCTGCAAGGGCTACCATGGCGCCGATGGTTTCGCTGTTGGAAAGCGCAAGCGTTGCGCCTGTATTGACGCTGACTGCCACCGTATCCGCGATGGCCGCGCCACCCGCAAGCGTGAGTGTGCCGTCGAACACACTGGTGACGCCCGTGCGCGAATTCGTCCCCGACAGCGTTAAATTGCCAAGCCCGCGCTTGATCATGGCGCCCGTGCCGGACATATCGCCGGCGAATGTGGTCGACGCATCATTGTCGCCCGTGACCAATGTGTTTCCGCCGAACGAGAAGGTCGAACCGGCAGCGCCGGCAAACGAGCCGATCGTCTCACCGTTGACGAGCGTGACATTGGCACCGGACGCAATCACCACCGCGCCCGTATCGACAATCGCGGAACCGCCCTGCAGCCGCAGCGAGCCGGCATTCACATTCGTGGCACCGGTATAGGTGTTGGAGCCCGAGACAGTGACCGTGCCGGCCGAATTCTTGTCGACGGAAACCCCGGTGCCTGCGAGGCGAGAGCCGACCGCGCCGCTGCGTAGGTCGAAATTGCTGGCTGTTATGGTTGACCCGTTCATCGTGCCGCCATCGACAACCAGCGATTGGATGGTCTCGGGGGCGGCCAGCGTGGCAGTCCCACCATTGACGGTCAGGGTCGATGTATCGGCCAGGCTCGTGCCGGCATTCAGGTTCAGCGATCCGCCAGAAATCGTCGTGTTGCCCGAAATGCTGCCGGCATTGTTGACAGTGCCGTTCAATACAGAGAGCGAGCCTGTAATCGTGTTGCTGTTGTTCAGGATGCCGGTGCCGGAGACGGTGACATTGCCGGTAATGCTGCCCGTGGCCGCCGTGATTGTCAGGGTTCCCGTGCCGCTGACATTCACGGCCGTCGAGGTCAGGGCGCTGCTGACGGTCAGCGTTCCAGCGCTCACATCCGTGCTGGTCAGCGCGGCAGAGGGCGCATTCAGTGTGGGTTGATTGGCCAGCGCGCCGTTGTTGATCGTCGCCGTTCCGCCTGCGCCGGGCGCAACCCCGCCAGACCAGTTCGAGCCTGTGCCCCAGATTGTATCCGTGCCACCTGTCCAGGTCTGCGCGAGGCCCGGCGTGCCCGCTGAAAGCAGAGCCGCGATGGAAACGGACAGCAAGAGGGCTGAAGACGCGCCATGCCGCCTCAGGAAGGTGAGACCTGATCTTGACCGCAAATCAGGAAGTCGCATGCTTGTCTCGCCACGACACTGCACGCGTCTTGGCAGGCTTGATCTGTGCCTATGCTGACCAACTGAAAGGTAAAACGGGAGCGAAATGGCTCCGCTAAACTCTTGGCGGGTTGCGGCGCGCGCCAACACGCGATTTTTCTGCTCGTCACCAACAGACAATCGCTGCCTCGATTCTTCAAGACAATACGGATCGCGAATCACTACAGCCCAAATTGCTTTCTTCAAAAAGTAGAACAGAGAAAAGTTTAAATGCAAGAACTGGACATCTCAGAGAATCAGGGCCCACACCGCTAAAGGGCCCTGCCAGAGGAAAATCGGCTTGCCGCGGGCGGGCAGGCGGATTTGCCGGGACTTTTCCGGCTTGTCTCGCAGCGCCTCCAGCCGGTTTGACCCGGAAGCCCGCCGCGCGGAGAGATCGGGAACTGCATCCGGACAGCCACGTCCGGAATGTTCCATGATCAATTGTCGGCGAACCGTTCCCGTCGCTGCACGAGGAATCGACGGATTGCCGGGGCCTCGGTCAAGCCGATGGCTTTGGTGATGGCTTCCCGCGCCGAGCCCCGATCACCGTTCAGGTTCAGCAGATGGGCGCGGGCAACCCAATACGGCTGATGCATCGAGCTGCGGCCATAGGGAAGAGCATCAAGGCGTTCCAGCGCCGAGCCGACATCTCCGGTCTCTGCGAGGGCGACAGCGTGGCCTATATGGGCGCCGATTGTCGGAGAAACCAAAAGCAGCCCGCGGTAAAGGTGCTCGATCGCAACCCAGTCCGTCGCGCCACTGGATCTGCGCGCGGCATGCACGGCTTGGATCGCGGCTTCGAAGCCGAATCTTCCCTTGGCTCCGAGCCGTCCGGCGTGGCGCAGCGCGCTTTCGGCTTCCGCCAGCACGTTCTGGTTCCATCTTGTCGGGTCCTGCTCGTAAAGCGGCACGAACGCACCGGTTTCGGAATCGCGTCGCGCGGAACGTCGCGCTTCGGCGAACAGGACAAGCGCCAGCAAGGCGCGGGCATCCGAATGATCGGGCGCGAGTTCGCCGATGAGCCGAACCAACCAGATCGCTTCGTCGACAAGATCGGCGCTCCGGTCCGCGTCGATGAAGGCGAGGTCCCAACCCAGCGTGTAGGCTGCGTAGATCGCGGCGAGCACAGCGTCGATCCGCTCGGCAAGGGCAGAGCGATCGGTCAGTTCGAATGGCAGCCCGGCCTCGGCGATCCGCGCTTTCGCACGGGATAGCCGCTGCCCCATCGTGGACGGCGCGACGAGGAAGGCAGAAGCGATCCGGCGCGCGTCGATGCCAAGAACGACTTGAAGCATAAGCGGGGTGTGGATCTCCGGTTCAATTGCCGGATGAGCGCAGACCAGCATGAGCCTCAGACGGTCGTCCGGCACATCGCGGGCCGGCTCAGACATTCGTTCGTCTTCAAGCAGGAGCCAGCGCTCCGCGCCCCGCGCCGCCGAAACCGTTCTTCGCCAGCGATCGGCGTCGATGCGACGCGCGACCTGTACCAGCCATGCCTCGGGGTTGGTGGGAACGCCGGCCCGCTCCCACTCTGAAATCGCGCGAAGCAGCGCCTCGCTGAGCGCATCCTCGGCTGCTGCAATATCGCGAGAGCGAACGGCCAGCATTGCCAAGAGCTTGCCGTAGCTCAGGCGGGCGACCAGTTCCGCCGCCATGCTGGCCGTGGCCTGCTTCATGCGTCAGGTCTTCATGAGCGGGCGCACTTCGACCGCCCCGGAGGAGGCTGCAGGATTGCGAGCGGCCCAAGCCAGCGCCGTGTCGAGATCGGGAACGTCGATGAGATAGAACCCGCCGAGCTGCTCCTTCGTTTCGGCATAGGGGCCGTCATGGAGTTCGCGCCGGCCATCGGCGATGCGAACGGTGGTCGCGGTGTGCGACGGCGAGAGCGCCGCGCCGCCCACCATGACGCCGGCGTCAAGGAGCGCCTTGGTGTAGGCGCCCCAGGCCGGACCGTCGGGATCGTTTTCCGGGCGGCGATCGGCGAAATTGTGCGGCATGACATAGTTCAAGATCGCGAATTGCATGGTTTCCTCCACTTACTGCTTGACGACAGGTTGAAGTAGCGCGGTCGGCCGCCGATCGGCCGTGCACATGTTGTTGTCACGCGGCCGGACGCCAAAATGCAGGCCGCGCGAGCTGATTGCCAGAAGGTCGTGATCTTCACGGCATGCCGAGACCGGTTTCCAGCCCGCACAGCCGGTGCTGGAAATGTCGACCTCGACATTCAGCTTCAAGCCGCAATTGGCGAAGCCGAAGGCATGGACGAGGTTCGGGTCGGCGGTGAGCAACGTGACAAACTTCACGTCCTCGAGAAAGACGGCTTCGAATGCCCCAGAAACGGCACTCGAGGCGCCGCCAATGGTGTAGGGCCCTTCCGTCCTGAACTGGAACGTCCGGTTTTTCATGTCCGGGTCGATCGCATGGGTGAAGACGAGGCTCCATTTCCCGCCTTCGAACGTGAAGCGGCGCGTTCCATGGCCACCATACCATTGTTCCGGGGCGGAACTGGCGTAAACCCCCGACAGGCGTTCCAGCTGATCCCGTCCCCCGAACGATTCCTGCGCTGTCGCCATGCCTGCCGTTCCGGCGAGCAAGATGGACGCCAACGCTGCTTTCATGACCTTCATCATGGTGCTGCTCCTTGCAGTGTCGGAAGGCGCGACATGCATCCTCCCGTCACAATGACGTTCGAACGGCAGCTGTTTCGACAGGCAGGCCTCGTGCAGCGTGCAAAACCCGAGATCTGGTAACCCAGCTGCTCTTGCAGGGTGCTCTCGCACGGCCAGTGCCCGTGTTTGCCCCGATTGCGGTTGCCCATCGTTGCGGAGGGAAGGATCGACTACAGGCCGCGCCAAGGTCTCAACCTGGGCACCCAGCGTCGAACAGACTGGCAATAGGTATCGAATACGGAACCGTAATCCGCACGCAGCTGCGGCTCCTCATGCCCGACGACAGAGAGGTGGAACACCGCCCAGATTGCCGATGCATAAAGGGCCAGCCATGTCGATCCGAACAAAACAGCCTGGCCGAGAATCAATGAAAGAACCGCGACATACATCGGGTTTCGGACATGGCGATAAAATCCCGTGATGATCAGCTTGTTGGTGGGCATCATCGGCGTAGGCGTACCAAGGCCTTGCCATACGAAGCGGCCAAAGGAATCCAGGAGAACGATCAGTCCCGCCGCTATCAGAACGATCACAAATGGAAGGAGCGCCATTTGTGGCCAATCCGGGTTTGCCAATGTCCATCGGGTTATTGCCCACGGAACAGCACCGGCCACCGTCCCCGGTGCCAGGACGAAGAAGACAGCGCTCCCCATAGCCGCCAGGCCCTTGCGCATACCAACTCCCCTTTCAGTGGTTGGCCATCTCGCTAGCCAGATTTCAGAGCCAGCCCGATAGCATGGCTAAGGCGCGCAGTTTCCGCCAGTTCAAGACTTCTCCCGAGATCATTGGCCCGTTGGGGATGATGGATATCGGCGACCCGCTGTTGTTGCGATACGTCGAGGACCTCCTTCTTGAATGCGGTTGGGTGACGCGCATGAAGCGGTATGGTTTTCTGGGAGCCGGTCCTGCCAGCGAGGACTGGCTTTCGCAGATCCGGCAAGCAAAATCCCCGTTTCGGGTTTCCGCCGGGGCAGGGAATTTTCGGAGACACGTTGGCGTGTAGGGCCCCCCGCAGCAGGCTCCACGTCAGCTGTGCCGGTGTTCTGCCGCATCGACGATGCGGCCGTCTTCCATGGCCACGATCCGGTCCGCAATCCCGAGGATACGCGGATCATGCGTTACAAGCAGGATCGAGGCGCCGCGTTCCCGGGCCAGACGCTCGATCAGCGTCGCAACCTCGTGCCCCGTGACCTTGTCGAGCGACGCGGTCGGCTCGTCGGCGAGGACGAGGGCGGGATTTCCGACCAGCGCGCGGGCGACGGCAACACGCTGCTTCTGGCCGCCGGACAATTTCGCCGGCGGGTGGTCAAGCCGCTCGCCGAGCCCGACCGCAGCCAGCATGGCCGTCGCAAGGTTCCGTCGTTCCGTCGCGTCGATTGCCGGGTCGAGTTCGAGGGCCATCTCGACATTCTGCCGGGCTGTAAGGAACCCGAGGAGATTGTGCTGCTGAAAGATGAAGCCGATGCGGCGGCGCACCGCGATGCGGTCGTTGTCACTGGCGCCGTGCAATTCGCGCCCGAACAGGGTGAGGCTTCCTTGCTCCACGGCGCGAAGGGCGCCAATCAGGGTCAGCAGTGTCGTCTTCCCTGAGCCCGACGGGCCGGTGAGGATGACGATTTCCCCCGGCGCGATGGTGAGATCGACGTCAAAGAGGATCTGTCGCCTGAGTTCACCCGTTCCGAACCAATGTCCGAGGCCCTTGATCTCGATGGCATGCGTCATGGGCGGACCTTCAGAACATGTCGGCGGGATTGGCATCGCGCAGCTTACGAACGGCAACGGCGCCCGATGCGGCGCACATCGCAAAGATCAGCGCGAACACGCTGGCGGCCATGTCGGGCCGGAGCAACATCGGCAGGAAGGTCGCCTCTGCCGAGATTCCGAACAGCCACCAGGAAAGGGCGAGGCCCGGCACGAAGCCGAGCGCGGCCAGCATCAGGGCCTCGCTGAAGACCACGGCGAGGAGATACCGGTCCGTATAGCCCATGGCCTTCAGCGTCGCATATTCGGACAGGTGAGTGGCGACATCCGTGAAGAGGATCTGGTAGACAATGACGAAGCCGACAACGAGGCCCATGGCGACGCCGAAAAGAAAGATGAAGCCAATGGCTGCCGAATTCGCCCAGTAGGCGCGCTCGCTCGCGATGAACGCGTCGCGCGGCATCACCCGAATGTCGTCGGGAAGCAGGCCCGCTAGCCTCGACTGCACGGCATTCACATCCGCGCCAGCCTTCAGGAACACGGCTCCCACATCGACCATGTCCGGTGTCCGGTCTCGCACCAGTCGATGGAAATTGACGTCGCTGGTGAGCAGGTTGCCATCGGCTGCGAAGGAGGCTCCAAGGCGGAACAGGCCCACCACTTCCGTTGTGCGGTTGGCGACCTCGACTGTCGTCGCCCCGCGGGCCAGTCGCTCCCCGATCGGTCCGTATTCGGGTCGTGACTGCGCATCGAAGAGCAGCGTGTCGCGCTGGCGCAACCGCTCGGCGGCCGCGCTGACGCCTTCGAGCGCGAATATCCCGGAGTCAGGGTCTGCACCCAGAACCATGATGGAGCGCCGCACAGCCGTCTCCGGGTTCTTCCAGATGACCTGGCCGAGATAGACAGGCGTCACGCGGGCAACATCGGGATCGGCGAGTGCCTGCATCAGCCTGGCGCGGGGCAGGCCAGAGGTCCGAGAGGTCGTCTCCGATTGGCGGCTGAAGATGATGATATCCCCGCGGATGGCCCGGGCGGTCGAGGTCGCGCTGTCGAAAAGGGCATCGTGGAAGCCCAGCTGCATGAAGACGAGCAGGCAGGCGAAGACCACGCCGGCCACGGCGCTGGCGAGCCTTGCCGGCTGATGGGTCAATTGTCGCCAGGCGAGGCGGGAGGCCAGCATGACCGGGGGCGTCATCGCTGGCCCCGGACCGCAGGTTTCTCGTCGGCATGAATCCGCACCACAACCTGCATATTGGAAAGGCGGGTAACGCGATCACTCGCTTCTGGCGCGAGGCGCAGCCGCACCTCGACGATCCGGGCGTCGATGCGTGCCACGGGATCCGTGCCGATCGCATCGTTTCGGCGCACGAGCCAGCCAATCTCGATGAGATGGGCCGGAAGCGGCGCTTCGATGCCCGGCAAAAGCACCTCGGCCTGGAGCCCGATCCTGAGGCGTGATGCATCACTCTCGTAGATCTCGGCGACGACGTCCATGGCGCGGAGGTCCGCGAGCGAGAGCAGGCCCTCTGCACCCGCCCGTTCTCCCTCTCGGGCATTCACCGCCAGAACAGTGCCATCGATCGGCGCTCGAATCTGGCTCATTTCGAGTTCGGCGCGCCGTTGCGCGAGCTCGGCGCGGGCCCGGCCGAGGGCAGCGTCGGATACGGCGACATCCTCTGCCCTGACATTTGACAAAGTCTCGAAGACCGCTTCGGCCGCCAAAAGTTCCGCCGACAAGCGTGAAAGGGTGGTGTTTGCGTCGTCAAGCTGTGCCGCCGACGCGGCGTCAGACCGCATGAGGGCCACGCGGCGGTCGAGTGTCATGCGGGCGAACCGGACCTGCGCCACCAGAGCATCGATCCGCGCCCGCTGTGCCGCGAGTTCCGATGGCCGCGTACCGGCACGGATCCGGGCGAGTTCCGCTTCCGCGACCTTGATCTGGGATTCCGCGCTCGCGACAGCGGCAGTCCGGATCGAATGATCGGCCATGAGGGCCATGAGCTGTCCGGCAGCAACCGTGTCCCCGGCGCGCACATGGAGCCTTTCTACGCGCGGCGGCTCGGCGCCGAGCGGCGCACTGATCCTGAGGATGCGCGATGCCGGCTCCACGCGACCGAGCGCGCCGATGCCCATGATCGGCTGTGCCGCTTGCGCAGTTGCGACTGTCGATGGGTCAGTGTTTCTGGCCCCGTTGCGGGACACGTGCTCAAACCCGAGCCAGAGAGCGCCGGCGGCCGACAATGTCGCCGCGATGAACCTGAAACGGTTGGCGGCGCCGGCCGGCAAGATGTGGACCTTGGCTGAAGGAGGATCGAGATCGCGCAGCCCTCCGAGAAAGGGGGCGAGCAAGGCAAGACAACCCGCGATCATCGCGATGACCAACGCGACCGTCTCGGCTCCAAACGCCGCCACTGCGGGCCCGGTCGTCAAGGATGAGGCCGGCTGAGCCAGCAGCGCCACTGCGGAGAGCGCGCCGATCACGCCCCCAAGCTCGGCGCGCGGCACGCGGGACTGGATGGCTGTGAGCATCACCGGCCATAACGGGCCGATGCCGCAGCCGATCAACACCGGAGCAATGAAAAAGGCCTGACGTGCCGGGATGGCCGACAGGGCGATGAAACCCATGGCAGAGACGGCCACGCCGCCGATCACGATTCTCCGCTTTTCGATCCTGTGGCCGGCCTTGGCAAAGGCCGCAGCAGAGGTGAATGCCGCAAGGCCGGTCAGCGCCAGGAACCCCGTCAGCGCCTTGCCGCCCAACCCTGCGGAAAGGGCCAGGGTTGGCGCGAGAATCTCGTCGAGTGAGGTGAAGATCGCCACCAGCGGCAAGGCCAGGAGCACAACCGCGCTGAGCGTGCGGTCCGCCAGGATTCGTTTCAACGGATTTGCCGCAGTCGATGACTGGGCCGCCAATGGCCGGGCTTCACGGAAACGGGGGAAGAACCGGGCATCGACGATGGCGATGATGGTCAGCAATGCCAGCGCAATGCCGAGAGCGCCTGCCAATCCGCTGAATTCGACAGCCAGCACGCCCAGGGCGGGGCCGCCAATCATGCCGAGTTGGTTCGCAAGGTCACGCAAGCCGTTCGCCCGCTCCAGCCTCAGGCCCGAGAGCTTCGCAAGCTGCGGCAAGCGCGCATCCTGCGCGATCAAGCCTGGCGCGCCGAGGCCGTTCGAAACCGCCAGCAGCACCACGATCGCGACGAGGGCTTGCGGCTGTGCCAGGACAACCGACATGGCCGCCAGGGCCGCACCCAGCGTCAGCAGGTTTGATGTCAAGAGAACCGGCCTCGCTCCGAAGCGGTCGATCAACCGACCGCCCAGAAACATTCCGATCGAAACCGGGAGGGCAAGACAGGCCGCCGCGATGCCTGCATAGGCCGCACTCACGCCGCCCGACAGGAGCGACCATGTCACCGCCATGGTGAGGATCCCGCTCACGCAAGTAGAACCGGCCCCTGTGAGAACAGAGGTCCAGAACGGTGTTTTCTGTTTTGTAAGTGATGACTTACTCATAAAAGAGGCAGGCCTTTCCCCGACTTTGTGTCGTTGCTCAGATGCGAAACAGGGCTCGGATGGCGCGCATGAGTTCCCGGGCCGCCAATGCCGGTGGCAAGGCACCCGTCGCGACACGGGTGAAGGCGCCGTCAATCAGACAGAGCAGCGCAAAAGCGCAGGATGCCGGATCGAGATCGGCTGGCATGTCGCCGCGCGCCTGGCTCTGCCTGATCCAATCCTCGAGGGCCGCGCGCTGCATGCGCTCGGCACGCAGGACAATTTCTGCCACGCCGGGGTTGCGCGTCGCCTCGGTCGAGACCTCCAGGCGCAAACGCGATACGGAAGGGTCGCTCGCTTCGTGGGTGATCGCCTCTACCGCCAGTTCCAGCGCCTTTTCGATCGAGCCTGCCGATCGGATCATCGCGAGGAGCACGAGGTCAGATTTGAGGTCCTCCTCGGCGATCGCGATGATCAATTCGTCCTTGCTCGAGAAATACTGGTAGAGGTTGGCCACGCTGACCTTCGCTGCCGCGGCGATATCCGCCGTGCCCGCAGCATGGAAGCCGTGCTGGTGGAAACAGGCGCGCGCTCCGTCCATGATCTGCTGGCGCCTTGCAGCACGAGCGGAGTGGTCAACAGGGCGGCCGGGGCGAGAGCGGACAGGATCATTCATTCGCATTACATATATCAGCGAGTGCTCACTTTCAATATTATCAAAGGCTGATTTTTGTGTCCGGCCACCATCACGGACAAGCCCGAAGAAGATGCGGCCGGCGAGGCATCTGCGCGGCCCAGGGCGGTCATGCAACGGATCTCGTCAATCCGCCAGGAGCGTTCACTGGAACTCGCCGCGAAGCGATCGAGGCCTAAAGCACCTGTCCGGTCAATGCGCCGATCGCGGCCGTCAAACCCATCGCGATTGCGCCCCAGAAGGTCACCCGGATGGCCGGTTTCAGCGCGGGTGCACCGCCGATCCTTGCGCCAACAGCGCCGAGAACGGCGAAAAATACCAGCGAACTGACGGAAACGATCATGGAAAGGCCCTGCGCGGGCGATATCGCGGCGACCAGCAACGGGATGGCGGCGCCGGCGGCAAAGGTCACGGCCGAGGTGAGGGCTGCCTGGATGGGCTGCGCGGAACCATGCCCGGAAAAGCCAAGCTCGTCCCGAGCATGGGCGCCGAAGGCATCCTTCGCCGTCATCTGCTCCGCGACCTGAACCGCAAGCGCCGGTTCGACGCCGCGTTCGACATAGATCCGCGTCAGCTCGGCCAGTTCGGCCTCCGGTTGTTCCGCCAGTTCGCGCCGCTCGCGCGCGGCATCGGCGGTTTCCGTATCGGCTCCGCCTTGTTTTCAATGTCCCGGTGGAGCCCGGCGGTCAACGGCAAGCGCAAGAATGATCCCGGGGCATGCCGCCGAACCTTCTGTTGAGGCATGGCCAGCGGGAAATCCGGCCTCAGGCTCGTGTGGAGGGCGCTCAGTCCCGGAACTGGCGGGCCTCCTCGATCAGCCAGTGCGCGAGCCTTTCTGCGCCGGAGGTCAACCGGCGATCGGACGGGATCAGCAGCCAGCAGGCAGATACGCTGTCAAACCCGAACCCGACAGGGTTGACCAGCTTGCCCGCTTCCAGTTCGTCCCTGACAAAGCAACGCGGCAACAGAGCTGCGCCGAGCCCGGCTGCGGCGGCCTCGATGATCACCGAGAAATAGCCGTAGCGGATGGTATGCGCGGGTACCGCGCCCCGCATGCCGTTGAGTTCGGTGAATTCAGCCCACAAAGCCGGCATCTGGAAGTGCTGCAGCAGGGTGAGTTGCTGGATTGCACTGATCTGCGCCATGCCGCCGATCCTTTCGAGATAGGCCGGCGCGGCAACAAGGACGATTTCCCGGCCGAAGAGATACTGGTGTTCGAAGCCCGGCCAGGGCCCGGCCCCGAACCGGATATCGATATCGGGCTCCTCGGTCTCGTTTTCGGAGACGTAGTTGGTGAACTGGACATCGATTTCCGGATGCCGGGCCGCAAAATCGGGGAAGCGGCGCATCAGCCAACGTTCCCCGACAATGGCGATCATGTGCAGCCTGACCGGACTGCGCCGCGCCGCGATGCGTTCGGACAGCCGCCTTGCACCGCGCTCAAGCTGTTCCAGCGCGGCTTCGGCATAAGGCCGGTAGATCGCCCCGGCCTCGGTCAGCCGCAGGCCTTGCGGCTCCCGCTCGAACAGCGCGAGACCGAGATGCGCTTCCAGCAGCCGGACCTGTTTCGAAACCGCGCTCTGCGTGAGGCGCACGGCCGCGGCGGCGCGCGCGGTCGATCCGTACCGCGCAACCGCGAGATAAGCCCGGACAGCCGATACGGGAGGATACATGCTGTGCCTCGCTGGGTAGTCCATTCCGGACTAGGGTACGGGAAATCATTTCGTTTGCCCAGCCGTCAAGCGGGTGACACGTTCAGCGGGAAGGGGCCTGTGATGACGAACCAGACGGCAAGATTGTGGGGAGGACGGTTCCGAAAGGCCCCGGATCCAAGCCTGATGCGGCTATCGAGTGGGGGGCTGGCGCATCAGCGTCTTGTGCCGCAGGATATTGCCGGCAGCCTGGCGCATGCGGCGGAACTCGAGCGTGCCGGCCTGCTGACGCCGGAGGAGCGGCGCGTAATCAGCGATACACTCGAGGCCATGCGGAACGAGTTCCTCGCCGGCCAGCTCGCGATCGGCGCAGGCGACGAGGACATCCATACCTTCCTCGAACGGGTGCTGGTCGAGCGCCTCGGCACGACCGGTGCAAAATTGCGGGCCGGGCGTTCACGCAATGATCAGGCGGCCAACAATCTCAAGCTCTATCTGCGCCAGGAAACCCCGCGGCTGGTGCTGCTGCTGGGAGAGATGGGGGCAGCCCTGGCGGCGCAGGCCGAGTTGCACGCGGCGACCGTTGCGCCCGGATTTACCCATCTCCAGTCCGCACAGCCCGTCACCTTCGGTCATTGGCTGATGGCGCATGCGCAGCCGCTGCTGCGCAACATCTCCCGATTGCAGGATTTCCTGGCACGTACCGGTGAATGCCCGCTCGGCGCTGCGGCCTTGGCCGGATCTGCCATCGCCCTGTCGCCGGCCCTCTCTGCCCGGCAGCTGGGCTATGCCGGTCCGGCGGAAAACTCGGTCGACGCCGTTTCCGCGCGGGACCATGTCGCGGAGTTCCTCTTCATTGCGGCGATGACGCTGACGGACCTTTCTCGGCTTGCCGAGGAGATCACGCTCTGGGCTTCACGGCAATTCGGCTGGATCGAACTGGACGACGCCTTCGCCACCGGCTCCTCGATCATGCCCCAGAAGAAAAATCCGGACATTGCCGAACTTTCCCGCGGTCGTGCGGCCCGGCTGATCGGCGATCTCGTCGCGATGCTCGGCGCCATCAAGGGGCTGCCGCTGGCCTATAACCGCGATCTGGCCGAGGACAAGCGTGCTGCTTTCGACGCGATCGACGTGCTCGATGAGGTGCTGCCGGCCCTGACCGGCCTTGTCCGGACCATGACAGTGCGTAGCGAGCGCCTGCGCGCGCAGGCCGGCGAGGGCTTTTCCCTGGCGACCGAGGTGGCCGACTATCTCGCCCGCAAGGGGGTGCCCTTTGCCGAGGCGCATGAGATTACCGGCACATTGGTTCGGCATTGCGAAGATCACGGCCTGGCGCTCGAAACCCTTTCGACGGCGGATCTCGCCGCTGTCGATCCGCGCCTCGGCCCGGATCTTCCGGCCCATCTTTCGCTGGATGCCGCGATTGCCGCCCGCTCCGGCCATGGCGGCACGGCCCCTGCGCGGGTGCGTGAACAGATCGTGGCGGCCAGATCCAGGTTGGCGGCCGCGCAGGCCTGGGCCAAGGGCAGACCGGGGGAGGTGACCTGATGACCGGCCACCCCGCGGCAAGGCCAATCCCGACCGATCTTGAGCGCCTTGCCGGGCTCGCCATTGTTCCGCGCCGCTATTACGGCCGCTGGGTGGCGGCCGCGATCATTCTCCTGCTCTTCGCCTGGGTCGTGAAGGCCTTCGCGGAAGGGCAGATCGCCTGGAAGGTGGTCGGCCAGTTCCTCACGGCGCCAGCCATCCTGAACGGCCTTGTCAACACGGTGATCATGACAGCCTGTGCCATGACCCTCGGCATCGTTCTCGGGGTGCTGTTCGCGATCATGTATATGTCGCCCAACCCGGTGCTGCGCGGTTCGGCCTTGTTCTATATCTGGTTCTTCCGCGGCACGCCGCTGCTCCTGCAATTGTTGCTCTGGTTCAACCTTGCCCTGGTCTTCCCGCGGATCGGGATTCCCGGGCTGATCGAGTTCCGCACAATTGATCTCATCACCCCGTTTGTTGCCACGCTCCTTGGCCTTGGCATGAACCAGGGCGCCTATACGGCAGAAGTGGTCCGGTCCGGCATTCTCTCGGTCGATCTCGGCCAGAGCGAGGCGGCGAAATCGATCGGCATGACCCGGCTCACCACGTTGCGGCGGATCATCCTGCCCCAGGCGATGCGGGTCATCATCCCGCCGGTTGGCAATGAGTTCATCTCGATGGTCAAGCTGACCTCGATTGCCAGCGTCATCCAGTATTCCGAAATCCTCCGCAATGCACAGACGATCTATTACGCCAATGCCCGCGTCATCGAGTTGCTGATCGTCGCGGCGATCTGGTATCTCGCCGTGGTCACGTTGTTGCAGATCGGCCAGTTTTTCCTCGAGCGCTACTTCTCCCGTGGCCGCGGCGAGCGTCGCTCCCGCCAAAAGGCAAACCGGGGCATCGCTGCGGGAGGCCCGCCATGAACGCGCAGCCGGCCCCGATCGTTGTTGCACATCAGGTCAGCAAGCGCTTCGGCCCGCTTCTCGCGCTCAATGGCGTTTCGCTCAGCATCGCCCCGGGCACGGTCCAATGCATCATCGGCCCTTCCGGTTCAGGGAAATCCACGTTCCTGCGGTGCCTGAACCAGATCGAGAAGATCGATGCCGGCGCCATCCTGATCGATGGCGAACTGATCGGGTATCGCCGGGTCGGCGACACGTTGCGCGAATTGTCCGATGCCGAGATTGCCCGCCAGCGGCTGGCCACCGGCATGGTGTTCCAGCGCTTCAACCTTTTCCATCACATGACGGCGCTGGAAAACATCATCGAAGGTCCGGTCACTGTCTTGCGGCGCTCGCGCCGCGAGGCGGTGGACGAGGCCATGGCCCTGCTGGCCCGGGTCGGCCTGACCGACAAGCGCGATGCCTATCCGATCGAAATGTCGGGTGGCCAGCAGCAGCGCGTGGCGATTGCCCGCGCCCTCGCGATGCGCCCCCGGATCATGCTCTTCGACGAGCCGACCTCCGCCCTGGATCCGGAACTGGTGGGTGAGGTGCTGGCGGTGATGCGGGATCTCGCCCGGTCCGGCATGACGATGATTGTCGTCACCCATGAGCTCGGCTTTGCCCGCGAGGTCGCGCATGATGTGGTGTTCATGGATCGCGGCGAGATCATCGAACAGGGCCCGCCCGCGCAGGTTCTTCTCAGCCCGCAGCAGGCCCGCACGCGGGAATTCATTTCGGCCGTCCTCACCTGAACCCCAACCGTAAAGGAAACTCCCCATGCGCAGATTGATCCTTGCTTCGGCCTTGCTGGCCCTGGCCAGCCCCGCCGCCATCGGGCAGGCCCTGCCGGACCGCATCAAGTCGGCGGGCAAGCTGGTGATTGCCACCCAGCCGAACTATGCACCCATCACCTACAAGGATCCGGCCAACAACACCCTGACCGGGTTCGATATCGAGCTGGGCGAGGCGATCGCGGCGGAACTCGGTGTCAAGGTGGAATGGCAGGAAACCGCCTTCGCGCAGATGCTGCCCTCGCTCCAGACCGGCCGCGTCGATATGGCCATGGCGGGCATGAGCGACCTGCCGGCGCGTCGCGAAGTCGCGGATTTTGTCGATTACATGGTCTCCGGCGCGCAGTTCTACACGCATTTCTCACTGAAGGATCAGATCAAGACGCCGGAGGATCTGTGCGGCAAGAGCGTCGGTGCCTCCCGTTCCACCAACTGGCCGCAGCAGATCGGCGAATGGAGCCAGGCCAATTGCGTTGCCAAGGGCAAGCCGGCAATCACGGTCGTCGGTACCGAGGGGTCGGTTGATGCCCGCAATCAGATCAAGACCCAGCGGCTGCAGGGCGGCGTCCAGGGTTCGGAAACCATGTCCTATTTCCAGAAGCTCGAGCCCAATACCTATGTGCCGCTCGGCCTTCCCTTCACCCAGTCGCTGGTGGGGATCCCGGTCGCCAAGACCGAGGAAGGCGCAAAGCTTCGCGATGCGGTCAAGGGCGCGATCGAGCGGCTCCAGGCCAAGGGCACCTATGATGCCCTGATCAGCAAATATGGTCTGGTCAATAACGGGCTGAAGCCGCCGGCGATCAACCAGGGCAAGTGAAGCCGGCGCGTCCCTGGCCCGTCATAACCACACGAGGCCCGCCATCCCTTGGCGGGCCTTTTCGTTCGGGGGCACTTGCGAGGTGATCATTTGGCAGCCCCCGCGGAAGCGCCGGATCAGGCTGCGGCAGCACTCGTGTTCTGCGCTGCGTCGGCAAAGCCCGTCGCAATGCGTTCGAATTGCGGCTCAACAACGAGGAACGCCGCCACCACCAGTGGATCGAATTGCGTTCCGGCGCCATCGATGAGGATCTGCCGGGCTTCAGCATGGGTCATCGCCGGCTTGTAGATTCGTTCGCTGCGCAGCGCATCATAGACATCGGCCAGCGCCATCACGCGTCCGGCGAGCGGAATGTCCGCGCCCTTGAGGCCGAAGGGATAGCCCGAACCATTCCAGTGTTCATGATGGCCAGCGATGACATGGCGTGCGGCCACGAGGTAGCGGGTGGCGCCGACATCGGCGATCACCTTGTCGATCACGGCAAGACCATGGCCGACATGGGTCTTCATCACCTCGTATTCTTCCGGGGTGAGACGACCGGGCTTGCGCAGGATCGCATCCGGCACGGCCACCTTGCCGATGTCATGGAGGGGGGCTGCGCTGACGATGTCCGCGATCGCGGGGGGAGCCAGCGCCGCAGCGTGTTCCGGGTGTTGCGCCAGCTGGCCGCACAGAATGCCGACATAGCGCTGCGTGCGCTGGAGATGGTCGCCGGTTTCATTGTCACGCGCGCCCGCAAGGCCGATCAGGGCCTTCATGATGGCGTCATTGGTCCGCGTTGTCGTCTCATGCGCCCGATCGAGTTCGTCCAGGAGGTAGTTGATCTCGGCCGAGACAAAGCCGATCTCGTCCTGGGTGCCGATCAGGGCCCGCCGACGCACGCGGCCCTCCCGCGCTTCGCCAAGGGTCTGGACCTGTTCGGACAAGGCCTTTGCGAGCAATGTCTCGGCTCCGCGGGCAGCGTTGGCCACGTAGCAGAAGATGACGGCAAACACGAAGGCGAATTCAATCGCCAGCCGGCGGAATCCCTCGGCGTCCTTGACCGTGCCATCCTCGATCCCGCGCAGCACGAGCAAGGCGATAACCCCGATGACCAGGGCCGTCACGAGGCCGAAGCTCAATCCGAGGCGGACCGCAAAGGGCGAACGCGGTTTGCTTGAGAAGGAGGGCATCCCGCCTTCCTCGAAACGGATCCGCGTCTGGACGAAAGCCTGGTCGACCCCGGCAAAGATGCCGATCGTCACAAACCCGAACATCGCCTTCAGGCCGCTCGCCGCAGGAAAACCGTGAAAGACCGTGTTGACGAAACCGATCACCGCGCCGCCGGCGATGAAGACACTCAATTCACCCCAGAAGGCGAGACGCGGCCGCAGGGCGGCGGAGCGCTTCGAGACATGGCGCGCGACCGTGCTGCGCAGCATCCATTGCCCGAGCAGCACAGGCAGCAGTGTTGCCGCCCAGACCGAAACCGCAAGGCCATTGATGAAGTTGCAGACGCTGTAGCCATAGATTGTGACGAAAATCGAGAACAGGACATGGTGCACCGCCGATCGCGCGGCGCCAGGGCCCTTGAAGAATCCATCCATGCTCTGTCCTCCGCGAACGAGGCTAAAGGCATCGGATTGAAGTCACATTAACGCGCCGAACGGGGCAGGGCGCATTCCGAGGGCATTTCCGGTTGTCTGGCTGGATCGAATTGGCGTTACCGCCTTGGGGGGGCGGGGACGAACGGCGCATGCGGCACCCGTTCAGGGATCGATCCCGCCTGCCACTGCGCGAGCGACATCGTGGGCAGGTCGAACATCTCGCGTGTCAGCGAGTACCCATGCCCGCCCAGGCGGCCGATGGCGTCAAGGGCAACAGGATCGACATGATGATTGTCGGAATTGACGAGATCCGCATGAAAATGCGCATAGACCACTTCGCCGAGGATGATTTCGCGCGAGTTTCCGATCCCGAGGCTCGTATGCAGCCGGCACTCGAAAGCAACCGGCGCAGCGACAATCCGGGGGCTGGGCGCCTTGACGCCTGGCGCTGTGGCCAGCCCGGCCTCATGCAATTCGTCGACGCCCGGCTCGAAGGGCACGGCGCATACATTCATGGCTGCGAGGATAGCTTCGGATACGATATGGACGGTGAAGCCGAGGGTCTCGCGGATGTTGCGGCCGGTATCCTTCTGTGCGCCGCTGGGCCGGTATTCGACACCAAGTGCCAGGATTGCGGGATCGGCCGACAGGCAGTTGAAGAAGCTGAAAGGCGCGGCATTGGCAATCCCTTCCTTTGACACGGTTGTCACCAGCGCGATGGGGCGCGGGATGACCGCTCCGATCAGCAACTTGTAGCGTTCGCGCGCAGTGAGCGCCGCAAAATCGAAAGCCGTGGTCGCTGCCGAATGAGCGGAGCCGTTGCCGTTTGGGGCTGTCATGACGCCTTGAACCCTTCTTTCCGCGCATAGGGTCCCAGAAGTTCCCGGATGTCGCCGGTGGTCCTGGGCGCGAGAACCGCTCGCGCTGCCACCGCCTCGAGATGATGATCCATCACGGCAACCGCCTTTTCCGGATCCCCGAGCCGCAAGGCCTCGATCAACTGGCGATGCTCGCTGACGGCGCATTCCGACGAGTGTGGCCGGCCATAAAGTGCCAGGATCAGCGAGCAGCGCGAACTGACTTCCTGCACGTACCGCTCCAGCAGGGCATTCCCGGTCATTTCCGCGAGCAGGATGTGGAGTTCGCCAGCCAGCCGGATCGATTCCGGCCCGTCGCGCCCCTGAGCCGCATCCTCGCTGCGGACATGAGCCTCCAGCCTTTCGATTTGTGCCGGCGTCAGACGGCCGGCCAGCGACAGCACGACCTGCCGCTCCAGCGCGCGGCGCACCTCGAACACGTCGCGTGCTTCATCAAGCGTCGGATAGGCAACCGAGGCGCCCTTGTTGGGCTTCAGTTCCACCAAGCCCTCGACAGCCAGTCGCCCCAGGGCCTCGCGCACGAGCGTGCGGGAGACGCCGAACTGTTCGCCGATCGTGTCTTCCGGCAATTTCATCCCCGGACGGAGCGCCTGCTCGAGAATGGCCCGCCGCAAGGCGTGATAGATCGACTGGGCGCGGGACCCTCTCGGCTCTGTGCGCCTCGTGCCACTTGCCCTCGGGGGCGGCTGCTGGGGCATCCCGTCTTTCCCTTGTCCATTGCGCTTCCTGCGCCGCACCAAAGGGCGCCGGTTGCGTTCTTTCACGAAGCGGGGCCGATTTCCATAAAGCTCTTGCTTCTCCAAAATGCATACAATACGCTTCTGAAACAGTATGCAATATTGAATAATTCTTGTGCGCATTTGCCGCAAAGACGTGCAGATCGCCTTGATAATCGTCGATCACAGGACGTGTCGTCGAAGGCCTGCGCTGCAGCCCACCGCGACAAACAGGAACGGAGTTTTCGATGTCGAGAAAATGGTTGCTTGCCGCGTCTGCCGCTGTTGCCCTCACCGCGACGGCTGGCCCTGCCCTGGCGCAGGGCAAGGTGCTCAAATGGGGCGCCGGTCGGGAAATCGCCTCCCTGGACCCCTATTCCTTTGGCGAGACCTTCACCCTGTCTGTTCTCAACCATGTCTATGAAGGGCTGGTGCGCTATACCGGCGACCTCAAGATCGAGCCGGCGCTGGCCGAGAGTTGGGAAACCGTATCTCCCACGGTCTGGCGCTTTAAGCTGCGGCAGGGGGTTAAGTTCCACAACGGAAACACCTTCACCGCCGATGACGTGCTGGCCTCTCTGGCGCGCGTCACGCATGAAACCTCGCCGCTGAAAGGCAACCTCCCGGCCTACAAGTCCTCGAGAAAGATCGACGACCACACGGTCGAGATCGAGGTCAACGGTCCTTATCCGCTCCTGCTCAACGATCTCACCAATATCTATATCTTCGACAAGGAATGGATGGAGGCCAACAACACCTCGCTGCCGACCGATTCCGGCAAGGGGGTCAAGGGCTACGCCACCGATAATGCCAATGGCACCGGCCCCTTCATCGTCGAGAGCCGCCGCGCCGATGCCAAGACGGTATTTGCGGCCAATCCCGGCTGGTGGGACAAGCCCAGACACAACATCTCGAAGATCGAATTCACGCCGATCACGTCGCCGGCAACCCGCGTTGCCGCGATGCTCTCCGGCGAGATCGACTTTACCAATGTCGCACCGCTGCAGGATCTGCCGCGCCTTGCCGCTTCTCCGGATATCAAGGTGCTCCAGACCAATGAGCTGAGGACGGTCTATTTTGCCTTCAATCTCTCGGACAAGATGTTCGAGAGCGATGTGAAGGACAAGAACCCGCTCCGGGACAAGCGCGTCCGCGAAGCGTTCTACCGGGCGATCGACATTGACGCAGTCCAGAAGCGCGCGATGCGTGGCCTCTCGCGCAATACCGGCGCTCTGGTGGCCCCTGCGATCCCTGGCTACACTCCGGCGCAGGATGCCCGCCTGCCCTTCGATCTCGATGGCGCGAAGAAGCTGCTGGCTGAAGCGGGTTACCCGAACGGCTTCTCGTTCCAGATGAACTGCCAGAGCGACGGCCTCGTCAACGAGGAAGAATTCTGCCAGGCCGTCGCGGCAATGTGGTCCCGTGCCGGGTTGAAGCCGAACCTCTCGATGGCGCCGCGCGCACAACAGGCACCCAAGCGCGTGAAGGGTGAGTTTGATGTCATCTCCTTCGGTTGGGCCAACGAGCCGATGATCGACGCCTACTCGATCCTCGTGCAGGTTCTCCGCTCCCGGAGCGGCACCGGTGGCGTGTTCAACTGGGGTGGTTGGGGCCGCGCGGACATGGATGCGCTGATCGACAAGGCCGGCGTCGAACTCGACAATGCCAAGCGGATCCCGATGATGAGCGAGGCGCTGATGATCGCCAAGAACGAACATCTCTTCATTCCGCTGCATCAGCAGCCCATGGCCTGGGCGGCACGCAACACGGTCTCGACCATGGTGCAGGCCTCCGACAACAAGCCGAGGCTCTGGCTCACGCAGATGAAGTGACGCCAGACCTGGCAGGCCGGCATTTGGCATTCCGGCGCGGGGATTTCCCTCGCGCCGCAAGCGGGAGAACGGGATGCTCGCCTTTCTCGTCAAGCGCCTCCTGAATGCCGCCGGCGTGATGCTGGCGGTTGCCTTTCTCGCCTTCATGATCTTCCGTTTTGTCGGCGATCCCGTCGAACTCATGCTCAATGAGCAGGCGAGCCAGGCCCAGCGCGACGAATTGCGCGTCCGTCTCGGGCTCGACCGCAGCGTCCTTGTGCAATTCGGAACCTTTGTGCTGAACGCGATCCGAGGCGATTTCGGCATTTCCTACCGCAATCAGCAGGAGGTCTTCACGCTGATCGTCGAGCGTTTTCCGGCGACATTCGAACTTGTGCTGGTCGCGACGTTCCTGTCGCTGGCGATCGGCATCCCGCTCGGTGTCTATTCGGCGATCCGCCGCAGGAGCTTCGCGGCACAGGCGATCCAGTTTGTCTCCGTGCTTGGCGTGTCGCTCCCGAGTTTCGCCCTCGGCATCCTGTTCATCCTGCTCTTCTCCGTCACGCTCCAATGGCTGCCTGCCTTTGGTCGCGGCGAGACCGTGGCGCTCGGCTGGTGGACGACAGGGCTCCTGACGCCCAGCGGTCGCCTCGCGCTGATCCTGCCCGGGATAACGCTCTCGCTGTTCCAGATTACCCTGGTGATGCGGCTGGTGCGGGCGGAAATGCTGGAGACGATGCGCACCGAATTCATCCGCTTCGCCCGCGCACGCGGATTGCCGGATCACGCCATCCATTTCCGGCATGCGCTGCGCAATTGCCTGATGCCGGTGATCACCGTCACCGGGCTTCAGATCGGCAACCTCATCGCTTTCGCTCTGGTCACCGAAACGGTGTTCCAGTGGCCGGGAATGGGGCTTCTCTTCGTGCAGGCCGTCACCTTCGTCGATATTCCGGTCATGGCGGCCTATCTCATCATCGTCTCTTTCATTTTCGTGACGCTGAACACGCTGGTGGATCTCACCTATGCGCTGGTTGATCCGCGCCTCAGGCAGGATGCCATGGCGGGAGGCGCGCATGGCCGCTAGCGCATCAGCCCTGAAGCGCCTCCTCGGTTCAGACCTCGGCTACAGCTTCAGGCGCTCCCCTGTGGCGATGACTTCATTTTTCCTGCTGGTCCTGCTGATGCTCTCGGCCTTTCTGGCCCCCTGGATCAGCCCGCAAAATCCGCATGACCTCAAACAGCTCTTCATCGACAAGGCCGAGTTGCCACCGATCTGGGTCAAGGATGGCGAATGGCCGTTCCTGCTCGGCACCGACCCGCAAGGACGGGACGTTCTCTCCGCCATCCTCTATGGCACACGCATCTCGCTGATCATCGGGTTGGCCGCCGTCGCCGTGTCGATGACCGTGGGCGTGACGGTTGGATTGCTCGCAGGCTTCTTCGGGGGCTGGATCGACAATCTGCTGATGCGCATCGGCGATACCGTGCTCTCCATCCCGACATTGCTGGTGGCGATCCTCGTCAGCGCGATCTTCCGGGGCCTGCTGCCCCCCGCAATGCGCGATCCCTTCGCCGCCTTCATCCTGGTGCTTGCCATCGCCTTGACCGGATGGGTCCAGTATGCCCGCACGGTGCGTGCCTCCACCATGGTGGAACGTCGCAAGGAATATGTGCTGGCCGCACGCATCATCGGCGTGCCGACCGGCCGCCTGCTGCGAAAGCATATTCTCCCCAATACGCTGACCCCGGTCATGGTGGCTGCCACGCTGAACCTTGGCCTCGCCATTCTCTCGGAAGCAACCTTGTCCTTCCTGGGCGTCGGCATGCCCATCACCCAACCCTCGCTCGGAACCTTGATCCGGATTGGCAACCAGTACCTGTTCTCGGGATCGTGGTGGCTGGTGGTGTTCCCTGCGCTGCATCTCGGGCTGATCGTATTGTCCGTGAACCTGCTGGGCGACTGGCTCCGCGACGCGCTGAATCCGAAACTTCGTTGACAGGAAAGACCTCGCCATGACCGACGCGCTCCTCATCAGAAATGTCCGGCCATCGGGCGGCGATCTGGCGGACATCCTGATCCGCGACGGGCGGATTGCTGCGATCGGACCGTCGCTCGCCGCGCCCGGGATTCCGACCGAGGATGGTGGTGGCGCTCTCGCGCTTCCCGGTCTGGTCGAGGCGCATACCCATCTCGACAAGTCGTTATGGGGCATGGCCTGGCGGCCCAATGATTCAGGGCCAAGGCTGATCGACAAGATCGACAACGAGCGTCGCCTCAAGCGCGAGATCAACATCGATCCGGCGCGCCAATCCGCGCGGCAGGTGGTGCTCTCGGTCAGTCACGGCTCGACCCATATCCGCTCGCATGTCGATGTGGATACCGATCATGGCCTCTGGGGCATCGAGGGGGTGATGGAGACCCGGGCGGCCTACGCAGATATCGTCGATATCGATATCGTTGCCTTCCCGCAATCCGGCCTGTTGCGCCGGCCTGGCACGCTGGACCTGATGGACCGGGCGATGAAGGCAGGGGCAGATGTCGTCGGCGGGCTCGATCCCTGCGCCATCGACCGCGATCCGAAGGGGCATCTCGATGCAATCTTCGCCCTCGCGGAAAAATACGGCAAGCCACTGGACATTCACCTGCACGAGCCTGGTGAAATGGGTGCATTCTCGTTCGATCTCATCTTCGAACGCACCCGCGCGCTCGGCATGGAGGGGCAGGTCGTCGTCTCGCATGCCTTCTGCCTCGGCACGCCCGATCGCGACCTTGTGGACCCGATGATCGAACAGATCGCGGCGCTGGATATCGGGATCATGACCACGGGGCCGGCATCGCGCCCCGCGCCGCCCGTCAAGCGGCTGCTGGATGCCGGCATCCGGGTCTGTTCGGGGTCGGATGGGATCCGCGATACCTGGGGGCCCTATGGCAACGCCGATATGCTGGAACGCGTGATGCTCGTCGGCCTGCGCAACAACTTCCGGCGCGATGATGAAGTGGAACTGGCCTTCCATGTTTGCACGCAGGGCGGGGCAGATATCATGCGGCTCGAAGGCTATGGCCTGAACGTGGGTGCCAAGGCCGATCTGGTGATCGTTGCCGGTGAGACGATCACCCATGCCGCAGTCGCACGCCCCCCGCGCCGCATGGTCATCAAGCATGGCAGGGTGGTCGCAAGGGACGGCGTTTGCAGCCGGATCGCGCCATGACCGCCCCGATGGCCAGACCTCGCCCGAAGGGGCCGGTTCTGATCACCGCCCGCTGGGTGGTCGGGCATCGAAACGGCAGGCACTGCCTGATCGAGAACGGGGAAGTTGTTTTCGAGGATGGCGCCATTACCTTTGTCGGGCGTGGCTATGCCGGCCCGGTGGCGGAGCGGCGGGACCATGACAATGCGCTTGTCGGTCCCGGCTTCGTTGATCTCGACGCTCTCTCGGACCTCGACACCACGATTCTCGGCTATGACAACCAGCCCGCAGCGAAAAAGGGGCGCGTCTGGCCCCGGAGTTACATCGATGCCGGCCCCTACGAAATGTATTCGCGCGAGGAACTGGCGTTCCAGAAAGCGTATGCTTTCGCCAACCTTGTCCGCAATGGCGTGACCACGGCATTGCCGATCGCCTCGTTGTTCTACCGAGCATGGGGCGAAACGGTCGAGGAGTTCACCGACGCTGCCCATGCTGCCGCGGGGCTCGGCCTCCGTGTCTATCTCGGGCCGGCCTATCGCACGGGCAATCAGGTTGTCTCGGATTCCGGCGTCATCGGCACGCATTACGACGAAGCGCGCGGATTGGCCGAACTGGAAGCGGCAATCGCCTTTGCCGAACGCGTCGAGGGAGCGGCAGGTGGCCTCATCCGCGCGATGCTCGCCCCTGACCGGATCGAAACCTGCACGCCCGAGCTGTTGCGCCGGACGGCGGCAGCTTCGCGCGACCTTGATATTCCGGTTCGCCAGCACGCCTGCCAGTCCAGGATCGAATACGATCTCGTGCTCAAGCAGCATGGCATGAGCCCGCCGGAATGGATGGCCAGTCTCGGCTACCTCTCCGAACGCAGCCTGCTGCCCCATGGCACCTATGTTTCCGGCTCGCGCCATATCGACCGGCCCGGACGCGACCTCGAGATCATCCGTGATGCAGGCGCAACCATCGTGCATTGCCCGCTGGTTTCGGGGCGGCACGGTGGCACCATCGATCACTTCGGCCGCTATCGGGAGATGGGGCTGAAGATCGGGCTTGGCACCGATACCGCACCGCCGGACATGATCCTGAACATGCAGGTGGGAATGATCCTCACCCGTGTGATGGGAGGCTCTGCCGCAACCATCCGCTCGGAGGATTACTATAACGCCGCCACCATCGGCGGGGCCGATGCGCTGCGCCGCCCCGATCTCGGTCGCCTCCAGCCTGGCGCCCGGGCCGATATCAACGTTTTCGATCTCACCCGTCCGCATCTGGGACAGGTGATCGATCCCATCCAGACGATGATGCTGGCCGGTCATGGGCGCGACTTTTCCGACGTGATCATCGATGGCCGGTTCGTGATGGAAAACCGCATGATCGCCGGTCGTGACGAAACGGCCGACAATCAGCGGGCGCAAGGCCAGTTCGAGGGGCTCATGGCAAGATATCCCGAGCGCACCTTGCATCACCCGCCGACTTCGGAAATCTTCTCGTCCAGTTTTCCGGTGGATCGGGCGACCGACGGACCGGCGCTCTGGGGCAGCGCATGACCACACCGGAGCCGCTTCTTGCCGTGCGCGAGCTTTCCGTCGTGTTCGACACGCGCGATACCGCTCTGCTCGCGCTTGACCATGTCTCCTTTGATATCCGCGCCGGAGAAATCCTGGGCGTGGTCGGAGAATCCGGCGCTGGCAAGTCGTTGACCGGAACGGCGATCATCGGCCTGCTCGACGCGCCGGGACGGATATCGGGCGGCGAAATCCTGCTGGATGGCCAGCGCATCGACAACCTGCCGCCCGAAGCCATGCGCGCGCTGCGCGGCCGATGCATCGGCGCCATCTTTCAGGACCCGCTGACCTCGCTGCATCCGATGCTGACCATCGGTGACCAGTTGATCGAGACCATCCGGGTCCATCTGCCGCTCGACCAGGTGGCGGCGCGGCGCCGTGCGCTTGACCTGCTCCACCAGGTCGGCATTCCCGGCGCCGAGACCCGGATTGACCATTATCCGCACCAGTTTTCCGGCGGCATGCGGCAGCGTGTCGTGATCGCCCTGGCCCTCGCCGGAGAGCCGAAACTGATCATTGCCGACGAGCCAACGACAGCGCTGGATGTCTCGATCCAGGCACAGATCACCACCTTGCTGAAGGGGTTGTGCCGGGATCACGGGGCCTCCGTCATGCTGGTGACCCATGATATGGGCGTCATAGCGGAAACGGCGGATCGGGTCGCCGTCATGTATGCCGGTCGGATTATCGAGATGGGTCCGGTTCAGGCGGTAACGCGCGCGCCCCGCCACCCCTACACACGGGGGTTGATGGCCTCGATCCCGTCCATGCAAGTCCGGTCGTCAACGCTGCATCAGATCGAAGGCTCGATGCCGCGTCTCAATGCCATACCCGCCGGCTGCGCGTTCAACCCGCGTTGTGAATGGGCCAGCGCACGATGCCGCACCGAAAAGCCAATGCTGGAAGCAGGCGCACACGGCGTGGCCTGCTGGCATCCCGTCGGGGGCAGCGCCCATGGCTGATCGCGAAACCGCGCTGCATGTGGAAGATGTCGCCTGCTATTTCGATGTGTCGCCATCGTGGCTGACACGCGTTCTCCAGCGGAGCCCCCGCCTGATCCTGCGCGCGGTCGACGGGGTCACCTTTTCCGTGCCGCGCGGCAAGACCTTCAGTGTCGTCGGGGAATCGGGCTGCGGCAAGTCCACGCTGGCGCGGATGGTGGTCGGGCTTCAGGCGCCCACATCCGGTACCATGGCCTTTACGCCGCAGGAAAAGGCCAACGGGATTCCGGCGCCTCCTCGCCTTCAGATGATCTTTCAGGATCCCTATGCCAGCCTCAACCCGCGCTGGCGCGTCGGGGACATCATTGCGGAGCCTATCCATGAACTGAAGCTGATCGAGGGCGAAGCCAAGATCCAGGCGCGGATTGGCAGCCTGCTCGGCACGGTCGGGTTGTCTCCGGCCGATGCCATTCGCTTTCCTCATGAATTTTCCGGCGGGCAGCGGCAGCGGATCTCCATTGCCCGCGCGCTGGCGACCGAAGCGGATTTTCTGGTCTGTGACGAGCCGACATCGGCGCTGGATGTGTCGGTGCAGGCGCAGATCCTCAATCTGATGCGACGGCTGCAGGACGAGTTCGGCCTGACCTATCTTTTCATCAGCCACAACCTTTCGGTCGTGCGGCACATGTCGGACGAGATCGCCATCATGTATCTCGGACGGTTTGTGGAGACAGGACCTGCCGAGCAGGTCTTTTCCGATCCGCGCCACCCCTATACGCGGTTGCTGCTCGAAACGATCCCGAACGTCGAGGCGCCCAACAGGGCGCGCCGGCCGATGTCGGGCGAGGTGCCAAGCCCGATTGCTCCGCCCTCGGGCTGCCCTTTTCATCCCCGATGTGCACTCGCCGAAGATCGGTGCCGGACCGAACGGCCGAGCCTTTCCGGAGCAGGACGGCAGGTCGCCTGCCATCTCAGCACCGACGCCTGAATCGACGCTTTGACGCCATGCATCCGGTCGGCGGCTCTCGGCAGGGCTGGGTTCCGGTTCATTGTCGCCCGCATCAAAGGGGGTGACGCGATGTCGCAAATCGAGGATCAGGCGAGTGGCGCTTCAAGGAGTTCGGGGTGCGGTTGACCGGATGGGGCAGGGGGAACCGAAAGCTTTTGTTCAGCCTGTTGGCCGATAAGCAGCTCCGTTTTGATGAATCAAACGTAACAGCAACACGAATAGTTTTCCCTGACATGGGCAAAACCCCCGCCCTGGAGAGTGTTGTCGATGCGCCTGCCTGTTATCCCTGCCAGCATCGCCATGGTGAGCATCGCGCTTTCAACCCTGCCTGCCGTTGCGCAGCAGATTGACCTGAGAAGTCCTGAAGCCAGGACGGCCCCGCGCACCTGGAACGTTTCGCTTGGCCTCGGTGTGGGTGTGGGCCCGGCCTTCCTGGGCTCGAAGCGTGGTGCAGTCTCGTTCCGGCCGATCATCTCGATCGGGCGCGGCCTTGGCAGCCGCTGGCTGTCGGTGGCCGATGACAATATCGGCATCGGCCTGATCGAGGGCGATAACTGGCGCGCCGGCGTGGCGGGCAAGCTGCTCTGGGAAAGGCGGGCTTCGGATCACTCCGAATTGCGTGGCCTCGGCAATGTTCGTTTCGGTGGTGAAATCGGCGGTTTCGCCGAGTTCTACCCGTTGCCATGGCTGCGTGCCCGCGGCGAGATCCGCCAGGGTCTTTTCGCGCATGATGCGCTGATGGGCGATATCAAGCTCGATGCCTTTGCCCGGCTCGGCGAGCGCTGGATCGTTTCGGCCGGCCCGCGCATGTCTTTTGCGGGTCGCGATTTCACCCAGACCTATCTCGGCGTCACGGCGCAGCAATCCGTGCAGTCCGGCCTGCCGGCATTCAAGGCCGGCCATGGCCTGCTTTCCTATGGTGCAGCTGCGCAGGTCACCTATCAATGGACACCTCGCCTCGAGACCAGTGCCTTCGTCCAGGCCACAAGGCTCGCCGGCGACGCGGCAGATTCGCCGCTGGTGAAGCAGAAGGGCTCGGCCAACCAGTTCAGCCTGGGCTCTAGCCTGCGCTGGACGTTCGATACCGGCTATTGAGCGCACCCGCTTCGCCGGTCCTGACGCGGCCATCTTTCTCCCTCGGCAGGCCGGTTCACCCACCCTCCGCTGTTCTGAACGCCAGCATCTGTGCCGTCAGGTAGCGAAGCAGGTTGACGGCGGCGGGCGGGAGATTGCGGCCCGTGCGGGTGATCACCTTGGCTTCCGCGCCCTCGAGAATGCTATTGCGCACCGGAAGCGCGACCAATGTGCCGTCCATGATATCCGACGCGATCGCAAAGGCGGGCAACAGCGTGACGCCAAGACCCGTCCTGACAAATTGCCTCAGGACATGGATCGAATTGGTCGTGAGCTTTGGGGTGAGCCAGATGCGCTCCTGATTTTCGGCCTGGGCCACAATCTGGCGGGTGCCATAGCCGGGCACCATCAAGCCGACGGGCAGCCCTTCCACTTCTTTGAGCGAGACAGGCAAGCCCTGGAGCGCCAGGGGGTGATCGGCCCGCGCGATCAGGCAGACTGGCTGGCGGATCGCTGCTGTGGTCCGGATGCCCGGATGCGGTGTTGCATTGTAGACGAGCCCGATATGGCAATGATCCTCGGCCACGGAACGCACGACTTCGTTCGTGCCGGCCAGCGTGAACGACATCGACAGGAGCGGGTGCCGTTCCCAGAAGCTGTTCAGTGGACCGGACATGAGATCGCTGACAAATCCCTCGCCCAACGTGATGTCGACATGGCCGGTACGCAGATCGCTCAGGTCGCGCAGTTTCGAGATCACGTCGCCCTGATCAACCGACCATTGGCGGTACTGTTCTGCAAGAACCTGCCCCGCTTCCGTGGCCCGGATTCCGCGTGGAAGCCGTTCGATCAGGCGAATGCCGAGATCAAGTTCCAAACGGGCAATCTGCCGGCTGATCACGGATGGGTTGATGTTCAGGACATCGGCAGCGGACCGGACGGAGCCGAGCCGTACAGCTTCATAGAGGTAGCGCAGGCCTGGCCGAGCCAGAAGATCCACCATCGCGGGCAGTCCTATCGTTGCCTCAGAGTCAACATTGATGACCTGAGCCGATCATTTCAGAATTGATCGACCCCGACTAGCCTGACGGCACGGGAGAAAAGCCATGCAGAACGTTGGTGTCATCGGGCTGGGGAATATGGGGCGGGGAATGGCCAATTCCCTTCGACGGGGCGGGATGGCGGTGAGCGGCTATGATTCACTGGCCGGCACCCGCGAAAGACTCGCCGGAGAGGGGTTCACCGTCCATTCGGGTATCGCGGATCTCTGCCGCGCGGCGCAGGTCTTGATCCTTTCCCTGCCCACGGCTGCGATTGTCGAAACCGTCATCACCGGGCCGGATGGCATTCTCGCGCATGGGCGGGCTGGTATGATCATCGTGGATACATCCACCTCGCATCCAGAAACCTCGCGCAGGGTTGCAGCCCTTCTCGCCGCCGGAGGCATGGGGTTCATCGATGCGCCTGTCAGCGGTGGGCCCAAGGGCGCCATGGGCGGCACCATGACCATGGTGATGGGGGGCTCGCCGGCGGATATCGCCAAGGTCGAGCCCGTCCTGTCCGTGATGAGCGCAAAGCGCGTCCATGTCGGCCCGGTGGGTGCGGGCCATGTCACCAAGATCATCAACAATCTTCTCTGCGCGGCGCATTTGCTGACCGGCGCCGAGGCCATGCGTCTGGCAACGGAAGCCGGCGTCGAGCCGGAGCGCGTCATGGAGGGCATCAATGCCGGCTCCGGTCGCAGTGGCGTCACGATGGTCAATTTTCCGACCTGGATCTTCAATGAGGCCTTCGATTCCGGTTTCACCATGAAGCTGATGCGCAAGGATGTGGCGCTGGGTGCGCAACTCATGTCCGAACTGGGGCTTTCAATGCCCATGGCAGGGCAGACAACCAGGATCTGGGCGGAAAGCCTCGCCACGCTCCCCGACGAGGAGGATTTCAACCGCATCGTTTCTCTGCAGGTCGCCAGCCGGAAAGGAAAAGGCCAATGATGGATTCTCGGCTCGCTGCGTCCCTCCAGGGCCTTGGCCTCAATCCGGACAGGCTGGGTTCGCTCGTCGATGGCAGGCTCATGCCCGGTGCCGGCGAAACCGTGACGGTGTTTGATCCCGTGACCGGCAAGACGCTCTGGGATTATGCAGATGCCGGGTCGGACATTGCTGCGCAGGCCGTCGCTGCCGCGCATGAAGCGCAGAAGGGCTGGGCCCAGCGCAGTGCCGCCGGGCGCGGCCGGGTCATGCAGGCCGTTGCACGCGCCATCCTGGAGGCGGCTGAGCCCCTGGCCCGGCTGGAAACACTGGCGGCGGGCAAACCGATACGCGACACCCGCGTCGAGGTCGCCAAGGTCGCGGAAATGTTCGAGTATTACGCGGGCTGGGCTGACAAATTCCACGGTGAGGTGATCCCCGTTCCGTCAAGCCACCTCAACTATACCCGCCGCGAGCCGATGGGCGTTGTCCTGCAGATCACGCCCTGGAACGCGCCGATCTTCACGGCGGGCTGGCAGATCGCGCCGGCGATTTCGATGGGCAATGGCGTGGTGCTGAAGCCGAGCGAACTCACGCCGCTGACCTCCATCGTTCTTGTCATGCTGGCGGAAAAGGCAGGCTTGCCCATCGGGCTGGTCAATGTTCTGGCCGGCTATGGCCACACGACAGGCCAGGCGGCGATGGCCAGCCCGGCCATCAGGAAGGTGGTCTTTGTGGGCTCCGTGCCCACCGGACGCCTCGTCGCCGAGGCAGCGGCGAGCCGGCTTCTGCCCTGCGTGCTGGAGCTGGGCGGAAAATCCGCCAATATCGTTTTTGCCGATGCCAATCTGGAACGGGCGGCCATCGGGGCACAGGCCGCGATTTTCTCCGGTGCCGGGCAAAGCTGCGTCGCAGGTTCACGCCTTCTGGTGCAACGGCAGGTGCATGACCGCTTCGTCGAGCTTGTCGCCAGCGGCGCCGCCCGGATCCGGCTCGGCGATCCGGCATCGCCGGATACGGAAGTGGGGCCGGTCAACAATCTCAGGCAGTTCCGGCATGTCCAGGCGCTTATCAGCGAGGGCGCGGCCGAAGGGGCCGAGGTCATCGCAGCCCCCGGCATGTCGGGAGAAGGCTATTTTGTTCCTCCTACCCTTCTCAGGGGCGTGAACAATTCCATGGGCATTGCCCGCAAGGAGGTTTTCGGACCGGTGGTAGCCACCATCCCCTTCGATACCGAGGAGGAGGCCATCGCCATCGCCAATGACAGCGATTTCGGCCTGGCGGGCGCTGTGTGGACGCAGGATGTCGCGCGCGCCCATCGCGTTGCCGCCGCGGTCAAGGCCGGCACATTCTGGGTGAATGCCTACAAGACGATCAATGTCGCATCGCCATTTGGCGGCTTCAACATGAGTGGATATGGCCGGTCAAGCGGCGTCGAGGCGCTCTACGAGTACACCCAGGTCAAGAGCGTGTGGGTGGAAACCGCTGCCGAACCGGCGGTTGGGTTCGGCTACGCCGCCGGGATCCGCGACTGATTGCGAAAGTTTTCAGGAGCGGAGCGCATGGAACTGCCGGCGTGAACCGCATGCCAGCAAAAGCGCCGTTGGCCTGACAGTCTCCCGGTCATGCTATCGCCGTCTTGATGGGTCGGGCCTGCCTAAGGGGTGATCTCGCGGATGATCCACTCGCAGAAGCGCCGGATCTTCTGCAGGTTCCGATCGCGCGTGCGATAGGCCAGAAAGTGCATTTCCCGCTCGAGGCTGCGAAAACGCCCCCCGCCGAACCGGACAAGGCTGCCGGCCTCGATCTCCGCATGCGCAAAGCGCAGCGTTTCCAAAGCCACGCCGAGGCCCTGCGCCGCAGCCGCGACAACCAGGGAGCCACGATCGAAAACCGGGCCCGTCCGAAGGCTCGCAGGGCGGATGCCGTTGAGCATGAACCAATCCGACCAATGCACCGGGCTGAAGGAGGATTCCAGCAACATGATGCGCTCGAACTCCGCAGGTTCGACCGCCGGATAGGCGGCGGCAAAGGCCGGCGAGCAGAGCGCGGCGATTTCCTCCTGCCCAAGGGCCTGCGTGGTGACACCCGGATCGTTTGGCGCGGTTCCATAGGCGATGACCACATCAATCGCATCATGCCGGTTGAGGTCGACGCGATCTGCGCTGGAAGACAATCGGATGTTGATGTCGGGGTTCTGCGCGATAAAGCCGGGCAGCCGCGGCCCCAGCCATTTGGCGGCGAAACTCGGAGTGCAATGGACGGAAAGGTTCTCCGCCCGCGGGCGGGGGCTCAGGTCTGCGCAGGCAGCGTGAATGATCGAAAAGGCCTGCGACAAGGCGGCCAGCAGGCGCACGCCCTCCGGCGTCAGGATCACCTGCCGCGTCGCCCGGGTGAAGAGCGGCTTGCCGAAATGCTGCTCCAAAGCCCGGACCTGATGGCTGATCGCGGATGGCGTGAGATGCAGTTCCTCGCTGGCCCTGGCGAAGCTCCCGAGCCGGGCAGCTGCCTCGAAAGCGCGCAACGCATGCAGGCTCGGGGTTCGCAGCAACGACCAGCTCCATGAATCTGATTCATGCATCACTGAAAACGCATCGTTTGTCAAAGCCTGAAGCTGTCGGCACATTCCGTAGCAAGAACCGATACAAACAAGACCAAGGAGGATGCCCATGCTGGACGATGATCATGCCCGTGATGCTGCAATCGAGATCGCGCCGGATCGGGCAGGGCGCAAGCGCATCTCGATCTATCAGCCAGAACAGGCCGGCCTGATCTTTCCGGAATCTCCGGAATTCGATTCGTTCGAGGAAGAGCGAACCTACCGCAAGCAGCATCTCGTGGCCGCGTGCCGGGCCTTTGCGATGCACGGGTTCGATTATGGCTTTGCCGGGCATCTGACAGTGCGCGATCCCGAACGGCCGGAACTCTACTGGACCAATCCGATGTGCGTCCACTTTTCGCAGGTCCGGATGTCGAACCTCATCCTGGCCGACCACAAGGGTGATGTCGTCGAAGGCCGATATGCGATCAACCGGGCCGGATTTGTCCTGCATGCGGCAGTGCATGAGGAATATCCGGAAGTGATGGCGATGTGCCATGCGCATACGGTCTACGGCACAGCCTGGTGCGCAACCGGCCGGCCGCTCGACATGATCAGCCAGGATGCGGCAGCGTTCTACAACAGCCATGCCGTGATCGGCGCCTCGGCCGGTGCCGTTGCGGTGGAGAAAGAGAGCGGCTGGTCCGTCGCCAAGGAGATCGGCCGCAATCGCGGCATTCTCCACCAGAACCACGGATTGTTGACGGCGAGCCAGCACAGCATCGATGACGCCGCGTTCTGGTTCATTGCGCTGGAGCGGGCATGCAAGCAGCAGATGCTCGTGGAAGCAACGGGGATAAAGCCCCAATTGCTTTCCCCCAAGACGGCGCAATACAGCCGGGAGCATGTCGGCAGCGACTATATCGGCTGGCTGCATTTCCAGACAATTTACAGCCACATCGCAGCAACCCAGCCGGACATGTTCGAATAGGACGATGCTCGCCCGGAAATTCCTCTCTTTGCGGGATCCACCCTTGGCCGATCTTCTCTCGTAACGCTGCCGGATCCTCAGCCGGGGATCGAGGTCGAACGCGTGCAGGAGAACCACCAGACGGCACTTGCTGCCCGCATCCCGTGAAGGCAGCCCTCCCGCCGGTTGTCCTTGCCGTTGCACTGGAATCCGCCCGCCTGCCGGTGTAGTGTCGAGCGTAGATCAAGCACAGCCGGCCCGGGATGCGGGCTGGCATCGGTCTCACGCGCAGCATCAGCCACCCCAAGGCGACGAGGAAGTCCCGTGCTCACATTCTATTTCAACGGCTCGCCCAACCCGAGCAAGGTTGGCCTTTTCCTCGAAGAGGCAGGCCTTGCCTACGAGGCAAAGCCGATCGACACGCGCCGCGGCGACCAGTTCAAGCCCGAATTCCTCGCGATCAACCCCAATGGAAAGGTGCCGGCTATTGTCGACGGTGATGTGGTTGTTTTCGACAGCAACGCCATCCTGCTTTACCTCGCCGAGAAAACCGGAAAGTTCCTGCCGCCCGACACGCCGGCCAATCGCGGGGCCCTGCTGTCATGGCTGATGTTCGTCGCGACCGGCGTCGGGCCGTTCTCGGGGC
>JAIXSR010000152.1 GCA_027484605.1 Hyphomicrobiales bacterium | reverse complement strand
CCGCCATCGCCTTGCCGGCGCTTCCTCCGGCATTGGCGATGATCGCCGAATAGCCTTCACTGGCCAGCGCCTCCTCCACGCCCTGCAGGATCGGACCGAAAACCGGGTTGGCCACATCGGGAAGGATCACGCCGATCAGGTGGGACCGGCCCGTCCGCAAGGCCGCAGCGCCGACATTCCGGCGATAGCCGAGCCGCCGCGCGGTTTCCTCGATATGCCGGGCAAGATCGTCGGCAATGAGATGCCGCCGTGCCGGATCAAGGGCGCGGGATGCCGTGGAGGCATGAACCCCCGCCGCGGCGGCAATCATCTTCAGGGTCGGAGCCATGCGCTTCATCAGAGGCGAGAGTGGACGCAATGTCGAGAAGCAAACTTAGGGGTAGGGATTGACACTTGCAATCGTTTGCAAGATCAATTGCAATCGATTGCACAGGAGCCTCCATGGTTATCGATCGGCACGAGGATGTCACAGCTGCCGTGCTGCAGGCCATGTCGACAACCCCGGATCCGCGCCTGCGCCGGATCATGGCGTCGCTGGTCACCCATCTCCATGCTTTCGTTCGGGATGTCCGGCTGACCGAGCCGGAATGGGAGAGGGCGATGGCGTTCGTCTGCGGGCTGGGACAGGCGACGAACGACGTGCATAACGAGGTGATCCTCGCCTCCGACGCGATCGGCCTCTCGACGCTGGTCTGCCTGCTGAATAATGGGAATGCCGGCAATACCGAAACGGCTGCGGCCTTGCTCGGACCGTTCTGGCGCATGAATTCGCCGCGGACTGAGAATGGCGGCACCATCATCCGTTCGCCAACACCGGGACCGGCCCTGTTTGCCCAGTGCCTCGTCCGCAATGCCCGGGGCGAGCCGCTGGCCGGTGTCGAGGTCGATGTCTGGCAAGCTTCGCCGGCCGGCATGTATGAGAACCAGGACCAGACGCAAGCAGACATGAATCTCCGGGGCAAGTTCGTCACCGATACCGAAGGGCGCTTCGCCTTCCGCTCCGTGAAGCCCGCCGGCTACCCGGTGCCGACACACGGCCCGGTCGGTGAGTTGCTCGCCGCTCAGCAGCGCCATCCCTACCGCCCGGCGCATCTGCATTTTCTGCTCTTGCAGCCGGGATACAAGACGCTGGTCACGCAGGTCTTTGTCGATGATGACACCCATCTTGGGTCCGATGTCGTGTTCGGCGTGACAAACCGCTTGATCGGCGGGTTCCACCGTGGCGAGGGGCCGCCCCCGGCTCCCGATGCCGGTCCCGACTGGTATGCCCTCGACTACACCTTCGTGATGGAGCCTGGCGAGGCCGTGCTCCCGGTTCCCCCGATCAAGTGAGCGGCGCCATGCAGGAACGCGAACTGGCAGGCAAGGTGGCCGTGATCATGGGGGGCTCCGGCGGCATCGGCGCGGCGACCGCGCGGATGCTGGCCGAAGCGGGCGCAGAGGTAGTCGTGGTCTGGCGGAGCGATGAGGCAAAGGCGCGGGATGTGCTCGCCACGCTGCCGGCCGGGCGTCACGAGGCCATACAGGCCCGGGTTGAGGATACGCCCTCGCTTGTGGCGCTGGCGGGCCGTGTCGGCGCCCTGTTCGGCAAGGTCGACATTCTCGTAAACAGCGCGGGGTTTACGCAGGCCATTCCGGCCGCCGATCTCGATGCGCTGGACGACGCCTTCATCGACAGCATGTTCCAGGTGAACTGGCGTGGCCAGTTCGCCACCATTCGCGCGTTCCGGGGGCTGCTGGAAGCCTCGGGTGATGGTCTGGTGGTCAATGTGTCGTCGATCGCCGGCTTGTCCGGCGTCGGGTCGAATATCGCCTATGCCGCCGCAAAGGCTGCAACCGACACGATGACCAAGTCGCTGGCGCGGGTCCTTGCGCCCGTGGTCCGGGTCATGGGTGTCTCGCCTGGCGTGGTCGATACGGATTTCGTGCCCGGGCGAGGCCCGGAACAGCTGGCGAAGATTGCCCCGACCATCCCGCTCCAGCGGGTCGCTACGGCGGCGGATGTCGCGCGGGCCATCCGGGCACTGGCGACGCATCTCACCTATTCCACCGGTTCGGTCATCCTGGTGGATGGCGGCAGGGCACTCTGACCATGCGCAATCAGCTTTCCCGCATCATGGTCACGGCGGCGGTCACGGGCAATCTCACCACGCCGGACCAGACACCGCATCTGCCGGTCACGCCTGAAGAGATTGCGGAAGCCTGCCTCGGCGCGGCGGAGGAGGGCGCCGCGATCGCGCATATCCATGTGCGGGAACCCGGCACCGGCAAGCCGTCGATGAAGCTGGAATACTATCAGGATGTCGTCGCCCGGATCCGGGCCCGGAATCGCAGCCTGATCCTCAACCTGACGACAGGCCCGGGCGGACGCTTCGTGCCCTCCGAGGAGGACCCGAAAGTGGCTGGCCCCGGCACCACGTTGATGCGGCCGGAGGATCGTGTTGCGCATGTTGCGGCCCTGCGACCCGAGATATGCACGCTTGACCTGAACACCATGAATTCGGGCGGGCAGGTCGTCATCAACACGCCCGGAAATGTCCGCCGAATGGCGAGTGTCATTCGCGAGGCTGGCGTGAAACCCGAGATCGAGTTGTTTGATTCCGGCGATATCGCCCTGCTGCAGGACCTGATTGCGGACGGAACCCTGACGGGCCCCCAGCTCACGTCCTTCGTGCTCGGGGTGAAATACGGCTTCCAGCCATCGCCCGAGAGCGTGATCTACGCCCGCAATCTCCTGCCGGCCGACGCCGCCTTCACGGCCATCGGCATTGGCCGGGCGGCCTTCGCGATGGTCGCGCAATCCGTCCTTGCCGGGGGGCATGCCCGGACCGGCCTCGAGGATGCGGTTTTCCTCGATCGCGGTGTCCTCGCGCCAAGCAATGCAGCGATGGTCGCCAAGGCGCGCCGGATCATCGAAAGCCTCGGATCGCAGGTCATGCCGGCGGCTGAAGCCCGGGACATGCTGGGCTTTCCCGCTCTTGGCCGCGATCCATCCTCGCGCCCTTCCTGATGACGGAGATTGTAATGAATGCTCCCCTTGCCGGCCCGGCCCTTTCCGTCGAAGCCGCCTGCCTGCGACTGGCAGCCAAGGTGCCGGAAATCGCCGCCCTGGTCCCGACGGTCGAAACCCGCCCGCTGAGCCGTGCAAGTGCCGAGGAGGTCCTCGTCGAGATCAGGGCCGCCGCGATCAATCCCTCGGATGCCAAGGCGGCGATCGGTATGATGCCCTATGCGGTCTTCCCTCGGACACCGGGGCGCGACTTTGCAGGAACGGTGATCGATGGACCCGCGGAATGGCTTGGCCGCACTGTCTTCGGCTCATCCGGTGATCTTGGCATTCGCCGCGACGGCACCCATGCGAGCCATCTCGTCGTCGAGGCCCGGGCCCTTGTCGAGAAACCCGATCGGATCTCCTTTGCCGAAGCGGCCGGAATCGGCGTGCCCTTTGTCACAGCCCAGGAAGGCTTCCGGCGCTCGGGCATGCCCAAGCCGGGCGAAACGGTGCTGATCCTCGGGCTCAATGGCAAGGTCGGCCAGGCTGCAGCCCAGATCGCGACCTGGAAGGGCGCGACCGTGATTGGCGTTGTCCGCAAGGACGAGGGTTTCGAGGGCAAGGCATCCGGGCCAGTCACCGTCATCAATTCCGGCACTGAGGATGTTGCGGCTCGCGTGCGCGAGCTCACGGGCGGGAAGGGCGCAGACATCATCTACAACACGGTGGGCGAGCCCTATTACGAGGCGGGGCAGAAATCGCTCGCCATCCTCGGCCGGATGATTTTCATCGCTGCCTTCAAGCAGACGGTGCCTTTTGACATCTTCGCGTTCTACCGGGGTCGCCATACCTATGTCGGAATCGACACGCTGTCCCTGACATCGATCGGGACGGCCGATGTGCTCCGCGAATTGCAGCCCGGCTTTGTTTCGGGCCACCTCACGCCCTTCCCGATCCTTG
>JAIXSR010000004.1 GCA_027484605.1 Hyphomicrobiales bacterium | reverse complement strand
GCCTCATGCCGCCAGATGTTTCCGGCGGCCGGAATGCCCGGCCCGGCTGCGGCGCCGCGTCTCGGTCAGAAGGTGCGCGGCGGCATCGACAAGGGGCATCGGGCGGGCGAAGAAATAACCCTGCAGGTAGTCGCAGCGGATCTCCCTGAGGAAGCGCATCTCCTCCTCGGTCTCGACCCGCTCCGCCGTCAGGTTGACGCCGAGCTGGCGCGTCAGCATCGCGATGGCCTGCACGATGTCGCGCGCGGTCTGGTCCTGCGTCATCGCCGCGATGAAGGCGCCGTCGATCTTGATCTTGTCGAACGGGAACCGCCAGAGGTAGGACAGGCTCGAATAGCCGGTGCCGAAATCATCCATCGCGATCCGGATGCCCAGCGCCTTGAGTTCGCGCAGGCATTCGATCACCGCATCGGGATTGTCGATCAGCACGCTCTCGGTGACCTCGAGTTCGAGGCGCTGCGGGGCGAGCCCCGTTTCGGCGAGGATGGCGCGGATATCCGCGGCGAGATGGCCCTGTTCGAATTGCCGCGAGGACAGGTTGACCGCCATGACGAGATCGCCCGGCATCGAGGCCGCGGCACGGCAGGCCTCGTGCAGGACCCAGTCACCGATCCGGTTGATCAGGCTGCTTTTCTCGGCCAGCGGAATGAAGATCGCGGGCGGGATTGTCCCGCGTTCCGGGTGATGCCAGCGCAGCAGCGCCTCGAAGCCGGCAGTGGAGCCGCGCGGCGACCGCACGAAGGGCTGGTAATGGAGCTCGAGTTCACCCCGGGCAATGGCCTGGGCCAGATCGGCCTCGAGCAGGGCCTGCTCGCGCTGCCGGTCTTCCATATCGGGCCGGAAGAAGCGGAACGTGCGGCGGCCGGCCCCCTTGGCCATGTAGAGCGCCAGATCGGCCTGATGCAGCAGGCTCTCGACGGGAATAGCCCTGGTCGCCAGCACGAGGCCGAGGCTGGCCCCGATGACGACCCGGGCCTCGCCGATCTCGAACGGCTCCGACAGATGGGCGATGATCCCCGCTGCCAGGGCCGACAGGTCGGCCTCGCTGCCGGGATTCTCGAGGGCAATGGCGAATTCATCGCCGCCCAGCCGGGCAATGATGGTCTCCGGCGGCAGGAGCACGCGCAACCGGGCGACAACGGCCGCGAGGAGCAGGTCGCCGGTCCGGTGGCCATGGCGATCGTTGACCGCCTTGAAGAAGTCGAGATCGACATAGATGACCGCGAACGGCGCCTGCCGCAGGCTGGCCCGCGCCGTCAGGCCGGCCAGAAGCTCGTTGAACCGCCCGCGATTCACAGCCCCCGTCACACCGTCGAAATGGGCGAGATAGGACAGGCGATCCGCCGATTCGCGCGCCTCCGTCACATCCGAACCGACACCCCGGAAGCCCGTGAACCGGCCCCGGTTGTCATAGGCCGGCTCGCCCGAAACCCGCCACCAGCGCAGCGTGCCGCGGATCCGCAGCCCGATCTCGACATCGCGGAATGCCCGCCTGCGCCGGAAGGCCAGCAGGAGCCGCATCGTGCTGGCCCGGCCAGCCTCGGCGCACCTCAGCAGGACCGGGGCATGCGCGCCTTCGAGATGGCGGGCATGGAGCCCGGCCGCCTCGGCGAAGCGCAGCGAGACATCGCGGAAGCGTCCGGTTTCGTCGAGATGCCAGAGCCAGTCGCTGGCATGATCCTCGAAGCTCTTGAGGAGAAGGCCGATCACGCTCTTCTGTTCAAGCGCGTCCTTTTCGGCCTTCAGATGGGCGACCAGCATCCGCGCATGGTGATGCGAGGCCAGCAGCGCGATCGCAAGAAGCGCGAATTGCAGGAATCCGAGAACGGCATCCACCGCGCTGTCCCGCGCGAGCAGCGCCAGGGTCGAGCCGAGGGTCACGGGGATCAGGAAGACCAGTGTCGCCCGTGGCAGGGCCGACAGGGCAAAGCTGCCGGCGCTGAGCATGCCGGTGATGACGGCCGTCACAACGAGCTGTTGCCCGTAGCCGGCATCCGGATAGGCGATGGTGGGCATGATGCCCCAGATCGCACCGAACAGGGCGGCATTGACCGTGGCCCGGTGGATCGCCCGCGGCGAGGCCCAGTCCCGCATCATGCCCTGGCGCAGCTGCAGCCAGGCCCGCATGGCGCGGACCATCATGAAGGCGAGGACAAGGCTCCAGAGCAGAAGGAAGGGCAGGGCGGCATGCGTGGAATAGGCCACGAGGATCGCAGCGATGCTGAACAGGTTTCCCAGCATCATGGCCGGCGTCAGCCGCACGACGGCACGGATCTGCTCCGCATGCGCCCGGCCGACGAATTCGGGATCCTGTCCCGCCAGGCCGATGAATCGGTCCTGCGCTCTGAAAATCGCTGAAAGCAAGCTTTCCCCCTGCATCACGTGCCGAGACGCTAGGCCATGACTGGTTACCGGGAGATGGCGAAAAATTTCGACAAAGGCGCAGGATTACCCGCGTGATTAAGGCCGGGTTGCCGGGATCTCCGAGGAATCCGCCATTCCGGCGGAGGGCCTCCGCCTTGCCGCGCTCGCGCAACGACATGTCCGGACAGCGTGACGCCCGGCGCTGTCCGGGCGGAGTTTTCCTTGCCGTTCCGGCGCCCGCAGCAAAGCAGGGATCCAGGAAATCCCCGGCCCGCCAAGTCGGCCTATCCTCGCGCTTTCCTGTCAATGCACGAGGATTCCATGGACGAGACGAAACTGCTCTCCTTGCCCTATCTCGCCGCCGGCCAGGCGCAGAAACATGTCACGCTGAATGAATCGCTGCGCCGTCTCGACATCGTCGTGCAGCTCTCGGCGCTGTCCCGCCAGCTCGGCCAGCCGCCGGCGGCCCCGGAGGAGGGCGCACGCTATCTCGTGCCCGATTCGGCCTCCGGGCCCTGGCAGGACTTTGCCGGGCATGTCGCGGCCTGGCAGGACGGGGGCTGGGTGCTGATCGCGCCGGGAACGGGCTGGCTGGCCTGGATCGAGGATGAGGGGCGGTTGCTGGTCGCCACCGCCTCGGGCTGGATACCGGCCCTCGGCCCGCTCCAGAATCTCGACCGCCTCGGCATCGGTACGATCGCCGAGGGGGCTGACCGGCTGGCGGTGCGCGGTACGGCGACCCTCCTTACCCATGACGGCAGCGGGCATCAGCTGAAGCTGAACAAGGCGATGGCGGCAGCCACGGCCAGCCTCCTCTTCCAGACCGGCTGGTCCGGGCGGGCCGAGATCGGCACCGTCGGCAACGATGCGCTCGCGCTCAAGATGTCGGCCGATGGCCAGGCCTGGCTGACAGCGCTGGTCGTCCAGCCCGATGGCCGCATCGGCATCGGCGGGGTCACGGCGCCCAGCGTCGCGCTCCATCTCGGTGGCGCCATGCGCGTCGGGGCCGTCACGCGGGCCGGCCTGCCCGATCCCGTGGCCAGCGGGGCGGGTGCGCTGATCCATGTCACCGATGCGCCCGGCGGCGCGGTTCTGGTCTTCTCGGATGGCGCCGTCTGGCGCCGCGTGACGGACCGGGTGCCGGTTTCCTGAGCATCCGCAGCCTTCCCCGGGCAGGAAGCGCTTGACCTCGGGCCCGGTTAGCAGGAAGAACCGGCCGGGATCACCGAGCAATCATGGCAAGCGGGGCACGTCCATGGGTATGGCCTTCCGGTTCTACACCCCCCCGAGGGTCATCGAGGAAAGCGGCGAGGGCTATTTCATCGCGCCGCATCCCGAGCCGCGGAAGGATGCGCCCAGCCTTTCGGCGATCGTCCTCGGCGCCCGCCACAGCCTGCTCGGCAACTGGATGGTCGAGAGCTACCGCGCCGGTCTCGACCGCTTCGACCTGCTCGGCCGGCAGGTCGTGGTGGTGAATTCGCCCGAGCACATCAAATACGTGATGGTGACGCGGCACCAGAATTTCGAGCGCAAGAGCCCGCAGATGCGCCGGGCGCTGGAAGTCCTGCTCGGGGATGGCCTCTTCATCTCCGAGGGCGAGACATGGAAGACGCGGCGCCCGCTTGTCGCCGATATCGTCCACAAGAACCGTGTCCCGGCCTTCGGCGTCACGATGGAACAGGTCACTCTGGCCTTTGCCGAACACTGGAAGACCCTGCGCCCGGACGAGGAATTCGAGCTGACGGCCTCGATGGCCGAACTGACGGCCGAGATCATCGCCCAGACCGTTTTCGGGCGGAATCTCGGCGGCGCGGCCGCCCGCCGGGTGATCGAGGGCTTCACCAGCTACCAGAAATCGATCGACAACTTCAATCTCGGCTATTTCCTCGGCTGGGACGAGGGCTGGCCGGTCCTGCACGGCCCGGGCAAGCGCCGCTCGGTGGAGATGGTGCATTCGGTTGTCGAGAATGTCATCAACGCCCATCTCGCCGGCGATGGCGATTCCGGCTCCATGGTCGACCTGCTGATCAAGCGCCAGCAGCGCAACCCGGAACTTGCCCTCGATGTCACGGCCCTGCGCAACGAGGCCGCCACGATCTTCATGGCCGGCCACGAAACCACGGCCACCACGCTGACCTGGGCGCTCTATTGCGTGGCCAGGTCGCCATGGGTCGAGCAGAAGCTGCTGGCCGAACTCGACACGCATTGCCCTGGCCGCACCCCGACCATCGAGGATCTCGACAAGCTCGATTATGCGCGCTCCGTCATCATGGAGACGCTGCGTCTCTATCCGCCGGTGCCGCTCCTGCCCCGGCAGGCGCGCGAGGCCGACGAGGTGGGCGGCCTGCCGGTGGCCAAGGGCGGGCTCGTCATGATCGCGCCCTGGCTGATCCAGCGCTGCCCGGATATCTGGGAGAATCCCAACCATTTCATGCCCGAGCGGTTCGAGAACAATGCCCGCTACAATCCCTTCGCCTTCATCCCGTTCTCGGTCGGGCCGCGGATCTGCGCCGGCCTGAATTTCGGCCTGTCGGAGGCGATCCTCTGCCTCGCGATCCTCGTCCGGATGTTCCGGGTCTCGCCGCGTCAGGGCTATGTCGCCGAACCGGTCTGTCGGCTCACCCTGCGCCCGGCCGGTGGCATGCCGGTCACGGTCCATCCGCGCTGAGCCTCCGGCATGGGCAGCGGTGAACGGAACGCGGAATACTGGGCCAAGCGCGCCATCTTTCATGCGCTCGCCCTGCTTCCGACCGACTGGGTCTCGAATATCGGCAGCCATGGCATCCGGCGGAATGTCCGGCTCAACCGGCCGGAAATCATCGCCAATGCCCGGGCCAATCTCGCCCGGCATCGTCCCGGCGCCTCGCCGGCGGAGCTGGAGGGCTGGATCGAGGAATTCCTCGACGGCGTCGGACGGATCATGGCCGAATTCTCGGTCATCCACCGCTTCCTGCGCGAGGGCAGGCTGGAGATCGAGGGGCTGGAGGCCTTCCGCGCGATGGCCGGCCGCGAGCCGATCATCGCCATTGGCCTGCATACCGGCAATTGGGAGACCTTCGGCCCGGTCTTCCAGCAGGCCGGCATTCCGCTGACCTCCTTCTACCAGCCGCCGGAGGATCTCCTCGAGCGCGAGGTCGCGGTGGCCACCCGCCGGCGATTCGGCGTGGAACTGCTCCGCCCGGATGCCTCCGGCGTGCGCGAGGGCATGCGCCGTCTCCGGACGAATCGGGTGGTGATGATCTTCCCGGACGAGGCACGGGACGGGCACACGATGGGGCCGCTCTTCGGCCGCGCGCCGCACGAATCGGGCAATCTCTCGATCGCCGCCCGCCTGGCCCGCCATACGGGTGCGCGTTTCGTGATCTGCCACAGCGAGCGGACCGCCGGCTGCCGGTTCCGGCTGCGTTTCGGCGCGCCTTTTGCCCTTCCGGAGCGTGTGTCACAGGACCGGCTGGCCGATGTGGCCTTCCTCAACGGGGCCGTCGAACCCGTCGTGGCGGCGAATATCCCGCGCTGGTACTTCCTCGACGATTCCATCGCCCCGATTGCGCCGAAAACCTGATCGATTTCATATGGTTAAGGGCCCATTAAACCTGTTGCGAAATTGCGTCAGGGCGCCACAATCGTGTCACGGATCATTTGCATTCGCCGTGCGACTGTGTAGTCAGGGTGCGTAAGACGGACGGGTTGGGTTTGGTAGACCGGATGATTTCGAACGGACGGATTTGGGCAGGCATCGTTCTCGCGGCAATCGGCCTTGCGGGTTGCTCGGCCCTGCCGTCGTCGGGCCCGACCTCGGCCGAGGTCACGACCGCCTCGACCAGCGAAACCAGCATCCGCTACATTCTGCGCGATGTGAACGAGGATGTTGTCAGCATCCTCTCGACCTCGCGGGCCCGGTCCTTCAATGAAAGCTTCGGCGACCGCCGGCCTCCGCCCTCGCAGCGCATCGGCATCGGCGACACCATTCTCGTCACGATCTGGGAAGCCGCGGCCGGGGGGCTCTTCTCCTCGCCGGCGATCGACCGGAACTCGACCGGCGCACGCTCGGCCGTGATCCCGGAGCAGGTCGTCGCCCGCGATGGCTCCATCACCGTCCCCTATGCCGGCCGTGTCGCGGTGGCGGGGCTGACGACGCCGGAAGTCGAGCGCCGTATCGTCGAGCGACTGACCGGCAAGGCCATCGAGCCGCAGGTTCTGGTCACCGTGCCGCGCGGCATGTCCAATGCCGTCACCATCCTCGGCGAAGTCACCAATGGCGCCCGCGTGCCGCTCTCGGTCCGCGGCGAGCGCATCCTTGACGTTATGGCCACGGCCGGTGGCATCCGCGCCCCGGCGCATGAAACCTTCGTGAGCCTGCAGCGTGGCGGGCGTGCCGTCACCGTGCCCTTGCAGCGGCTGATCCAGAACCCGTCCGAGAACATCTTCGCCCATCCGAGCGATGTTCTCACCGTGATCCGCGATCCGCAGACCTTCTCGGCCTTCGGGGCTGCCGGCCGCAACGCGGTCGTGCCGTTCGATGCCGCCGGCATCTCGCTCGAACAGGCTCTGGCCAAGGCGGGCGGCCTGCTGGATTTCCGTTCCGATCCGGAAGGCGTGTTCCTGCTCCGCTTCGAATCGGCCCAGATCGCGCGCCAGCTTGATCCGAATTTCGCGCTTGCCGCGCATGACACGCGCGTTCCGGTGGTCTACCGCGTCAACATGCGGGATCCGCGTTCCTACTTCCTCGCGCAGAAGCTGGATGTCCGGAACCGCGACATGCTCTACATCGCCAATGCACCGCTGAACGAATTGCAGAAGGTGCTGGCCCTGTTCAACACCGCGGCCCAGCCGGCCCTGACCGCCTCGGCCCTGGCCAACGGGTTCTGATGGCATGGCCGGCAATCCCGGCCCGTCCGTCGCCGTCATCTCCGGGGGGTCGAGCGGTATCGGCCTCGCCTTGGCCCGTCTGCTGGCCCGGGAAGGCTGGCATCTCCACCTGATCGCGCGCCGGCCCGACCTGCTGGACCAGGCAAGGGCGGAGTTGCTCGCCGGAGGCGCGGCCAGCCTCGAAACCCACAGCCTTGATGTGGCCGATGCCGCCGCCTGCGCGGCCGCGATTGCAGCGATTGGCGCAGCCCATGGCCGCATCGACTGGCTGGTCGCCTCGGCCGGCCTTGCCGAGCCCGGGCTTTTCACCGAGACCCCGCTGGCCAGCCATCGCCGCCATATGGACGTGAACTATTTCGGCTCGCTCCATCTCGTCCATGCAGGCTTGCCGTTCCTGCCCCGCGGCAGCCGGATCACCCTGGTCTCCTCCGCGGCGGCCTTTGTCGGCATTGCCGGCTATTCGGCCTACGGGCCCGGCAAGTTCGCCCTGCGCGGCCTGGCGGATTCGCTCCGGCTCGAACTGGAGGGCGCCGGCATCGCGGTCAGCGTCGCCTGCCCGCCGGATACCGATACGCCGCAATATGCCCATGAAAACCGGACAAAGCCGCCGGCCACGCGTGAGATCACGGCGGGGGGCGGGCTGCTTTCGGCCGATGCCGTTGCCCGGTCGATCCTCGATGGCGCCCGGGCCGGGCAATTCATGCTCCTGCCGGGCTGGCCGATCCGCCTGCTCGGCCTGTTCCATTCGCTCTATGCGCCGATCTTCCGCTGGCAGCAGCGGCGGATCCTGCGCCGGCATGCCGGGCGCTGATTTTTCCGTCGCGCGCGCGGCTGGATGATTTTCCATAACCTTTTCGAGCTAACGTTCCCCGGAACGAAGGGGCACCGGCCATGAAGAGGCCGTCGGCCGGGAACGATCGCGGGAGCACAGGATGCAGAACATGCGGGCCAGGGAACTGGAGACATTGGAACGCCGGTTCGTCGATCAGCCACAGGACCGCAGTCTTGGCGTCATCATCGCCTGTTCCGGCGCGCGCGCGACCATCCTGGCCGATACGGCGGAAATCCAGGCGGAGCGGGCCGGCCGCTGGTCGGTCGGGAGCCTGATCACATTGGTCGGCCGCACCAGCCGCATCGTCGGCTTCGTCTACGAGATGCATGCCGAAGGCGCGGCCACGGATGCCAACCTCCCGCCCCGGACCCATGTCCAGATCGAGCTCGTCGGCGAGATCCTGGACACCGAGCAGGGCCGGCCGGTCTTCCGGCGCGGCATCCGGGAATATCCCGGCCTCGGCGCGAAGGCCCATGTCATCCGGCAGGACGATCTCGAGGCCATCTATGCCGTTCGCTCGGGCCATGCCGCGACTATCGGCGCCCTGGCCCAGGCGCCCAGCCTGAAGGCCCATGTCGATCTCGATGCGATGCTGCGCCAGCATTTCGCGCTGGTCGGCTCGACAGGCGTCGGCAAGTCGACGGCCTTCTCGATCCTGATGACCGAGGCCATCGCCACCCGTCCGAACCTGCGCGCCCTCATCCTCGATCCGCATAACGAATTCGCCGCGGCCTTCGGCAAGGATGCCGTGGTGCTGGATCTGCGCATCCTGGCCTTCCCCTATTACCTCTTCAGCTTCGAGGAATTCACGCATGTGCTGTTCCGCGGCCGCGAGGCGCCGGAAGGCGAGATCGAGTTCCTGCGCGAGGCGATCACCGAGGCCAAGGAGGCCTTCCGGGCCGAAGCCAACACCTTCCAGAGCGGCATTCTCAAGCGCCAGCTCCGGGGCGAGAACCAGGCGACCTCGGTGGATGCACCCTCGCCCTATCGCCTCACCGACATCACCGCCTCGATCGACGAGCATCTCGGCCGCCTCGAGCCGCGCTACAAGCGCTCTGACCTGCGCAGCCTGAAGACCCGGCTCGACAGCCTGAAGAATGATCCTCAATTCGACTTCATGTTTTCCAAGGGCGAATCCGGCGACGTGCTGGAGGACCTGCTGCGCCAGATCTTCCGCATCGCCGACCCCGTGCGGCGGATCACCATCCTGCAGCTCGCCGGCGTCCCGGCGGATGTCGTCAGCGCCATTGTCTCCGTTCTCGCACGCTTCGCTTTCGAGACCGCGATGCATGCCGGCGCGGGCTATGAAGTCATCCTCGCCTGCGAGGAAGCGCATCGCTACATCCCGCAGGACGAGCGGAGCGCCTTTGGCCCGGTGCGCCGCGCCATTGCGCGCATCGCCAAGGAAGGCCGGAAATATGGCTGCTATCTCGGCCTGATCTCGCAGCGCCCGAGCGAGCTGGATCCGACCATCTTCTCGCAATGCTCGACCATCTTCGCGATGCGACTGGCCAACGAGCGCGACCAGGATGTCATCCGCAGCGCCTTCCCGGATACATCCGCCCATGTCCTGAGCTTCCTGGCGGCCATCGGCAATCGCGAGGCGATTGCCTTCGGCGAGGCCCTTGTCATGCCGATGCGGATGGTCTTCTCGGAGCGCGCGGCTGGCACGCTGCCGGCCTCCAACCACGCCTCCCATGCGGCGCAGCAGGGGCTGAGCATCCATATGCTGGTCGAGCGGCTGCGCGGCCGTCTCTGACGGTCGCCTGTGCAAACCGGCATTTTTTGTTCCCTGCCGGCCTGAAACCGCGCTAAGGGGCATATCGGGGTGGCAGGGAAAGCCGGCCCCGCCACGGAGTCCGATGACGTCCCCGCCGCGTGTGATCCTGATGCTTCATGGCCCGACCGCGCCCTTCTGGCGCGAGCTCGGCCGGGGATTCGAGGCCGCGGGATACCGGGTGGTGAAAGTCCATTTCGCGCTGGGCGAGTTCCTCTACTGGGGCCGCCCCGGGGGCATCCATTATCGCGGCAGCCTGCGCAACTGGCCGGATTTCCTCCGCGGGCTCATCCGGCGCGAGGGCATCACCGATATCCTCTATTATGCCGATCGCTTCGCCTATCATGTCGCGGCGCGGCAGGTGGCGGAGGAAGCCGGCCTGCAGGCCTATGCCATCGAGAACGGCTATCTCCGCCCGGACTGGATCACGCTGGAACGGGGCGGCATGGGCGCCTATTCGCATATGCCGGTCGATCCGGCGCGCTATGCCATGCTGGCGGCCGGCTGCCCGCCGCCGGATCTTGCGGTGCGCTATCCCGTCGGCTTCTGGACCGAAATCCTCCATGAAGTGACCTATTCCTGGTTCAATTTCTTCTGGCGGGCGCTCTATCCGGGGTGGCAATCGGGCAAATACTACAATTCCATCCTCGAGGTGCTGGTGGGCATTCCCCATCTCCTGCGCCAGAAGGGCCTTGCCCGGGCGGCGGAGGCGACGATCGAGGCGCGGCTGGCCTCGGGCCGGCCCTATTTCGTCCTGCCGCTGCAATTGCAGGGCGATTACCAGATCCGCGACAACTCCCCCTTCACCCATATCGCCGAGATGATCGAGACCGTCTTCGCCTCCTTCGCCCGGCATGCGCCGGCCGGGGCGGATCTCGTGGTCAAGCAGCATCCGCATGACAACAATGCCGAGGATTTCGCCACCGTGGTGCAGCAGGCCGCCCGGCGGCATGGCCTTGCCGACCGGGTCTACTTCATCGATGGCGGCGATCTCGGCCGTCTTCTCGCGAGCGCCCGCGGCTGCGTGATGATCAACTCGACCGTGGGGCTGTTCTCGCTCCGCAAGACCTGCCCGACCAAGATCCTCGGCGCCGCGATCTACGACATGCCGGGCCTCACCCATCAGGGCCCCCTCGACGGTTTCTGGCAGAACCCCGAGCCGGTCGATGCCGCCCTTGTCGAGGCCTTTGTCCGCGTGCTGGCGGCGACCATCCAGGTGAAGGGCTCGTTCTACCATCCCGAGGGCAGGCGGCAGGCGGTGGAGACCGTCATCCGCCGCATCCTCGAGGGCCGGGTCAACGAGCCCGGCGCCTTTGTCGATCCGCCGCCCCGGCTGGAGGCGGCGCGCCGGATCGGCGTGCCGGTGGATCGCGATCCGCTGGCCT
>JAIXSR010000040.1 GCA_027484605.1 Hyphomicrobiales bacterium | reverse complement strand
CCGAAATGCTGGAACACCTTGCCGGCAGGCCCCGAGGCGCCGAAGCCCTCCATGCCGATGAAGGTCCCGTCGGGGCCGATCACGGAATCCCAGCCCTGGCGGACGGCCGCTTCGATCGCGATCTTCACCCTGGCGCGGCCGATCACCTTGCGGCGATAGGCTTCCGGCTGGGTCAGGAACCGGTCGAGGCAGGGCACGGAGACGACGCGGGCGAGAATGCCGGATTCCAGCAGGGTCTTCCGGGCGGTGACGGCCAGCGCGACTTCCGAACCGGAGGCGAAGAGCGTCACATCCGCACGGCCGTCGGCGCCGATGAGTTCATAGGCGCCCAAGGCGGAAAGGTTTTTCGCGCCGGCATCCTGCCTCAGCTGCGGCAGGTTCTGGCGTGTCAGGGCCAGGACAGTCGGGCGGTCGGCATTGCCGAGCGCGCATTCCCAGGCTTCCGCCGTCTCGATCAGGTCACAGGGGCGGAACAGGTCGAGATTCGGCATGGCCCGCAGCGAGGCGATCTGCTCGACCGGCTGGTGCGTCGGGCCGTCCTCGCCCACGCCGATGGAATCATGCGTGAAGACATAGACGACGCGCTGGCCCATCAGCGCGGAGAGGCGGATTGCCGGGCGGCAGTAATCGGCGAAGACAAGGAAGGTGCCGCCGACCGGGATCGTGCCGCCATGCAGCGCAAGCCCGTTCATGGCCGCCGCCATGCCATGCTCGCGGATGCCGTAATGCACGAACTGCCCGCCGAAGCTGCCGGCCTTGATCGTGGCCATGGCCTTGGTCTTGGTGTTGTTCGAGCCGGTCAGGTCGGCCGAACCGGAAACGAGTTCGGGCAGGATCGGCGTCAGCGCATCGAGCACGATCTCGCCGGCCTTCCGTGTCGCCATTTCCTGCGGGTTGGCCAAAGCGGCAGCCTTGACCTGACGGATCGTCCTGGCGAGCGTCTTCGGCAGGGTGCCGGCGCTGACGCGGAGGAATTCCTCGCGCGCCTTGGGCTTCGCCTTGCCGAGGCGCTCCTTCCAGGCTGCGTTGGCCGCGGCGCCACGCTTCCCGGTTTCCTTCCAGAGGGCATAGACATCGTCCGGCACGACGAAGGGCGCATGCTTCCAGCCCAGCGTCTCCTTGGCGGCCTCGAGTTCCCTGGCGTCGGTGATCGCCCCATGGGCGGTCGAGGTGCCGGCCTTGGTGGGGAAGCCGTAGCCGATCGTTGTCTTGCAGGCGATGAGGGTCGGCTTGTCCGAGGCCCGCGCCAGTGTGAGCGCGCCGGCAATCGCGTCGGGGTCATGGCCGTCAATGGCGATGGTCGCCCAGCCCGAGGCGGCGAAACGGGCCAGCTGGTCGGTCGAATCGGTGATCGAGACCGGACCGTCGATCGAGATGCCATTGTCATCCCAGAGGACGATGAGGCGCGAGAGCCGGAGATGCCCGGCCAGCGTGATCGCCTCCTGGCTGATGCCCTCCATCAGGCAGCCATCGCCGGCGAGCACATAGGTGCAATGGTCGACCATCGCCTTGCCGAAACGGGCATTGAGCACGCGTTCGGACAGGGCCATGCCCACCGCCGTTGCAAGGCCCTGGCCCAGCGGCCCCGTCGTCACCTCGATGCCGGCGAGATGGCCGAATTCCGGATGGCCGGCCGTCTTCGAGCCGAGCTGCCGGAAGGCCTTCAACTCGGCCATGCTGGCTTCCTTCACGCCGATCAGGTGAAGCAGCGAATAGATCAGCATGGAGCCATGCCCGGCCGAGAGCACGAATCGGTCGCGGTCGGGCCAGGCCGGGTCGGCCGGGTCGAAATTCAGGAAATCGCGGAACAGGACAGTGGCGATATCGGCGGCGCCGAGGGGCAGGCCGGAATGCCCGGATTTGGCCGCTGCGACAGCATCCATCGAGAGGGCACGGATGGCATTGGCCATCGCGTTGTGCTGGGCGCGATTGATCATGGTCGTCCTTTGAGAATACCGCCGGAGGGTGTTGGCGCCCTCGTTATCAGGCAAAAGCGACGAGTCAATGTGTTCCCGCCGAATTCCGGGCGCGGCTTGTGCTTCATCAATCGCTGGGACAGGATCAGGGCAAGAATGGTCCGATCGACGGGCAGGGAGGCCGAATGTCTGCAGAATCCTACGCGCGCGACCTTGACCGCTGCGCGGCCAATTTCCAGCCGCTCACGCCGGTGACTTTCCTCGAGCGCGCGGCCAAGGTCTTTCCCGATCATCCGGCCATCCTCCATGGCAGCACGCGGATTTCCTATGCAGCGTTCTGGCAGCGGGCCCGCCTCATGGCCTCGGCGCTGGCAGGGGCCGGCATCCGCAAGGGCGATACGGTGGCAGCCCTGCTGCCGAACATCCCGCTGATGCTCGACCTGCATTATGCGGTGCCGATGACGGGCGGCGTCCTCAACACGATCAATACCCGGCTCGATGCGGCGATGGTCCGCTTCATCCTCGAACACGGCGAGGCGCGGATCGTCTTCGTCGATACGGAATTCTCGGCCCTGCTGCGCGAGGCGCTGGCCGGCATGGCGAGCCCGCCCCGGGTTATCGAGTATCGCGATCCCGAATGGCGCGAGGACGGCCGCGAGATGGCGCCGCCCCGGCTCTTCATGGAGGAGGCCGAGGCTTTCCGGGCCACCGGCGCAGTCGACGCCCTGTTTCCCCGCCCGGCCGACGAATGGGATGCGATCACCCTCAACTATACATCCGGCACGACGGGCAATCCCAAGGGCGTCGTCTATTCCCATCGCAGCGCCTATCTCATGTGCTTTGCCAACAGCCTCGCTGCGGATATCGGCCGACATCCGATCTATCTCTGGACGCTGCCGATGTTCCATTGCAACGGCTGGTGCTTTCCCTGGACGCTGTCGGCGGTGATCGGCACGCATGTCTGCCTGCGCCATGTCCGGGCGCGGGCGATCTTCGAGGCGATCCGTCACCATGGCGTGACCCATCTCTGCGGCGCGCCGATCGTGATGTCGACCCTGCTCAATGCCGGGGAAGACGAGAAGTCGGCCTTCTCGCAGCGGGTGAAGTTCATCACTGCCGCCGCGCCGCCGCCGGAATCGGTGCTCGCCGCCATGAAGGGCGCGGGCTTCGACGTGGTGCATGTCTATGGCCTGACCGAAACCTACGGCCCGGCCGTGGTGAACGAGTGGAAGGCCGAATGGGATGCCCTGCCGGAAGCGCGCCGCGCGCCGCTGATGGCGCGGCAGGGCGTGAACTATCCCGGCCTCGAGGACCTGACCGTCCTCGACCCGGAAACGATGGCGCCCGTGCCTGCCGATGGCCAGACGCTGGGCGAGGTGATGTTCCGCGGAAACATCGTCATGAAGGGCTATCTCAAGAACCCGAAGGCCAGCGCCGAGGCCTTTGCCAACGGCTGGTTCCGCTCCGGGGATCTCGCGGTGATGCATCCGGACGGCTATATCCAGCTGAAGGACCGGTCGAAGGACATCATCATCTCGGGCGGCGAGAATATCTCGTCGATCGAGGTCGAGGATGTGCTCTTCAAGCATCCCGCGGTGATGCTGGTGGCCGTGGTCGCGCGGCCGGACGAGAAATGGGGCGAGCATCCCTGCGCCTTCATCGAGTTGCGCCCGGGCGCCGCGGCCGATGCCCAGGAGATCATCGCCTATGCGCGCCAGCATCTCGCTGCCTTCAAGGCTCCGCGCACCGTGGTGTTCGGCGATTTGCCGAAAACCTCGACCGGAAAGATCCAGAAATTCATCCTGCGCGACCGCGCCCGCCAAATCTGAGGCGAGGGCGCCGGGCCGGTGGCGCCGCGCCTCCGTCCCGCCGCGTGTGGCGTGATCAGGGCAAATGTGTCCGACCGGTGGCGCGCAGCGCTTCCCCATAGGCAGCAATGCGGTCTTTGCCAGACGGAAGAGGTCACGGCTGCGTGAAGCTGGCTCACGATGCCTGCTGGTTTCGTGAGTGAAGGGACACCGGCTGTTGATTGGCCAGTGACGGGGCCGGGGGCGTAACTTCGGGTCATCAACAGGGCGCCGCCGATGCCTCAGGGGTTGGCGGGCCCTCACTCAAAGGAGATGACGATGAAGACCATTCTTGCCGCCGCTTTCGCCGCCGCCACGCTGGTTGCCGGTGCCGCCCAGGCTTCCGAGGCCACCCATGGCAACGCGCTCGTCCGCTCGACGGTGGTCGCCCCGTCGGAACAGGCCCAGAATTCGGGCTTCGGCGGCCTCTCGGTCCAGCGCCAGGCAGCGCATGGCTCCGTGAACCAGGCGGCCGACCCGGCCCGTGGTGCCGACACCAACTGACCGGTTCACCCGGAACGGCTCAGAAAGGGGCGTCATCCCGCCGGGATGGCGCCCTTTCTTCTGGCTGCGCGTCTTCGGGCAGCCACGCGATCCGGCTGCGACGGGCGGTTCAGTGCAGGGATGGTGTGGGACGCATCGGCTCTGTTCGGAGCCGGGAAATCTCGTCCTTCAGGTTGAGTTTCTGGCGCTTCAGGGCGGCGATCTTCACCGTGTCCTTGTTGGGATGCGCCTGCTCATCAGCGATTTTCTTGTCGAGCGCCTGATGCTTGCGCTCCAGTTCGGCAATGTGTGCCGTCATCGACATGTGCAGAACCTCCGTTCCTGATGTCGGGGATCATCAGTCTGTCACAAAAGCATCCTTCCACAAGGGGGATTCGCATGGCGGCCGGGGCCTTCAAGTCGGCTGTGGACAACGCCGTTAGCGCTGGGTTAACGAGTGTCGTGGTGCGTTGGAAACCGCATCGGACGGGCCTTTTGCCGGCATCCTTCCGGTTTCCGGCTGTCAAGAGTGGAAGGGGCCCATGCGGATGCAGTTGTCCGACGAAGAACGTCAGGCGCTGGAAGCGGAATGGCACCGACTTCAGATCGAACATCGCGACCTCGATGCCGCCATCGCCGCGCTGGAATTGCTGGGCAGCTTTGACCAGCTCCAGATCCAGCGGCTGAAAAAACGCAAGCTCCAGCTCCGCGACCGTGTGGCGGCCATTTCGGACCGGCTCACGCCCGATATCATCGCCTGAGGCGTTTTTCCCGCTCCGGCCAATGATAAGGCTTGCCTTTGGCGGGCGTTGCCCCTATCGCGCTCAGCTTCGGGCCGCGAACGTGCCGGAACGGCGTGTTTGCCTGGCCACTAGGGAGGGGCGGGACGTGATGCCAGCCGTTGCCATCATCATGGGCAGCCAGTCTGACTGGCCGACCATGCGGCATGCCGCCGAGATCCTCGACACGCTCGGCGTTGCCCACGAGGCGCGCATCGTCTCCGCCCATCGCACACCGGAGCGCCTTGTCGCCTTCGCGACAACGGCCAAGGCCCGCGGTTTCCAGGTGATCATTGCCGGAGCCGGCGGGGCCGCCCATCTGCCGGGCATGACCGCCGCGATGACGCCGCTGCCGGTTCTCGGCGTCCCGGTGGAATCGAAGGCCCTGTCCGGGCAGGATTCGCTGCTCTCGATCGTGCAGATGCCGGGCGGCATTCCGGTCGGCACGCTGGCCATCGGCAAGGCCGGGGCGATCAATGCCGGATTGATGGCGGCGTCGATCCTCGCCCTCCATGACGAGGCACTGGCAGGGCGGCTCGAAGCCTGGCGTCGCAAGCAGACCGATTCCGTGGCCGAATTCCCGGTCGACGGGGCCTGAACGCCCGACATGATCCTTGCGCCCGGTTCCACCATCGGCATTCTCGGCGGCGGCCAGCTCGGCCGGATGCTGGCCCTCGCCGCTGCCCGCCTCGGCCTCCGGACGCATGTCCTCGCGCCGGAAGCGGACAGTCCCGCCTTCGATGTCGCCACGGCGGCGACAGTGGCGGAGTATAACGACCTCGAGGCCCTGGCGCGGTTCGCTGCGGGTGTCGATGTCGTGACCTATGAATTCGAGAATGTTCCGGTCGGGAGCGTCCGGTTTCTCGAGCGCAGCATGACCGTGCGCCCCGGCGCGCTGGCGCTGGAAGTCGCCCAGGACCGTCTCGCCGAGAAGCGCCTGGCGCGATCGCTCGGTGCGCGCACCGCCGATTTCCACGAGGTCCAGACCTTCGATGACCTGACCGATGCCGTCCAGGCCATCGGATTTCCGTCGATCCTCAAGACGACCCGGCTCGGGTATGACGGCAAGGGGCAGACCAAGCTGCTCGGCGCGGCCGATCTGCCGCGCGCCTTCGCCATGCTGAACGGCGCCGTCGGCATCCTCGAGGCCTTTGTCCCGTTCCGCTGCGAGGTCTCGGTGGTCGCGACCCGTGGCCGCGACGGGGGGTTCGCGGCCTTCGCCCCGACCGAGAACGAACACCGCAACCATATCCTTCACCGCTCCTGCGTGCCGGCCGCGCTCACGCCCGCGGCCGCGGAAGATGCCGTCCGCATCGCCCAGCGGATCGGCGAGGCGCTCGATTATGTCGGCACCTTCGCCGTCGAGTTCTTCGTCATCGAGACGCCGGCCGGCGAGGGTGTCGTGGTCAACGAGATCGCGCCGCGCGTCCATAATTCGGGCCACTGGACGATGGATTGCGCGGTGACCTGCCAGTTCGAGCAGCATATCCGCGCCGTGGCCGGCTGGCCTCTGGGCGAGACGCGCAGCCTCGGCCCGGCGGAGATGATCAACCTTGTCGGGCAGGAAGCCGAGGGCTGGATGGATGCGCTGCGCGATCCGCGCGCCCGGCTCCATCTCTATGGCAAGCGGGAAATCCGCGAAGGCCGCAAAATGGGCCATGTGAACCGGCTGCTGGATCGCTGAAGACCCTGTTTTTTGCGGCTCCCAGCTGCCGGAGTGGTGGACAAGCCGGAGAAGCTTTGCTATAGGCGCCGCTCTCGTTAGCCATGTTTGTGGCTAGTCGCCTGAAGTTGCACTCACAGATCGGAGCTACCGTGCAGGTTCTCGTCCGCGATAACAATGTTGATCAAGCCTTGCGCGCCCTGAAGAAGAAGATGCAGCGCGAGGGAATCTTCCGTGAGATGAAATTGCGCGGCCACTACGAAAAGCCGTCGGAAAAGAAGGCGCGCGAGAAGGCCGAGGCCGTCCGCCGTGCCCGCAAGCTGGCCCGCAAGCGCCTGCAGCGCGAAGGCCTCCTGCCGGCGCCGGTCAAGAAGGTGAAGTGACGATCCTTTCGTCACAAACAGGTTCGGGAAAGCGCTCGACAGGTCGGGCGCTTTTTTCATTTTGGTTATCATCTGGTAAGCTTGCGGCAATTTTTCGCTGCAATTGTGCCGCATCTCCTTGGGTGGCTTGGTGAAGACAAGAGGCCGTAACATGGGTCATGAGGCAGAAGCCATGCACGAGGCGACGACAGCGACCGCGTCCTTCCGCGCAACCGGGACCGGTTTCCGGATCTTGCCGGGCCTCCGCGTGGCCATGCTTGCCGGTGCGCTTGCGGCGGGGCTTGCCGGATGCGAGACCGTGGGCGGCCTGAACCCGACCGGGATTGCAGAGGTTGATGACCCGCAGGGCCGCGAGGCCGCGCAGACCAACATTTCCTCGCTCTCGGACGTGATCCGCGCCAATCCGAATGATCCGCAGGCGCATAACACCCGGGGTGTTGCCTATGCCCGCGCCGGGCGGTTCCAGGAGGCGATTGCCGATTTCAACCGCGCGATCCAGCTCAATCCGAACTATGCCGCTGCCTATACCAACCGCGCGCTGGCCTTCCGGCAGATCGGCCGGAACGATGCCGCGCTTGCCGATTTCAACCGTGCGCTGACGGCGGATCCGAATTATCATCAGGCCTATCTCGGTCGTGGCAATCTCTACCGGGCCCAGGGCGCGGCCGGCGAGGCAATCGCCGATCTCGGTCGCGTCATCCAGCTCAACCCGTCGGGGGCCGAGGCCTATCACGGGCGCGGGCTCGTCTACCAGGCGCAGGGCCAGCATGGGCTGGCGATCGGCGATTTCGACGCGGCGATCGACCGGAACCCCTATGTGGCGCCGCCCTACCAGGCACGCGGCCAGAGCCTGATCGCCACCGGGAAATTCGAGCAGGCGCTCGAGGATTTCAATGCAGCGCTCAGCGTCGACAACCGCAATGCCGACAGCTGGGCCTTGCGCGGCATTGCCGAGGACAAACTCGGCAAGAAGAGCGAGGCGCAGGAAAGCTTCCAGCGCGCACTGGCGCTCGACAGCCGCAATGCCATTGCCAAGCAGGGCCTTTCCGGCGGGCGCTCAGGCGGGCTCTTCTGACGCCGGGCGGATGAGCCGCTCCATGTCGATGGCGATGGGGCTGAACCCGGCCCGTTCATAGGCCTTCAGCGCCAGCGCATTGCCCGGCACCACGCCCAGCGTGATGCGCGTTGCCCCGGCGGCACGCGCGATGCCCTCGACTGCTTCCAGCAAGGCCTGCCCATAGCCGCGACCGCGGGCCTCGGCGCTGACGACGAGGTTCTCGACATAGACTCCCGGTGTGAAGGCCTCCGGCAGGAAAGGCGGCGCCTCGGTGTGGCGATAGGCGCAATAGCCCAGCACCCGGCCGTCGGTTTCCAGCACGATCTGCCCGCCATCGATGGCAGCCTTGCGCGTGTCGTCATCGATGCAATCGATTGCGGCCACGCGGTCTATGCGACGGCGGGCACCCATCTCGGCTTCGTGGTTGTTGAGTTCGTTGATCAGCCCGATCGCCGCCTCGCGGTCCTCGACGGCATAGGGACGGATGACATAGTCGGGCATGGGAAACTCCTGCAAGGCCTCAGCGCAGCCGCGCGAGGAAGTCCGACATATCCGGCCAGGGCCCGCGATCCAAGGGCACGACATGCCTTTCTCCGGGATAGACCTTCCGCGTGACCATGCCGGGCCGGCCAAGGGCGGCAAGCGCCTCGGAATCGGATAGCGGGATGAGGTCATCCGCCGTTCCATGCAGGATCAGGATCGGCACCGCTACCTCGCGGATCCAGAGATCGGAGCGGAACTGGTCGACCAGCAGCCAGGAGACGGGCAGCCAGGGATAGGCTTCCTGCCCGCGGGCCAGAACGGAGAGATAGGGGCTGTCGAGGATGACGCCGCGTACCGGGCGCTGCCGGGCGAGGTTCAGCGCCACGCCGGAACCGAGGGATTCGCCGAACAGGACGATCCGGTCTGCCGGGACCCGCTTTCCGAGTTCACTCAGGATGGCGGCGGCATCGGCATGGAGATCCGCCTCTGCCGGCCGGCCCTCGCTGCCGCCATAGCCGCGATAGGACATGGCAAGAAGGCCATCGCCGGTGGAGGTCATGAGGCCGAATCGGGTTGCGCGGCGCTGCAGGCCGTTCGCATTGCCATGGAAATAGAGATAGGTCAGCGCTTCGGGCCGCTTCGGGGGGATGAACCAGCCGCTGAGCATGGTGCCGTCCGCCATGCGCAGATCCAGCCGCTGCGCTTCGGCGAGGCCATGCGCGCCGGGCGCGACCCAGCCCGGCGCGGGCTTGTAGAGGAAGCTGCGCTGGTTGATCGCCATATAGGCGGCTGCAGCAAGATAGGCCGAGGCGGCGAGGGCCAGCAGGGTGAAAAGCCCGCGGCGGAGCCATGTCCGGAGCGGAGAAGGGGCTGTGGCGAGCGTGGTCGAAACAGGCGTCATGCCGGACGAGGTAAGTCAGCTCCCCGGCACGTCAAGGCAAAAAAAGAGCCGCGCAGGGCGCGGCTCCTTCACATTGGCGTGGGGCTTGCCCATTGGCATGGGGCCTGCCTCAATGGGCGAGGCCCTTGACGATCTCTTCGGTGACCTTCTTGGCATCACCGAAGAGCATCATCGTGTTGTCCTTGAAGAACAGCTCGTTCTCCACACCGGCATAGCCGGAGCCCATGCCGCGCTTGATGAAGAGCACGGTCTTGGCCTTCTCGACATCGAGAATCGGCATGCCGTAGATCGGCGATTGCGGATCGGTCTTGGCGGCGGGGTTGGTCACGTCATTCGCGCCGATGACGAAAGCCACATCCGCCTGGGCGAATTCGTTGTTGATGTCCTCGAGTTCGAAGACCTCATCATAGGGCACATTGGCCTCGGCCAGAAGAACGTTCATGTGGCCCGGCATGCGGCCGGCCACCGGATGGATGGCGTATTTGACCTCGACGCCTTCCTTCTTGAGCGTATCGGCCATTTCGCGCAGGGCGTGCTGCGCCTGGGCCTGGGCCATGCCATAACCCGGCACGATGATGACCTTCGAGGCGTTCTTCATGATGAAGGCCGCGTCATCCGCCGAACCCTGCTTGACCGGGCGGCTTTCCTTCGCGCCGCCCACCGCTGCGGCGGTATCCCCGCCGAAGCCGCCGAGGATCACCGAGATGAAGGAGCGGTTCATGCCCTTGCACATGATGTAGGACAGGATCGCACCCGAGGAGCCGACCAGCGCGCCGGTGATGATCAGCGCGAGATTGCCGAGCGTGAAGCCGATGCCTGCCGCTGCCCAGCCCGAATAGGAGTTGAGCATCGACACGACGACCGGCATGTCCGCGCCGCCGATCGGGATGATCAGCAGCACGCCGAGCGCCAGGCTGAGCACCACGACGGCCCAGAAGCTGACCCGGCTTTCGGTCGAGATCAGGCCGATGAGGAAGAACAGGATCAGCAGGCCGAGCACGATGTTGATGACATGGCGCTGCGGCAGCATGATCGGCTTCCCGCTCATCCGGCCATCGAGCTTGAGGAAGGCGATGATCGAGCCGGTGAAGGTGATGGCACCGATCGCGACGCCGAGGGCCATCTCGAAGAGCGATGCCGCCTTGATCTGGCCGATCGTGCCGATGCCGAAAGCCTGCGGCGCATAGAGCGCGGCGGCCGCCACGCAGACGGCCGCGAGGCCGACCAGCGCGTGGAAGAAGGCCACAAGCTGCGGCATCTTGGTCATTTCGACCCGCTTGGCCATCACGGCGCCGATGCCGCCGCCGATCCCGAGCCCGAGAAGCGTCAGAAGCCAGCCCGAGAAGCCGGAGGGTGGCGACAGGAACAGCGTCGTCAGGCCGGCAATCCCCATCCCGGCCATGCCGAAGAAATTGCCTTGCCGGGAGGTGGAGGGATGCGACAGGCCGCGCAGGGCGAGGATGAAGAGGACGCCCGAGCCGAGGTAAAGAAGGTTGGCGATATTCGCGCTCATCGACTCAGCCCTTCTTCTTGTACATGGCCAGCATGCGCTGGGTGACGAGGAACCCGCCGAAGATGTTCACGCTGGCGAGCACGAGGCCGAGGAAGCCGAAGCCCCGGGCGGCCGTGGTGCCTTCCGACATGAGCGGAACGCCGACCGAGAGCAGCGCACCGACGACGATCACCGAGGAAATCGCGTTGGTGACCGACATGAGCGGCGTGTGGAGCGCCGGGGTGACCGACCAGACCACGTAATAGCCGACGAAGATCGCCAGCACGAAGATGGCGAAGCGGAAGACCGTGGGGTCGATCGCGCCGCCCGTGGCAGCCGCAGCTGCGGCGCCGCCGGCATCGGCGAGTTTCTCGGCCGCGGCCAGGGCGGCCTGCGCCTTGGCAAGGGCCGCATCGGCTGCCGCCTGGGCGGCCTTGGCCTGTTCAATCAGTTGCTGGGCTGTCTGTGTGGACATGACCGCCTCCTCCGGCGTTGGGCTGAGGGTCCGAATCAGGCCTTGGGGGCGAAGATCGGATGGACGAGCGCACCGTCTTTCGTCAGGCAGGTCGCCTTGACGAGTTCGTCGTCCCAGTTGATCGCGAGCTTGCCTTCCTTCTTGTCGACCATCGTGTCGAGGAAGGAGAGCAGGTTACGGGCATAGAGGGCCGAGGCACTGGGCGCGAGGCGGCCGGGCGTGTTCGACCAGGCGATGATCTTGACGCCGTTATGGTCGGTCACCTTGTCGGCTACCGACATTTCGCAATTGCCGCCGCGCTCGACCGCGAGATCGACGACCACCGAGCCGGGCCGCATCGATTCGACCATCGCTTTCGAGACGAGCCGCGGCGCCGGGCGCCCGGGGATCAGCGCCGTGGTGATGACCACGTCCTGCTTGGCGATATGCTCGGCCACGAGGGCGGCCTGCTTCGCCTGATATTCGGCCGACATCGGCTTGGCATAGCCCGCCGCGGTCTCGGCCTGCTTGAATTCATCATCCTCGACGGCGATGAATTTCGCGCCGAGCGAGAGAACCTGTTCCTTCGCCGCCGGCCGGACATCGGTCGCGGTGACAACCGCGCCGAGCCGGCGTGCCGTGGCGATGGCCTGAAGGCCGGCCACGCCGGCGCCCATGACGAAGACCTTCGCGGCGGGGATCGTGCCGGCCGCGGTCATCATCATCGGGAAGGCCCGGCCATAGATCTCGCAGGCATCGAGCACCGAGCGATAGCCGGCGAGATTGGCCTGCGACGAGAGCACGTCCATCACCTGGGCGCGGGTGATGCGCGGCATCAGTTCCATCGAGAAGCTGGCCACGCGCTTGTCGGCGAAGGGCTGGATCGCCTCGCCATTGCCATAGGGATCCATGATGGCCAGCAGCACGGCGCCGGATTTCATCTTGCCGGCCAGCTCGCCCTTCGGACGGCGGACGGCGAGGATGACATCCGCATCCTTCAGCGCCTCGTTGGCATTCTTGGCTAGGGTGGCCCCGGCGGCCTCGAAGGCCGAATCAGGGATCGAGGCGGCTAGGCCCGCGCCCTTTTCCACCACGACCTGGCCACCAAAGGCCTTCATCTTGCCGATCGTCTCCGGGGTGACCGCAACGCGCGGTTCGCCGGCCTTGGATTCGTCCAGAACTGCAATGCGCATTCCGCTACCCGTCCTTCGGTTTGGGAGAGGGCTGGTGCCCGGGGCCCCGTGCCTCAACCGAGGGCACGGATCGGCGCCGGGTCAGGCGATCAGAAGAACTTCACCACGATCGCGATCATCGCCACCGTCACCGCGAGGAAGAAGAACCACGAGATCGTGCCCGTGGCCGCGCCGGCCAGCAGCGTCAGGACCAGCGAGACCACCGTGCCCCATTTCACCAGGCTGGCAAAAAGGTCGAAGGTCTTCTCGTGTTCGGCATAGTCCATCGCCGGGACATCGTGGTGATGCGGATCAGCTGCCATCTTTTCCCCCCGAAAGCGGTATCGAGTGTGTTGACTGTAATTGTTGGGCTCTACCGGAACTCGGCCAGCTTCGCAATTGTTTCCATGGGCTTCGTTGCCATCAGCCGGGGGGATTCCGGTCGAGCCCCACCGCCTCGAAAGCCGCGTCCTGCCGGGCCGACACCGTATCGATGCTGAAATCGGCGATTTCCGTGTTGAAGAGCTGATAAAAGTTCAGTTCCGCATCGAGATGCAGGAAGACGCCGCCGAGCCCGATCGCCGCCCGGTCCATGAAGACGAATTCCCGCGGGATCGTCACAGGCCCCTTGGCCTTGAGTTCCTGATGCACCCGGGCAGCCTCGTTCCGGCCATAGGCGCCGGGCGAGATGCCGTCGGCGATCGTCCGCGTCCGGTCATCGAGCAGGGGACCATAAATGAACTTGGCCCAGATCGTCAGGACGTCGATCAGTTCCTTCTTGAGGTTCCGGAAGCCCCAGGTCTCGTAGGCATGGACCATCCGCGCCTCGTCATTCTCGAGGATGCCCTTGTAGAGATCGACCACGGCTCCGACGAATTTCGGCGTGAACAGCCGGATGCAGCCGTAATCGAGCAGGTTGATCCCGCCCGGCGCGCCATCGGCATCTCGAAAGACGGTGTAATTGCCGAGATGCGGATCGCCGTGGATGACGCCGAAATGGCTGAACGGGTGCCACCAGGCCTTGAACATGGCCGTGCCGAGCCGGTTGCGGGCTTCCTTGTCCGCGGTCTTGAAGTTCAGGATCTTCTCGCCCTCGAGCCAGCCCATGGTGAGCAGGCGCCGGGTCGAGAGCGATTCGATAATCGCCGGCACGCGGATCAGCGGTTCGTCGGCCAGCATGTGCGCGTAGAGCCGGGCATGGCGCGCTTCGCGGTGGTAATCGAGCTCTTCGCGGATGCGGGCGCCGATCTCGATCTTGATCTCGCGCGTGTCGATGGCGCGGTCCATCTGCCGATGCAGCGAGAAGAGCAGGTTGAGCTGGCTGAGATCCGCCTCGACGGCGGATTCCATGTCCGGGTATTGCAGCTTGCAGGCCAGCGGCGTGCCATCCGCCAAAGTCGCCCGGTGAACCTGGCCGAGGGAGGCTGCGGCGGCCGGCTCCTTCTCGAAACTGCCGAAGCGGGAGAGCCAGTCCGGGCCCAGTTCGGCGGCCATCCGGCGGCGCACGAAGACATAGGACATGGGCGGCGCCTCGGACTGGAGCTGGCGCAACTCCTCGGCATATTCGGCGGGAATCGCCTCCGGGATGGTGGCGACAAGCTGGGCCACCTTCATCAGCGGGCCCTTGAGGCCGCCAAGCGCGCGGGTCAGCGCGGCGGCATTGCGGCGGTCGGCCTCGCTCGACCGGCCCGTCAGCAGCGAGCCGGCGATCCGCGCGGCCACGCCACCCATGTTCGCGCCGACACGGGCATAGCGCGTGGCGCGGGCGGAAAATCGGTTCTGTTCGGAATCGGTCATGCCAGGGATATGGGGCTCGCCCGGGCTTTTGTTGAGTCCCCCGGGCGGCCCTGCGCTGTCAGGCCTCAGGCATCCATGCCCTCGAGCTCGATGATCATGCCTTCGATGACGGAGAGGCCGATCTGCCAGAAGGCCGGATCGCGCGCATCGAGGCCGAACGGCGCGAGCACCTCGGAATGATGCTTCGTGCCGCCGGCTGCCAGCAGGGCGAAATAATGGTCCACGAATTTCGGATCGGCCTTCTGGTAGACGCCGTAGAGCGAATTCACCAGGCAATCGCCGAAGGCATAGGCATAGACGTAGAAGGGCGAATGCACGAAATGCGGGATGTAGCTCCAGTAGACCTCGTAGCCTTCCGAAAGGCGGATCGAGGGGCCGAGGCTGCCGGCCTGCACGCTCATCCAGATCTCGTTGATCCCCTCGGATGTCAGCTCGCCGTTGCGCCGTTCCGTGTGGAGCTTGCGCTCGAAACTGTAGAACGCGATCTGGCGGACGACGGTGTTGATCATGTCCTCGACCTTGCCGGCCAGCAAGGCCTTGCGGGCGGCCGGTTCCTTCGTCCGGTCGAGCAGGCGGCGGAAGGTCAGCATCTCGCCGAAGACCGAGGCGGTTTCCGCGAGGGTCAGCGGCGTCGGCGCCATCAGGGCGCCGTTCGCACCGGCGAGGACCTGATGGACGCCATGGCCGAGTTCATGGGCCAGCGTCATCACATCGCGCGGCTTGCCGAGATAGTTCAGCAGCACATAGGGATGGGCGGAGGGCACGGTCGGATGCGCGAAGGCCCCCGGTGACTTGCCCGGCCGGCTCGGGGCATCGATCCAGCCCTCGTCGAAGAAGCGCCGCGCGATATCGGCCATTTTCGGCGAAAAATCGCCATAGGCGTCGAGGACCAATGCCCGCGCTTCCTGCCAGCCGATTGTCGCCTGCGGCACCTTGGGCAGCGGCGCGTTGCGATCCCAGAATTCCAGCTTCTCCTTGCCGAACCAGCGCGCCTTCAGGGCGTAATAGCGATGCGAGAGGCGCGGATAGGCGGCCTCGATGGCCGCGACCATCGCATCGACCACCTCGCGCTCGACGCGATTGGCGAGATGGCGGCTGTCGGCGACATCGGTGAAGCCGCGCCAGCGATCCGAGATTTCCTTGTCCTTGGCGAGCGTGTTGGTGATCAGGGTGAAGATGCGGGCATTGGCGGCCAGCGTCTTCGAGATCGCCATGGCGGCGCTGCGGCGCTTGGTCTCGTCCGGATCCTGCATCCGCGTCAGGGTGGGCTCGAGCGTCAGGCTCTCGCCGTCGATCTCGAAGCGCAAGGTCGCGAGGGTCTCATCGAAGAGCCGGTTCCAGGCGCCACGGCCGGTGGTCGACTTCTCGTGGAAGAGCTGCTCGATCCGGTCTTCGAGCTGGAAGGGCTTGTCCTTGCGCAGATCGGTCAGCCAGGGCGCGAAATGATTGAGCGGCGGCTGGGTCATCAGCCGGTCCACAAGAGCATCGTCCAGCTGGTTCAGCTCGAGCTGGAAGAAGAGGAGGTCGCTCGATGCGGCGGTGACCTTTTCCTGCGTGTCGCCATAGAACTTGCCATGGGCAGGCCTGGTCGTGTCGCCGGCATAGATCAGCCCGGCATAGGACATGATCCGCCCCATCCGGTCCTCGATCGCCTCGTAGGTGCGAATCACCTCGTGCAACGCCGTGGCGCCGTCGGGGCCGGCCGCAAGCGCGGCAAGCTGGCCACGGTAGCGGGCGGCGAAGGCCGCGCATTCGCTGGCCATGGCCTCCAGATCGGACAGGAATTCCGGCGACGCCATGCCGGGATAGAGGTGATCGAGCGTCCAGACGGGGAGGTCGCCGAGCTCGGCGCCGGCGGCGGCTTTGCTGGCAAAAACGGGATGCGGGGCGCGATCGATCATGTTGTGTCCAGATGCATGGCCGGGCCCGGCAGGATGGCGGGCCGTTGCGGCATCATCCATGGCCCAACCGCGCGGGGCTTTCAATCCGGTCGGTTTCTTCTCGTCAGGATTTACAACCTGTTTACGCGGCTCAGCGACACTGCACCGAAACGAGACACCGCCCCGCCACAGCGGGCGGCAACGCAGAAAAGAAGTCGATGAGTGCAACAATCCTGGTAGTCGATGACGATCCCGTCCAGCGCCGCCTGCTGACGGAGATGGTCAAGCGTTCCGGTTACACGGCCGAATCCTGCGAAAACGGTGCCGATGCGTTGCGGCGCGTGCAGGATCGCAGCCTTGCCCCTGTCGATGCGATGGTGCTCGACCTGGTCATGCCGGATCTCGACGGCATGGGCGTGCTGGAGCGCCTGTCCCAGATGGAGGAAAGGCCGCCGGTCGTGGTCCAGACGGCTCATGGCTCGATCGAGACGGTCATCAGCGCGATGCGGGCCGGGGCGATCGACTTCGTGGTCAAGCCCGTAGGGGCGGAGCGCCTGCAGGTCTCGCTCACCAATGCCCTGCGGGTGGATGCGCTCGAAGGCGAGGTGCGCCGGCTGGCCAAACGCGCGAATGGCGCGCTGGCCTTCACCGATCTCACCTCGGCCTCGCCGGACATGGCGCGGGCCGTCCGCCTTGGCGAACGCGCGGCCAAATCCGGCATTCCCGTGCTGCTGGAAGGCGAATCAGGGGTCGGCAAGGAAGTCTTCGCCCGGGCCCTTCAAGGTGCGTCGGACCGGCGCGGCAAGGCCTTCGTCACCGTGAATTGCGGGGCGATTCCGGCCAATCTCGTCGAGAGCATCCTGTTCGGTCATGAGAAGGGCGCCTTTACCGGCGCGACCGAACGGCATGCCGGCAAATTCGTGGAGGCCAATGGCGGCACGCTTTTCCTCGACGAGGTCAGCGAATTGCCGCTCGAGGCGCAGGTCAAGCTGCTCCGCGCGATCCAGGAGGGCGAGGTCGATCCGGTCGGCGGCCGCAAGACCGTGAAGGTGGATATCCGCCTCGTCTCGGCCACCAACCGCGACCTGATCGAAGCCGTGAAGCAGGGCCGGTTCCGCGAGGATCTCTATTACCGGCTGAACGTATTCCCGATCTCGATTCCGCCCTTGCGCAACCGCCGCGAGGATATTCCCGCGCTGGCCCGGCGCTTCCTCGCGCGGTTCTCGGCCGAGGAAGGCCGTCCGATCCGGGGGATCTCCGAGGAGGCGATGGCGCTGCTCGGGCGTTTCGACTGGCCGGGCAATGTGCGGCAGCTCGAGAATGCGATGTTCCGCGCTGTCATCCTGTGCGAGGGCGACACCCTGACCCTGACGGATTTCCCGCAGGTCGCGCAGGCCGTCGAGGGCTATTCCGTGGATATTCCGCCGCTTGCCGCGGCACCGCAAGTCCCGGTCCGGCCCGAGCGTGAGATCGTGCGCGTCGAGATCAAGGATCCGAGCGCGCTCACGCTGCTGGACCAGACCGGCGATGTCCGGCCGCTTGACCAGGTCGAGGGCGACACGATCCGGTTCGCCCTCGAGCATTATCGTGGCCAGATGTCGAAAGTGGCGCGCAAGCTCGGGATCGGGCGATCGACCTTGTATCGCAAGCTCAAGGATCTCGGGATCGAGGCCGAGGAAACCGAGGAAGGTATGGAGGATAGCCGCGTCGCATAAATGTCGCGGCCATCCGTTTTTCCGTGAACGGGGCCGGTTTGTGCGCCAGCGCACTTGACGCAAACCGGATTTCACGAGAGCAACAAACGCATCGGCGAAGGGCCAAAAACGTGATTGCACAGAAGGTTAACGGATCCTCAAGGCTTCGGGCCCGCCCTCTGGCGCTGGTCTCCGTGCTGGCTTTCATGGCGATGGTCGCTCCGCTTTCCGCCGAGGACGGCAAGCCCGCCCCGGCCGAAGCGATCATCGAACGCGAATCCGCCGATCCGTTGCGCCTGGACCTGCCGGCTGTTCCCGAGGTGACGCTGCGGGTCGAGGCCGCGCCGGCCGAATCGCCGGTTACCCCTGTCGAGGCGGAGGTTTCCGTGCCTGCCGCCCCCGAAATCGAGCTCGCCGAGGACCTCCGCGCGCCGGCTGTACCCATGCAGCAGGCCGAGATTCCGGCGCCGAAGCTCGAGCTGCCGGAGCCGCCGGCCGTTGTCGTGGCCGTCGAGATGCCGCCGGCGCCCCAGCTGAAGCTCGCGACGGACGAAGCGGGGATCCGTGCCGCGCTGGAGCCGGTCCGTTCGCGTTACCGCTTCCGGGCGACCGAAATCGAAGCCCTGGCGAGCTTCTATGCCGCCCGGGATTTCCGCCCGGTCTGGCTCGAAGCCCGTCCCGATGGCGCGGTTGTCCAGCCGCGTCTGGCAGCCCTGTCGAAACTCTTCGCCGATGCCGAGCAGGAAGGCCTCGATGCTGTCCGCCTGCTTTCGGCCCTGCCGATGCGGACCAATGGCATCATCCCCGCCGAGCGGATGACCGAGACCGATCTCGCCATCAGCGTCGCCGCCTTCCTCTATGCCCGGGATGCGCGGGGCGGCCGGCTCGAGCCGTCGCGGCTCTCTGGCATGCTGACGCCGGAACTCGATCTGCCGAACGCGGCCGAATTGCTGGCCTCGATCGCGGATGTGCCGGCCGACCGGCTGACCGCGTCGCTGCTGGCCTACCAGCCCCGCCATGCGGGCTATCGCGCCCTGCGTGCCGAGCTGATGAAGCTGCGCGAGGAGATGTCGGCGCCGATCCTGACGGGTTCCGTCGCCGGGCTGGCCGGCGCGCCGCAGCCCGTGGCCGTGGCCGCCGCCCTGCCGCCGAAATGGCTCGAAGGACCGGCTCTGGCCTTCGGCAAGCCCGATCCGCGGGTCGTGCATCTCCGTGCCCGGCTCGGCCTGCCGTCCGAAGGCGGCGAGATCTATGACGCCGACCTGCGCAAGGCGGTCGAATCGTTCCAGCGCGCCAACGGGCTGACGCCGAACGGCCGGATCTCCCCGAAGACGCGGGCCGCGCTCGAGAATGCCCAGACGCCGCTGACCGAATCCGAGCGCAAGCCGGACAAGCAGGCGCTGGCCAACACGATCATCGCGAATATGGAGCGCTGGCGGTGGCTGCCGGCCGATCTCGGCGAGTTCCATGTCTTCGTGAATGTCCCGGACTTCAAGCTGCAGCTCGTGCAGGACGGGCGAAGCATCCACGAGACGCGCGTCATCGTCGGCAAGCCGCAGACCCAGACGCCGGTCTTTTCGGACCAGATGGAACATCTTATCGTCAATCCGTCCTGGGGCGTGCCGCCGTCGATCCTGAAGAAGGAATTCCTGCCGAAGCTTGCCACCGACCCGGATTATGCGGCGCGGCGCGGCTTCGAGGTTACCCGGCGCGGCAATTCGATCTCGATCCGGCAGCCGCCAGGCGAGAAGAACGCGCTCGGCTTCGTCAAGTTCATGTTCCCGAACAACCACTCGGTCTATCTGCATGACACGCCGAACCGCTCGCTGTTCAGCAATGATTTCCGTGCCCTCAGCCATGGCTGCGTGCGTGTGGACAAACCCTTCGCCTTTGCCGAGAAGCTGCTCTCGACGAGCCTCGGCTATTCGGAAGGTTATCTGCGCGGCATGATCGGCAAGGGCGAGCGCATGGTCCGGCTGCCCCGCAAGATTCCCGTGCATCTGAGCTATTTCACGGTTTTCGTGGATGCCGAGGGCAAGCTCCAGGAACGGCGCGACCTCTACGGGCATGATGCGCGGGTGCGCGCGGCGCTCCAGCTCTGATTTCCCTCAATCTTGTCATCCCTTCGGCCTGCCTGTATCACCGGGCAGTGCTGAAGCTGTGAGCATTTTTTCGCCATGGTTGTCCGGCAAAGCGAAGGATCGGCATCTCAGTCAGGGGGGAGCCCGTTGAGTTTCGCACCTGCTGCCTTCCGGGCCCGGTCCGGGGCAGGGCCCCTGTACGCGTTGCGAATGGTTGGTGCCGTGCTCGGCGCCGCCCTGCTCTGCCTGTCGTTTCCCACCGCCACCCAGGATGCGAATGCGAATGGCGAGACGCGTGCGCTCACGATGCATCACGCGCATACCAACGAGCTGATCACCATCACCTACAAGCGCGATGGCTCGTTTGATTCCGGGGCGCTGGAGAAGCTGAACTGGTTCCTGCGGGACTGGCGCGCCGACGAGCCGACCAGCATGGCGCCGCAGCTCTTCGACGTGATCTGGTTTGTCTATCGCGAGGTCGGGGCCAGCGAGCCGATCAAGGTGATGTCGGCCTATCGCTCGCCCGGCACCAATGCGATGCTGCGCCGGCGCTCCCGTGCGGTGGCCAAGGAAAGCCAGCACATGCGCGGCAACGCGATGGATATCCACATTCCCGGCGTGTCCATGGCACGGGTGCGGGAGATCGGCATGCGGCTGCAGCGCGGCGGCGTCGGCTATTATCCGAGCGCCGGCTCGCCCTTCGTGCATCTCGATGTCGGCTCGGTCCGGTCATGGCCCCGCATGCCGCGCGAGCAACTGGAACGCCTGTTCCCGGACGGGAAGACGGTGCATCTGCCGAAGGACGGAATTCCGCTGGCGAATTACGAGCTGGCCCTCGCCGAGGTGCAGGCACGTGGCGGTTCGGCGCTCGATTACCAGACCGTCACCACCACCCGCGGCAAGAGCCTGTGGGCTTTGCTGTTCGGTGGCGACGAGGATGAGGATATCGCCCGGGATGTCGGCCGTGGCGGCCGCAATGCCCGAGTGGCAGCCCGGTCGCGCGGGAATGCGCCGACCGAGCAGGTCGCGGCCTTGCCGACAGGCGACGGGCCGGGCGCCTGGGGTGTCGCGGCGCTGAATGCGGCTCCGCCCGCCCGGGTGCAGCGCGCGCCGGTTGTCGTGACACCGACGCCGGCCCCCGAAATCGCGGCTGCGCCGGCCCCCGCTGCGCCGGCCCCCGCTGCGGCGGCTCCCGCCGCGCCGCCCGCAGCCGATCCGCAGCGCGCGCCGCTGCAGGTCGCTTCCCTGCCGATACCGCCGATCCGTCCGAAGGGATCGCAATTCGCCAGTCTCGTCGCGGCGACCGAGCCGCTCCCGCCGATCCGGCCCTCCGGCCTCGGGCTGACCTCGCCGGTGCCGGTCACCGCGGCCGGGCCTTCGCCTGCGCCGGCCGAGCCGGTGGCGCTGGCTGCCGCGGCCAACATGCCCTTGCCGCCGCTCCGGCCTGCTGCCCCGGCCGAGCCCGTTCCGCCGCCTGTTGTCGCGGCAGCTCCGGTGGCCGTTGCGAATGTGCCGATGCCGCCGCTCCGCCCTGCCGTCCCGGCGGCGGTCGAAGCGCCCGTGATCGTGGCCGCCGTGCCGGCGCCGGTTGCCGTGACGGCGCCCATGCCGCCCTTGCGGCCGGCAATGTCCGCCGCTTCGGCCAGCCAGCCGGATGCAGGGCTGCCCTCGATCGTCAGCCGCCCTTCGGAGCCCGAGCGCCCGGCAGCGCCGCTGGCCCAGGCCTATGCCGCCGTCCCGGCTCCGATCCCGCCGAGCCGGCCGGTTCCTGCGCCGGCCGTCACGGCTGTGGCCCCGCCATTGCCGGCTGCCGCCCCGGCAGCCACGCCGCCGTTGCCCGCACCCACGCAGACCCCGTCTCAGCCGGTTCGTCCGCGAGAAAGCCGAACCGCTTTCGTGCCGCGTCCCACCAATCCGATGGCCATGGTGGCGGCGCAGCCGGCAGTCGAGACCCGCCCGAGCCAGGTGGTCCAGGTCGCCGAGCCGCCGGTCGGGCGCGAATTGCGGAGTGCGGTTACCGCCTCGCCGCTTGCGGCCGTGGGAACGGTTGCCGCACCGGCTTCAGGCTTTTCGGGCAGCTTCATCCGGCCGCTGGGCGCCAGCTTCACCCGGGCGGGCGAATAGGCGCTGTCCGGCAGGGCTCATTCCATGCCGAGGGCGCGGAGATAGGTCTCGAGCAGTTCTTCCTGCTCGCGGCGCTCATCGGCATCCTGGCGACGCAGCGAGATGATCTTGCGCAGGATCTTGGCATCGAAGCCATTCGCCTTGGCCTCGGCATAGACATCCTTCACATCGTCGGCGATCTGGCGCTTCTCTTCCTCGAGGCGTTCGATCCGCTCGATGAAGGCCTTGAGCTGGCCGGCGGTGGCGGGATTCACGTCTTCCATGGAGGGCTCCGAAACTGGGATGAAAGGCACGACCAGCCTTTCCTGCGGCCATTCCTTGGCCCCGGGGAAGGGGTTCGGTCAACCCGGAATTTCACGCCTGGCGATGGCAGGCATCCGGGCCTGGCCCGGCTCAATGGCCGGGATCGCGGCTGGCAAAGGCCGCCTGCTGGGCCGCGGAGGCTTCCTTCTGGTGCCTGGCCTTCCATTCCTCGTAGGGCATGCCGTAGACATGCTCGCGCGCGCCGTTGCGGTCGAGCGGGACACCCTGCTCCCGCGCGGCATCCTCCATCCAGTTCGACAGGCAATTGCGGCAGAAGCCGGCGAGATTCATCATGTCGATATTCTGGACCTCCGGCCGGTCCCGGAGATGGCCCAGCAGCCGGCGGAAGGCGGCGGCCTCGAGATCGCGGATGGTTTCCGGGGACAGGGGCGTTTCCGGGGGGAGGGTCCTGGATGTCTCGGTCATGAGCGCGATCCTCTTGCGCGGGGCTGCGGATGCGCGCCGTACTGGCGCAACTCGTGTAAATCTGGGTGCGAAACCAGCGGGCGCAAGTGGCGGGCGAGCCTTTCTCCCCAGGCTTCCGCTGCTTCCGGTGCCGAGATCAGGTCCTGGCGGATCTCGACGAGCACATGGGCGTAGCCAGCGACAAGGCAATGCCGGTCGATCGTATCGCCGGCATACCCACCGTGATAGGGCTCGTTCTCGCCGACGACCAGATCGGTTTCGGCGGCCAGCGAATCGAGCAGGCGGCGGTTGAGCCGGGGGTCGAAATCCCAGATCACGGTGACATGCCAGGGCCGTTTCACGCCCTTCATCTCGGGAGTGAACGAATGCATGGCGACGACAACCGGCGGCCGGCCGGCTGCCGCAACCGCCGAAAGCGTCGCATGGATCGCCGTATCATAGGGGCGGTAGAACCGGTCGATCCGGCGGGTTACCTCCTCCGGCCCGATCGTCGCATTGCCCGGGATGATGGCGCCATCGGCAATCCGCATGACGAGCGTCGGATCGTCCTCGCCGCGATTCGGATCGATCAGCAGGCGGGAGAACCGGCTCAGTACGGCCGGCGCGTCGAATTGGCGGGCAAGGCTGCGCGTGACCGTTTCGGCGCCGATATCGTAGGCGATGTGCCGGGCCAGCTGGCGCGGGTCGAGGCCAAGCTGGGCATAGTCCGGCGGGATCCGGGCCGTGGCATGATCACAGAGGAAGACGAGCCCGGTTTCTGTCGAACCCTCGACGATCTCGTGGGAATCCTCGCAGAAGCTGGGGGCGATCCGGGGCACGGCAAGTCCTTTCTGGTTGTCCTGCCCTGCCGCAATCGCGGCGCGCTGGCAAGCCTCGCGCGGACAATCCTGCGGATTTCAGGCATTGGCCTTGCCCGAGGGATTGGCTAAGGTCCGCTGCATGTTTGAAGGCATGAAAACCCGCACACGTCGCCGCCATTGTCTTTCGATTTTCGAGGCGGCCGTCCAGGCTGTTTCACCCGCCCGTTTCCTGCCGGCCCATCTGCCGGCCCCGCCGGAAACCGGGCGCCTGTTCCTGATGGGCGCGGGCAAGGCCGGGGCCTCGATGGCCGCCGCCGCCGAAGCCCATTATCTCGACACGCTCGGCTTTCCGCGCGAACGCCTGCGCGGCCTTGTCGCCACGCGGCATGGCTATGGCGTGCCGACGCGGGTCGTGACGGTCATCGAGGCCGGGCATCCCGTTCCTGATTCGCAAAGCGAGATGGCCGCCCATGCCATGCTGAGGCTGGCGGACGAGGCGGGCGCAGGGGATCTCGTCGTGTTTCTCGCCTCGGGCGGCGCATCGGCCAATCTCGTCCTGCCGGTCGGCGCAATCACGCTCGAGGAGAAGAAGGCCTTCAACAAGGCGCTGCTGCGTTCCGGCGCGCCGATCGATGCCATGAACACGGTGCGGAAGCATATCAGCGGCATCAAGGGCGGGCGCCTCGCGGCGCGAATCGCGCCGGCGCGTCTGGAGACGATCGCCCTGTCGGATGTGCCGGGCGATGATCTCGCGACGATCGGCTCGGGCCCCACCCTGCCGGATCTGTCCACGCTGGCCGATGCCCGGGGGGTGATCGAACGTTTCGGCATCGCCGTGCCGGATTCCGTCCGGGCGGCCCTCGAGGATCCCGCGAACGAAACGCTGAAGCCCGGTGATCCGGCCTTTGACGGCTCGCGCGCGGTGATCGCAGCACGGCCGCTCGATGCCTTTGCCGCGGCTTGCGCCGAAGCGGAGGCTTTGGGCTATCGCGTCATCAATCTCGGCAATGACCTCCAGGGCGAGGCCCGCGATGTTGCCGTCCAGCATGCGGCGGTCGCGCTTCGCGAGGCGCAAAGCGGCGAACGGATCGCCCTGCTCTCCGGCGGGGAACTGACCGTGACGATCCGCGGCGAGGGAACGGGCGGGCCCAACCAGGAATATGCTCTCGCTCTGGCCATGGCCCTGGGTGGTGCGGCGGATATCGTGGCGCTGTCGGCCGATACCGATGGCACGGATGGCGGAGCCGGCAAGGCGAGCGATCCGGCCGGGGCGCTGGTCGATCCGACCACGCTCGGCCGGGCCGAGACGGCCGGGCTCGAGCCGCTTGCCGCACTTGAACGGAACGATTCCACGCCCTTCTTCGCCGCGCTGGACGATCTGCTGCAGACCGGTCCGACCCTGACCAATGCCAATGATCTCCGCGTCATCCTGCTGGGGGCCTAGACCGATGCGCGTCGCCTGCCTTTCCGCCGGCCGGCCCGGGCGTTGGCTGGGCCTCGCCGGGATGGCCCTGCTTGCCGGGCTGGCCGGAACCATCGAGGCCCGGGCGGATCTCCGCGTCTGCAATGCGACATCGGGCCGGGTCGGGGTGGCAATCGGCTATCTCGACGGCCCGGTCTGGGTGACGGAAGGCTGGTTCAACCTCAAGCCGAATCGCTGCGAGACCATCGTCCGCGGGCGGCTCACTTCGCGCTATTTCTACATCCATGCGGTGGATTACGATCGCGGTGGCGACTGGAGCGGCTCGAACATCCTTTGTGTGCGCGATGTCGAATTCTCGATCCGCGGTCCGCTCGACTGTTATGCCCGCGGCTATGACCGCGCCGGCTTCATCGAGGTGGATACCGGGCAACAGGCGGACTGGACGGTGGAACTTGGCGATGGCGGCCTTGTCTCAAACCGGTAGTATATTGATCATATGATTTCGGGGATTCGGGGGGCTCGGCATGCGGCGCAATCGGCGGACAAAACTCATCGCGACGCTCGGGCCCGCCTCGCAGGATGACGCGACCGTCAAGCGCCTGTTCGAGGCCGGTGCCGATGTCTTCCGCATCAATATGAGCCATTCCAGCCATGAGGTGCTCAACCAGCGCGTGGCGCAGATCCGCCGGATCGAGCAGGAAACGGGGCGCCCGATCGGCATCCTCGCCGATCTGCAGGGGCCGAAACTTCGGGTCGGGACCTTCGCCGCACCGCCGGTCATGCTGGAGAACGGCCAGAAATTCGTGCTCGATTCCGATCCCGCGCCCGGCGATGCCGGCCGGGTCCATCTGCCGCATCCGGAAATCCTGCAGGCGTTGCGCCCCGGGCATCGCGTCCTGATCGATGACGGGAAGCTGATGTTCCGCGTCACGGCTGCCACGGCCAAGCGGGCGGAAATCGTGGTCGAGGTCGGCGGGGCGATCTCGAACAAGAAGGGCGTCAGCCTGCCGGACACGCTCCTGCCGAGTTCGGCCCTGACCGAGAAGGACCGCTCCGACCTGACCGCCGCGCTGGAGGCCGGGGTGGACTGGATCGCCCTGTCCTTCGTGCAGCGGCCCGATGACGTGGCGGAAGTGCGCAAGATCGCGCGCGGCCGGGCGCTCGTCATGTCCAAGCTCGAGAAGCCCCAGGCGATCGAGCGGCTGGACGAGATCATGGAATTGTCCGACGCGCTGATGGTGGCGCGCGGCGATCTCGGCGTGGAAATGCCGCTCGAGGTCGTGCCCGGATTGCAGAAGCGGATCACCCGCCTCGCCCGGAAGCTCGGCAAGCCGGTGGTGATCGCGACGCAGATGCTCGAATCGATGATTGTCAGCCCGATGCCGACCCGCGCCGAGGTTTCGGACGTGGCCACCGCCGTGTTCGAGGGGGCGGATGCGGTGATGCTCTCGGCCGAGAGCGCCGCCGGGCAGTTTCCGGTCGTCGCCGTCGAGACGATGAACCGCATTGCCGAGGCGGTCGAGAAGGACCCGAACTATACGGTCCTGCTGGCCGGGCAGCGCTCGCCGCCCGAGCCCACCGGCGCGGATGCGATTGCTGCCGCGGCACGCTCCGTTGCCGAGACGCTTGACCTCAAATGCATCGTCGCCTGGACGGCCAGCGGCGCGACCGCCCTCCGGATCGCGAGGGAAAGGCCCTATCCGCCGATTCTCACGCTGACGACGAGCATGCAGACCGCGCGCCGGCTGGCCCTTGTCTGGGGCGTGCATGCCGTGGTGGGCGAGGATCCGGCGGATGTCGACGACATGGCGCGCCTCGGGGCGCGTGTGGCCCGCGAACAGGAATTCGCCAATCCCGGCCAGAGGGTCATCCTGGTGGCCGGCGTGCCGTTCGGGACACCGGGCGCGACCAACATGCTGCGGATCGCTTTCGTGGGCGCCGGCGGCACGAGCTGAGCGCCGTCAGATCGGCTGGCCCTCGACTTCCACCTTCATCCGCTCGAGCTGTTCCTTCAGGTCGGCGAGATAGGGGTGGATTTCCAGCGCACGGGTGAAGGCCTTGTAGGCGCCCTTGGCATTGCCGCCGGCGCGCAGGATCCCGCCGAGGCCGGACAGGGCGATGTAATGGCGCGGCTCGCGCACGAGAACCTCGCGGATGTCGCGATAGGCGGCGTCGCGGTCATTGCGCAGGAAATGGATCATCGCCCGGCGATGGAAGGGCTCCGCCCATTGCGGCCTGATCGTCACGATATAGTCGAGCAGGTCGATGGCGAGATCGAAATCCCGCGCCGTCATCGCTTCCTTGGCCCGGGTGTAGAGCAGGTCCGTCGTCGGGCTGCCCGATTGCTCGAGTGCGCGCTCGATATCCGCAGCCACGATCCGTGCAGCCGTGAAGCTTTCGGATTCCTTGAGCTTCTCGAAGAGCTTGTCGAGCCGCTGGGCCGCGCGCGTCGCGGAATCGGGGAGCGGGGCTTCCGGCGCGGGCGTTGCCGGCGCAGCGGGCGCGTTCTGGGCGAGCGCCGGGGCCGGGATCAGCAGGCAGGCCAGAATCGCAGCGAGGGTCACGGTGGAGCGCATGAACCGAAGGTAGCCCGGCAGGGCGGGGCGTCAAGCCTTCCGCCAGGCGACCGGGCATCACGAAAACGCGAAAAGCGCCCGCAAGGGCGCTTCGGCATGCCGGATGCTGCAGAAAAGGCTCAGCCCTGGCGGGCCTTGTAGCGCTTCTGCGTCTTGTTGATGATGTATACGCGGCCGCGGCGGCGAACCATCTGGTTGTCGCGGTGCCGCTTCATCAGCGCCTTGAGCGAATTCCTGACCTTCATCGTCTCAACTCCATCCGGTGACCCGGTTAAAAATGGTGGGCGCGACAGGGATTGAACCTGTGACCCCTACCGTGTCAAGGTAGTGCTCTCCCGCTGAGCTACGCGCCCGAACGCGAAGCCTGAAGACGCCGCGTCGAAATTGGGAAGCGCCCGTATAGTCAGAGCGCGGGGAAAGGGCAAGGCTTTTTCGGCAGCCCCCGGACGAGAAATTTGGCTCAGGCCGCCAGCATCCGCTTCACCTCGTTGACGAGGTCCTTGAGATGGAAGGGCTTGGAGAGAACGCGGGCATCCTTCGGCGCGTTCGATTCCGGATTGAGCGCCACGGCCGCGAAGCCCGTGATGAACATCACCTTGATATCCGGATCCAGCTCGGTCGCCCGGCGCGCCAGTTCGATCCCGTCCATTTCCGGCATCACGATGTCGGTCAGGAGCAGCTCGAAGGGCTCCTCCCGCAGGCGGTGATAGGCCGATCGGCCATTATCGAAGGAGGCGACGTCATAGCCCGCATTCTGGAGTGCCCGCACAAGAAAGCGGCGCATGTCATTGTCGTCTTCGGCGAGGAGAATCTTGGTCATGTCGGTCTCTTCGGGCTTGCCGCGCAAACTGGCAACGAGGGTTAGGCCGTTAGGGTAAACATCGCGTATATTTTTCCGGCAAAGCGGCGCAAAGGGGCTAGACCGTCCCCGGTGCCCGCGTCATGTTGCGCGGAAGCTGCTCCAAGGAAGAGATTTTCATGGCGGGCCAGATTCCGCTCGATCCTGTTTCGGTCCCCGCTTTCCTTCTCGAAGGCGAGGAGAACCGGCATACGCCGCTCTTCCTGAATTCTCCGCATTCGGGCGATGCCTTTCCGCCCCATTTCCTGGCCCGCAGCCAATTGTCGAGGGCTGCACTGCGGCGCGCATCCGACCTCTATGTCGACAGCCTGTTCCGGCCGCTTGTCGCCGAAGGCCTGCCGATGCTGTCTTCGCCGTTGCCGCGCTCCTATCTCGATCTCAACCGGGAGCCGCTCGAACTCGATCCCCGCCTGATCGCCGGGCCCCTGCCGGTCGATGCCAATACCCGTTCGCTGCGGGTTGCAGGCGGGCTCGGAACGATTCCCCGCGTGATCGGCGACCAGATCGAGATCTATGCCGGAAAGCTGCCGCTCGAGGAGGCCCTGTCCCGCATCGCGGCGCATTACGTTCCCTACCATCTCCGGTTGCACCGGGAACTGGCGCAAAGGCACCGCGATCATGGCATGGTGCTCTTGCTTGACCTGCATTCCATGCCTTCGCAGACTCTGCCGCGGCCGCACCGGAGCATGCCGGACCTCGTCATCGGCGATCGTTTCGGCAGCAGTGCCGCCTCCGGCCTCGTCGAGCATCTCGAGCATCTGGCCCGGTGCGCCGGGTTCCGGGTGGAACGGAACCAGCCCTATGCGGGGGGCTACATCACGGAACATTACGGCCGCCCGACCCTCGGCTGGCACGCGATCCAGATCGAGGTGAACCGCGCGTTGTACATGGATGAGGCCCATCTGGAGCCTCATGACGGATTTCAGGGCCTTTCCGCCGCGCTCTGCGGGATCGTGATGCAACTTGTCGCGGACCAGGCATTCGATTCACGCAAAACGGCCTTGCATTTTTCTCAGAAGGCTGCTGAATAAGGGCGCTTGCTGCCCGATATGGCGGCGAAACGATCCGAACGGGGCATCCGCATTGGGCAGCCCCGCGAAAATACGCTGAAATCTCTGGTTTCGGCCAAAAAAAAGGCCGCACGAAGCGGCCTGAAAGTCTAGGGAGGAAACGCCCAAGGAGGGCATGTCACGAGGGCGAACCGTCGTGACAAGTCGAATATATATTGCGGCGCACAAAACACAAGGCCTGTCCTGACCGACGGGCCCTTTTTTTTATCCATTGCTAAGAAAGTGTTCGCAGGGGCGAAATTCGCGCTGTGGCCGCGATGCACAAAGCCGGGGCTTCTGGCCACCGGCGCCCGGCTCCGCTAAGGAGAATCATCGATTTCCCCCTGCGCGAGGATTCATGCGTCCAGTCGATCTCTCGGCCTTTCTCGAACGGCTTGCCCAGCAATCCGGCGAGGCCATCCTGCCGTTTTTCCGCACCGAGCTCAGCGTTCTGGACAAGGGGAGCGACGGGTTCGATCCGGTGACGGAAGCGGATCGGGCGGCGGAAACCGTTATCCGGCGGCTGATCCATGCGACATTCCCCACGCACGGGATCCGGGGCGAGGAATTCGACGACGTCAATCCCGAGGCCGAGTACCAGTGGGTTGTCGATCCGATCGACGGCACGCGGGCCTTCATCTGCGGCCTGCCGGTCTGGGGTACGCTGATCGGCCTGATGCGCGGCGGCAACCCTGTGATGGGGGTGATGAACCAGCCCTATACCGGCGAACTCTTCTTCGGGGATGGCCGCCAGGCCCGGCTCAAGGGCCCCCGGGGGCAGCGTACGCTGATGACATCGGGCAAGACCCGCCTGGCCGATGCCCATCTGATGACCACCGATCCGCGCCTGTTCCGCGGCGTCGAGGCCGAAGCCTTCGCCCGCGTGGAGAAGCAGGTGAAGATGTCGCGCTACGGGGTCGATTGCTATGCCTATGCCATGCTGGCTTCGGGGCAGGTGGAACTGGTGGTCGAGGCCGGGCTCAAGGCCCATGACATTGTCGGCCTGATCCCGATCATCGAGGGTGCCGGCGGTGTGATCACCACCTGGACAGGCGCGCCCGCCATGGATGGCGGGACCATCGTGGCCGCGGCCAATCCGGAACTTCACGCCCAGGCGTTAGGCCTGCTCGGCCAGGGCGGGCGCTGACGGCGGTTCCGCCCCGGCCATGGCCAGGGTCGGCTCGCGGCAGAAGGCATCGAACGCCGCCCAGAATTGCTGCCGGATGCGGCCGCGCTCCATCAGGATCTCGTGACGCGCACCGAGGATCGTGATGGCGCTCGTGCCGCGCATGCGCTGTGCGAGAGCGGCGGCGGCGCGCGTATCGACGACGCGATCCGCGCCGGCCAGCACGAACAGGCAGGGCGTGCGGTTTTCGAGGCCGAACCGGTCATCCTCGAACCGGGCCATGGCCTCGAAGGCGGCATCCACCCAGCCGATGGTGGGATCGCCGGTGGCGAGCCGGGGCTCCTGCTTCTGCCACAGGGCCATCCGCGCGAAGCGATCCGGATCCTGCGTCAGCGGGTTGTTCTCGAACGGGCCATCGGCGATCGTGATCCGCTTGCCACCGGGGATGAAGGCCGTGGACAGGCCGAGGCTGGCCAGCATCCGGGCAAGCACGCGGCTGGCACTGGGCCAGCGCAGGCCTGCAATGCCCACGAGCGGCGAGGACAGGATTGCCCGCGTGAACGGCATCTGACGGCGCGCGAGGGCCAGAAGCGCAATCGCGCCCCCTGTCGAATGGGCCAGCAGGTGGAAAGGCTCCGGCAGGTCGCGGTGACGGATCTCCGCCATGAGCGCGTCGAGATCGAGGAGGTAATCGTCAAAATCCTCGACATGCCCCTTGCGCGGATTGCCGACCTGCCTCTGCGAGCCGCCCTGGCCCCGCCAATCGAGCGCCGCCACGGCGAAATTGCGGTCAAGCAGCTCGGAAAAGACCTCGCCGTATTTTTCGATGTATTCCGCCCGGCCCTGAAGCAGCACCACGGTGCCTGCCGGCTTGCCCTCGGGCAGCGCGAAGGCCGCGCGGATGCGGATCCCGTCAGCGGCCTTCAGGCGGGCAATCTCGATCCGATCCAGAAAGGGCACGCCCGCAGGAGGCTGGACAAGAAAATCAAGCATGGCCCATTCGTGTTCAAGCCACCAGCGTGGCCAATCCTGTGTCTCGTCGGTGGGACATCCGGCCGGTGCGCCTGCACCGAATCCGCATGTTCTGCCCCTAGTTCGCAGGAGTCCGGGCGTTGGGCAAGGGGGAAGCGGGGCCGCAGGCGGGGCGGGCTTCGCTGGGTTCCAGCAGGCGGAAGCCGATCAGGGCCTGGTTGCGGGCATCGAGAACCAGCCGCAGGGCCTGCCCGTCACGCGTGCAGACCTCGCCGACCACGCTGCTGCCGCGGCGCTGGAAGCCCGGCAGGCTGCCAAGTTCGGCCATGGTGCGGTTCTCGACCAGGCGCGAGGAAACCGGCGCGGCCGGCGCTTCCGTTGCGGGCTCGGTGCGCGAAAGGGCCATCAGGCCGAAACCGGCGAGGATCGTCGCCACCAGCACGCCGACCAGCAGGTGGCGCGGCCAGAGCCGATGCGAAAATCCCGTCCTGTCCGCGCTGCCCGAAACCGGGAAGCCGGCGCCCTGTGCCTGTGCGCGTGGCATGAAGCAAACCTCGATCCGGGCTGTTGATCCACCCGATGGCGACGCTTCTCGCATGGCCGGGCTGAACCGGGTTCGAGTGCGTGGTTCATCCGCCATTCATGGATCGGGGCCCTCGAACGGCCTGCTTTCGCCCTGTGCCGGGCCTCTTGAAATCCGGAAAACGGGTTCCCACCTCGATATTGTGCCGGCCGGAACCGGCGGCACATTCCCCGGTCCGGCCCGTCGGGCGGACCTTCACTGCATGTCGCTTCAAGGAGGATATGCCATGCGTTCCTATGATCTTGCTCCCCTGTATCGTTCGACCGTCGGTTTCGACCGGCTGTTCTCGCTGATGGACCAGGTTGCCGGCTTCGAGCAAACCGCGCCCAGCTACCCGCCCTACAATATCGAGAAGACCGGCGAGAATGCCTATCGCATCTCGCTCGCCGTGGCCGGCTTCACCGAAGCCGATCTCTCGATCGAGTCCGAGCCGAATTCGCTGATCATCCGCGGCGAGAAGGCTGGAGGCAGCGCGCGTGACGGCGCCTATCTCTTCCAGGGCATCGCCTCGCGCCAGTTCGAGCGCCGGTTCCAGCTCGCCGATTATGTGAGCGTGACCTCGGCCCGGCTGGAAAACGGGCTGCTCCATGTCGATCTGGTGCGTGAAGTGCCGGAAGCCCGGAAGCCGCGCGTGATCCCGATCGGGGTTCCGGCGGGGCAGACCGTCGAGCATCTCGCGGCCTGACATCCACGTGGTGTCGAGAAAGGGGAAGGGGCGTCATCGACGCCCCTTTTTCATGACCGGTTGTGCGCGCCGGTGCTTACTGCGTGCCGGCGGCCGGGCCCTGCGGCGCCCAGAGCGAAGGATCGCGGGCCGGGGCCACCGGTGCCGGGCGGCTGGTTGCCGCGCCCGAACCGGGCAATTGCGCCACGGCGTCCGGACGGCGCGGCGGCAGCGGATTGGCGGCCTGGCCGGAAGGGGGCTCGGTGCGGCTGCGCGGGGCGCCTTCACGCGGGAAACGCGGATCGGGGTTCAGCGCGGCGGTTCCGCGCGGGGCTGGCGTGCCGGCATCGCGCTGGAAGCGCTCCAGCACCTCGCCGTCATGGGCATCGACGATCAGCCGGACGGGCTGGCGGTTGCGGTCGATCGCATCGACGACCAGCACATCCGGACGGCGCCCGGACAGGATCAGGCTGCGATAGCCCCGGTCGCGCAGATCCTCGAAAATGTCGCCCACCGAGACGCCGACCGGATGCCGGGGGACCGGCACCACGATGGGTCCGGAATAGTAGCCGCCATAGAAGAACGGGCGCGGATAAAACTGCGCCGAGGCTTCCGTCGTCGCGAAGCCCGCCATCGCGGCCAGCAGACCGGCCAGGCCGGCCATGCGCGTTGCCTTTGCAATCACCATCACGAACTCTCCATTTGATGCCTTGGCATCGAGCCGCCCCATCCTGCAATCGTGCCTAACGGGCGATTAAGTTTCGCTGAACAGGCAATGGTTTTGGGGCAAAATGATGGAGAGGTCCGTGCGTTGGATCACATTGCAGCCCGGTAGCCCCGCGCCGCCGCGATCAGGGCGTCGACATCGTCCGCGCGCGTGGCGAAGGAGGTGACCAGCCGCAGCACCACCTCGCCCTCGCGCAAGGCACCTTCCGCCGGCAGGGAGAGATCGGACCAATCCACGCATTTCAGGCCGGCAGCCGTGAGATGGTTCCAGAGTGCCTCGCTGACGATCGGGAAAACCTCGTTGATCTGGGCCGCCCAGCCGAGGCGGATGCCGGGAAGGCCGGAAAGGCCGTCAGCCAGCCGCTTCGCCATGGCATTGGCATGGGTAGCGAGGTCGCGCCAGTGATCTCCGTCGAAGAAGGCCTCGAACTGGGCCGAGATCAGCCTTTGCTTCGACAGGGTCTGCCCCGCGCGTTTGCGGCGGAAACGGAATTCCTCGGCCAGGGCCTCGTCAAAGAAGACCACGGCTTCCGCCATCAGACAGCCATTCTTGGTGCCGCCGAGCGAAAGCACGTCGATCCCGGCCTGCCAGGTCATTTCCGCCGGCGTGCAGCCCAAAGCCACAAGCGCATTGGAGAAGCGCGCGCCGTCCATATGGGTGCGCATGCCGTTGGCGCGGGCGCAGGCAGTGAGGGCGCGCACCTCGTCAGGGGTGTAGATCAATCCGAATTCGGTCCCCTGGGCGATGGACAGTGCCTTGATCGGCGGGCGCCGCGTGCCACCCGGCTCGTTGGCCAGATGTGCCTCGATGATGGCCGGGGTCAGCTTGCCGCCGATGCCGGGCAAGCCCGCCAGCTTGGCACCGCCCATGAAGAATTCCGGCGCGCCGCATTCATCGTCGATGACGTGGCTCTCGCGATGCGTCAGCAGGCAGCCCCAGGGCGGGCAGATCGCGGCGGCAGCCAGCGCATTGGCGGCCGTGCCCGTGGTGACGAGGAAGGCCGTGACCTTGCGGCCGAAAAAAGCGTCGAGCTGGGCATCGACGCGGGCGGTCCAGGGATCGGCACCATAGGAGCCGGCGGGCCCCTCATTGGCGGCCACGAGGGCGGCGAGAACCTTGGCGCTGGCGCCGACAACATTGTCGCTGACGAAATTCATGGGGGTTCCGGAAAGGGAGGAGGGGTTGGCGCCATCAAGGCGCAATTCGGCCGGCGGTGCAAGCCATCCGCCCGGCAGGGTGCATGGCTGCTCGAAGGACGCAGCCCCTTGCCGCGGCGGGTTTGGACGCAATATTGTTTCATGCAGACTGCTTTCGCAATTTTGTTGCTCAATTTTGGCGGCTTCTCGCAACAAAAGGGATAAAATTCTTCTAATGAGTGCTTGTAAGGCGGGGTGGTTTCTGGTTATGTGCGGCTCGGATAGGACAGTGTTGCTGACCTACTCTCCGAGCCCGGTTTCCGGTGATCGTCTGGTCTCCCCCCAGCCGGTTGACGGAAAACGGGCTCGGTGTGTCTGAAAACCAATCAGGGCGCCGGCCGGCATGGCGGCGAGATGAGAACCGAACACTTCTTTGGATGTTGAGCCAGGAGCGAGACAATGACGACGAGAAAGACGAAGTTTGATGCCGTGACGCAACGCCCCGCGGCGACTGCGCGCGCCACCAAACGCGCCGTCGCGTCGGTCTCGGACGTGCCGATCGTGATGCGGGATCCGGGGTTTCCGGCGGCGCAGGGGCTTTATGATCCGGCGCATGAAAAGGATTCCTGCGGTGTCGGTTTCGTGGCCGACATCAAGAACCGCAAGACGCACACGATCATCGAGCATGGGCTGAAGATCCTCGAGAATCTCGACCATCGCGGAGCGGTGGGTGCCGATCCCAAGGCCGGCGACGGCTGCGGCATGCTGGTGCAGATCCCGCATCGCTTCTTCCGCGAGGAATGCGCGAAGCTGGGCTTCGAACTGCCGGAGCCGGGCCACTATGCCGTCGGGCAGTATTTCCTGCCCCGGGATGTCGAGGCGCGGACGAAGATCGAACAGATCATCGAGCAGACCATCGTGGCGGAAGGGCAGAAGGTGCTCGGCTGGCGCGACGTTCCGGTCGACAACAGCGATCTCGGCGAGAGCGTGAAGCCGACCGAGCCCTATCACCGGCAGGTCTTCATCGGGCGCGGTCCGGATATTGCCGACGAGGAGACCTTCGAACGGCGGCTCTTCATCCTGCGCAAGGTCGTCTCGCATACGCTCTATCTCAGCCAGGAGCGGGCCAAGGCCTCGTATTACCCGGTTTCGGTCTCGTGCCGGACGGTGACCTACAAGGGCATGCTGCTCGCGACCCAGCTCGGCGGCTATTTCAAGGATCTCAACGATCCGCGCTTCGAGAGCGCGCTGGCCCTCGTGCACCAGCGTTTCTCGACCAACACCTTCCCGACCTGGCAGCTCGCCCATCCCTACCGGATGGTCGCCCATAACGGCGAGATCAATACCCTGCGCGGCAACGTCAACTGGATGGCGGCGCGGCAGGCCTCGGTCGACAGCGAACTCTACGGCATCGAGATCGGCAAGCTCTGGCCCATCTCCTATGAGGGCCAGTCGGACACGGCCTGTTTCGACAACGCGCTCGAATTCCTCGTGCGCGGGGGCTACAGCCTTGCCCATGCGGTGATGATGCTGGTGCCGGAAGCCTGGGCGGGCAACCCGCTCATGGATGAGGAGCGGCGCGCCTTCTACGAATATCACGCGGCGCTTATGGAGCCGTGGGACGGTCCGGCCGCGATTGCCTTCACCGATGGCCGGCAGATCGGCGGCACGCTCGACCGGAACGGCCTGCGGCCGGCCCGCTATTACGTGACGAAGGACGATCTCGTCGTCATGGCCTCGGAAATGGGCGTCCTGCCCTTCCCGGAAAGCGAGATCGTGACCAAGTGGCGGCTCCAGCCGGGCAAGATGCTGCTGATCGACCTCGAGGAAGGCCGCATCGTCTCCGACGAGGAGGTCAAGGCCAGCCTTGCCAAGGCCAATCCCTACAAGGAATGGCTGCAGCGTTCGCAGATCGTGCTGGAGGATCTCCGGCCGGTCGAGCCGCGTGCCTCGCGCACCGATGTCAGCCTGACTGACCGGCAGAAGGCGTTCGGCTATACCCAGGAAGACACCAAGCTCCTGATGTCGCCGATGGCGGTGACGGGCCAGGAAGCCGTGGGCTCGATGGGGACCGACACGCCGCCTTCGGTTCTCTCGGACAAGTCGAAGCTGCTCTACACCTATTTCAAGCAGAATTTCGCGCAGGTCACCAACCCGCCGATCGATCCGATCCGCGAGGAGCTGGTGATGAGCCTCGTCTCCTTCATCGGGCCGCGGCCGAACCTGTTCGATCTGGAGGGCAATGCCCGCCGCAAGCGGCTCGAGGTACGCCAGCCGATCCTGACCAACGGGGATCTCGAGAAGATCCGCTGCATCGGCCATTTCGAGGAGCGGTTCGACACCAAGACGCTCGACATCACCTATCCCTCCCAGCAGGGGGCCAAGGGGATGGAAGCGGCGGTGAAGCTGCTCTGCGACCGGGCCGAGGCGGCCGTGCATGGCGGCTACAACATCATCGTCCTGTCCGACCGGATGGTCGGGCCGGACCGCATCCCCGTGCCGGCACTGCTGGCGACGGCGGCCGTGCATCATCACCTGATCCGCAAGGGGCTGCGCACCTCGGTCGGGCTGGTGATCGAGACCGGCGAGGCGCGCGAGGTGCATCACTTCGCCTGCCTGGCGGGCTATGGCGCCGAAGCGATCAACCCCTATCTCGCCTTCGAGACCCTCGTGGCCATGAAGGCCGACATGGAATTCCCGGACGAGGTGGACGAGACCGAGATCGTCAAGCGCTATATCAAGGCGGTCGACAAGGGGCTGCTGAAGGTCATGTCCAAGATGGGCATCTCGACCTACCAGAGCTATTGCGGCGCGCAGATCTTCGACGCCGTCGGGCTGTCGAGCCAGTTGATCAGCCAGTTCTTCTTCGGCACGGCCTCGACCATCGAGGGCGTCGGCCTGGCCGAGATCGCCGAGGAAACCGTGCGCCGCCATCGCGAGGCGTTCGGCAACCTGCCGGTGCTGCGGAAGTTCCTGGATGTCGGCGGCGAGTACAATCTGCGCCAGCGCGGCGAGGACCATGTCTGGACGCCGGATGCGGTGGCCGACCTGCAGCATGCGGTCCGGCTCAATGCCAAGGAGCGTTTCGAGGCCTATTCGAAGCGGATCGACGACCAGGACAACAAGCACTCGACGATCCGCGGCCTGTTCCGGATCAAGAATGCGGCCGAGATCGGCCGCCAGCCCGTGCCGGTCGACCAGGTCGAGCCGGCGGTGGTGATCGTCAAGCGCTTCGCCACCGGGGCGATGTCCTTCGGCTCGATCAGCCGCGAGGCGCACGAGACGCTTGCCAAGGCGATGAATGCCATCGGCGCCAAGTCCAATACGGGCGAGGGCGGCGAGGAAGCGTCGCGCTTCGAGCCTCTGCCGGATGGTTCGCCCAATCCGCGCCGTTCGGCCATCAAGCAGGTGGCCTCCGGCCGGTTCGGCGTGACAACCGAGTATCTCGTCAATTCCGACGTGATGCAGATCAAGGTGGCGCAGGGCGCGAAGCCCGGCGAGGGCGGCCAGCTGCCCGGCCACAAGGTGGATGCGACGATTGCCAAGGTCCGGCATTCGACGCCGGGTGTCGGCCTCATCTCGCCGCCGCCGCATCACGACATCTACTCGATCGAGGATCACGCCCAGCTGATCTT
>JAIXSR010000042.1 GCA_027484605.1 Hyphomicrobiales bacterium | reverse complement strand
TTGACCGATGGCGATCCATAAAACGCTTTTATCAATGGTGATATCAAGTTAATCACGATGGATCATGAATGGTGCTATAGGCAAGGGGAATTCGTCACTTTGATACAGATTGGGTGAAGCCAAGCTTTCATCGGAGCCATACCCGGCCCTAAAATCACTTTTTATAATCGCTATATATGGACGCACGATCTGGGATGGATGAGTTCAGGGGCTGCGACCAAGCCGGGCCCTGCTGCCCTTGGCGATAGTCGGCACGGGCGACCATATCGCGGGCGAGTCTCTGCGCCTCCATACCGGTATCGATATCGTCCACCTTCCCTACCGCGGCAGCGTCCTCGCCCTCAACGGCGTGGTGGCCGGCCGGATCCAGTTGGTGTTCGATCCGCTGGCCATCGGCCATGTGACGACGGGCCTGCTCCGCGCGCTGACTTATTTCGGCGCCCCTGATTCGCCCGACCTGCCAGGTGTTCCATCGATCCAGACCGCAGGCTTCCCCGATTGGGAGCCGACGAATTTCTGGCACGCCGCCCAGGATTGTCACGGCGCTGAACCGGGCCTTCGTCGGGGCCGCGAAGGATCCTGCCGTCTCGCGCGCCCTGAAGGAGCTTGGCGTCGAGATCCTGCCACTCCGGCCCGAGCAGGCCGCCAACCTCCTGCGCGACGAGACCGAGGTGAACCGTCGCGTCATCGCCTTGGCCGGCAAGATCGTCGCCGCCCCGCCGGCGGAATTCGCGCGTCGCCTCAGCCATCAGGCACGGACGCTGAACGCGGCCGTGCGCGAGGCCGGCATCCGACCGGAACGCAGCTGATGCCGGACAGCGTGCTCTTCCCCGGACGGTCTCGCGACCTGGCCGAGAGCTACGCCGCCGGCCAACCTATCCCCCTTTGCTGGCCCGCCGCGTCGCCACGCTGGTCGGGCTGGATGGCCGGCAGGATGTGCTCGATCTCGGCACCGGGCCGGGCTTTCTCGCACTCGGCTTCCATCCCTATGCGCGACGCGTCACCAGCATCGACCCGGAACCGGAGATGCTGCGGGTTGCCCGGGCGACCGCTTCGACGGCCAAGGCCAGCATCGACTTCGTCGAAGGCAGTTCGAACGACCTGGGCGGCATCGCGCTCCTTGTCGAACACGATCCCGATGTGCCCGCCAATGCCTGGCACGCGCCCTTCCAGGCGCAGATCGAATGCTACGCCGTGGCCGGTACGGCCTTTGCCGTCGCCACGATATGGCCATGGGTTGGACGACACGCGCCAACTCCATCCCACGCATGATGCTCCGCCGCGACCGCGTCAGCTCGGATGAGCGGCATGCGCCAGTTGAGCGCGTCTGGCTGTCCTGGCTTGGCCGCGCTACCCGCAATCCATCGTCGGTGAAGTCAGGATTGCCGTCGGCCAGGACACCGGCCCTGCCCGCATGCGGCCTCCGCCCTTCCGCGAATCCAGAACGACAAGGTCATACATTATGTTCCGTGCCCTTCCCGCCCCGCACGCACGCCGCGCTGGGCTGGCCTGCCTCGGTCTCCTCGCGCTCCTCCCCGCGGCGGCGCTGGCGCAGACACTCACCATCGGCCTTGCCAACCCGGTGAACTCCTTCGATCCGCATTTCGCCAACACCACTTCGAATTTCGCCCTCACAGGCCATGTCTTCGACACGCTGATCGGCCGCGACGCCGATGCGCGGCTCATCCCGGCACTGGCCGCGAGCTGGGTGGTCGTGGAGCCGACGGTCTGGGAATTCCGCCTGCGCCCCGGCGTCACCTGGCAGGACGGCCAGCCCTTCACCGCCGACGACGTCGCCTTCACCGTCGCGCGCGTCCCACATGTCCAGGGCAGCCCCGGCGGTTTCGCCGGTGCAGTGCGCGCCATCACCCGCGTGGAGGTGGTGGATGCGGGGACCGTCCGCTTCCATTCGGCGCAGCCCAGCCCGTTGCTGCCCAACGACCTCGCCTCGGTCCAGATCATCTCGCGCCACGCTGGCACCGATGCGAATCCGCCCGACTACAACCGTGGCAGCGCGGCCATCGGCACCGGCCCCTATCGCTTCGCCGGCTACCGTCCCGGCGAGGGCGCCAGCTTCACCCGCAACGACGCTTGGTGGGGCCCTGCGCAGCCCTGGGCGCGGGTGAATTTCCGCTTCATCGCCAATGACGGTGCGCGCACCGCCGCCCTCCTCGCCGGCGATGTCGACCTGATCGACCAGGTACCCGGCGCCGACCTGCCGCGGCTGCGCCGCGAGACCCGGCTGACCATCGCCGAGACGACGGGCGTGCGGCTGATCTACCTCCAGCCCGACTTCTCGCGCGAGGGGGGCGACGTACCGGGCGTCACCGACAACAACGGCCAGCGCCTGCCGCGCAATCCGTTCCATGACCTCCGAATCCGCCGGGCGCTTTCCATTGCCATCGACCGCCGCGCGCTGGCCGAGCGGATCATGCACGGTGCCGCCATCCCGACGGGCCAATGGCTGCCGGAGGGCAGCTACTCCTATAACCCCGAGATCGGCGTCCCGCCCTACGATCCCGCAGAGGCACGACGGCTGCTGGCGGAGGCCGGCTATCCGCAGGGTTTCCGCGTCACCCTCACCACACCGAATGACCGCTATCCCGGCGATCTCGCCACATCCCAGGC
>JAIXSR010000160.1 GCA_027484605.1 Hyphomicrobiales bacterium | reverse complement strand
TCATTCTCTGGCGCACGAGCTTGGTCATCTACTCATGCACTCCATCCCGACCGACAGCATGGAGGAGGAGGCCGATACCTTCGCGGGTGAGTTCTTGGCACCTGCGGCTCAACTTCGATCGGACCTCATCGGTGGCCGGGTGACGCTTGAGCGCCTTGTACAGCTGAAGCGCTACTGGCGAGTCTCCGTTGCTTCGTTGCTTTATAGAGCGGGCGCTGCGGGTCTGATTACGGATAGCCAGTCTGGATATTTGTGGCGACAATTGAGTGCAAGAGGGTGGCGAAAGACGGAGCCAGAGGAGACTCAATTTCCGCCCGAGCCAACGCGACTTTTCGGTCAAGTTTTGTCGCTTCATGCAGACGAACTTGGCTACTCATGCTCTGATTTTGCAGCCTTGCTTCGGATGAGTGAGAGCGACGTACAGCAGCTCTATGGAATTGAACCGGTTCAAAAGCCGAGGCCACAATTGCGTGTGGTCAAATGACCAAAGCGCAAACTAACCGGCGTTTGGCGGTTTACAATTCACCCGTAAGTCATTGATATTTTGCCCTGGAATGAGACTCAGTTTACAGGAAAAAGCTATATATTTCAAGGGTTGGTAACAGGTTTGGGTACTACAGGTCGTAGGTTCGAATCCTGCTACCCCGACCATCTTCGCATCCCCGGATCCGGAGGAAGCCCTTTCGGGCAGTTGACGCGCCCCGCGCGAGCGTGCAAACGCCTGACCATCGGAATCCCGTTGATCCGGCCCGGCCCTTGGGCCAGCCTCCCGGGGGTTCACGTCCGGCCGCGAATCGGGTTCGCCCGTCGCGGCGTATCGAAGAAGGGGCTCCGCAATGACCGCCAGAATCTATTGCCCGGCCAAGACGGCCATGCAGTCCGGAACGGCGAAGACCGGGCGCTGGCTGCTCGAGTTCGAGCCGGACCGGCAGGCGCGTAGCATCGAGCCGCTGATGGGCTGGACCAGCTCCGCCGATACGCTCTCGCAGGTCAAGCTGTGGTTCGAGACGAAGGAAGAGGCCATCGCCTATGCGACCCGCAACGGCCTGGCCTACCGGGTCGAGGAGCCGCGCCAGGCGTCGCGTCGCCCCATGGCCTATTCGGACAATTTCCGGTTCGACCGGATCGGCACCTGGACGCATTGAGATCGGCGCCCCGCGCGGATCGGCCCCTTAGCTCAGCTGGATAGAGCGCGTGCCTTCTAAGCATGAGGTCGCAGGTTCGAGCCCTGCAGGGGTCGCCAAAACCGCAGGATAACAAAGCGTTATCCATATTTCTTCAGAAATTGATTCCGCGACTTCATGTGCCGTCTAAGCACATTGTCTTGCCCGTTCGGGTGGAAGTTGCAGGGAAATCGCCGGAACGGTCCGTGCAGGGCCGGCGCAGATAGACTCGCCGATGTTAAGATTCGGTTTCGGCCGGGCCATCGCGACTTTCTGTCATTGTCGTCTTGAATCAAATTCTCAGAGGGCGCACATACGCCTCCGAAGTCCGCATGATCGACGTCCGATGGCGTGTTGATTTTGCTGGTGAATCAAAATGTGAGCGGCAGGGTCGCCCGGGGGAATCGCTCCGCCGGCGCCCAAGGCCGGCCAAGCGAGTGACCGCTGATGCCCAATCCCGTCTCGGCCCTGTTCCAGCATGATTGGCGCGGTGTCCTTCATGCGCTGACCCGCACGCATCTCCGGGCGGTGCTGGCGCTGACGCTCCTCTCCGCCTGCTTCTTCCTGCCGGGGCAGATGTCGCTCCAGCCGATGGACCGCGACGAGCCCCGTTTCGCGCAGGCCTCGAAGCAGATGCTGGAGACCGGGGACTTCGTCGATATCCGCTTCCAGGAGGAAGCGCGCCACAAGAAGCCCGTCGGCATCTACTGGCTGCAGAGCGCCACCGTCTCGGTCGGCGAGTGGCTGGGCGTGCCCGATGCCCGCCGGACGATCGGCCTCTACCGCGTGCCCTCCTTCCTCGGCGCCATCGCGATGGTGCTGCTGACCTACTGGGCCGCCCTGGCCTTCCTCTCCCGCGAGGGGGCGCTGCTGGCCGCGCTGATGATGGCGGGCTCCGTGCTGCTCGGGGTCGAGGCCCGCCTCGCCAAGACCGATGCCGTTCTCGGCGCGCTGAGTGTCGCCGCTTTCGGCTTCATGGCCCGGGCCTATCTGGCCAGCCGGTCGCCGGGTATCGCCCCCGGCCTGACGCAGCGGCATCTCGTGCTGTTCTGGCTGGCCATGGGAGCCGCCGTCCTGATCAAGGGGCCGATCACGCCGTTTGTTGCGGTCCTCGCGCTCGCGGTCATGGCTTGGCGCGACCGGGATCTCGGCTGGGCAAAGGGCATGCGGCCGGGCCTCGGGCTGCTGATCGTCGCGCTGGTCGTCCTGCCCTGGCTGTCGCTGATGCTCGCCAAGGCCGGCAGCAGCTTCTTCGCCGAGTCACTCGGAAAGGACATGCTGGCCAAGGTCGGCTCGGCGCAGGAAAAGCACGGCGCCCCGCCCGGCACCTATCTCGGTGTATTCTGGGTGACGTTCTGGCCGGCAGCGCCGCTGGCCCTGCTGGCCATCCCCTTCGCCTGGCGTGAGCGGCGGGATGACGGCGTGGCCTTCCTCCTCGCCTGGATCGTGCCGTTCTGGCTGATCCTCGAGGTCGTGCCGACCAAGCTTCCGCATTACGTCCTGCCAGTCTATCCCGCCATCGCCATCCTCATCATGATCGCGGCCGAACGGTCGGGCCTGATGCAGCAGCGTTGGGCGCGGGGGCTGGCGGCCTTCCTGCTGATGCTGGTGCCGCTGGTCTTCCTGATCGGCGTGCCCGGGCTGTTCCTTGTGCTTGAGGAAGGCCTCGCCATCCTCCGGCTGCCGTTCCTGGCCTTGCCGTTCCTGATCCTCGCCGCGATCCTCGGCTTCTATGCCACCTGGATGCTCGCACGGCATGCCAAGCCGGTCCGCGCGCTGGTGGCCGGCCTGGCCGCCAGCCTGATGCTGACTTTGGCCGCCTATCCGAACGGGCTGCCCATGCTCAAGGCCTTCAACCTCTCGCCGCGCCTCGCCGAGGCCGCCCGGGCCACGGGCTGTGCCAGCCCCGCCTATGCGACGGTTGGCTATCGCGAGCCGAGCCTCGTCTTCCTCACGGCGACCGAACTGCGGATGACCGATGCTGCCGGCGCTGCCGCCTTCATCGATCGCGAGGGCGAGGGCTGCCGCATCGCCTTCATCGAGCGGGCTTCCGAGGAAGCCTTCCGCGCGGCCCTGCAGGGGCGGACCGCGCCCGCCCTCGTCACCCGCGTCCGGGGGGTGAACATCAATGCGGCGCTCGACAAGCAGCGACGGTTGCGCGTCCTCGACATCGCCGTGTATGTCCGCCGCTGAGCCAGGAACGGAGCGCCGCGTGGACAAAGCTGATATCACCCCCGAGGGCCGGGACGTTGCCGGGGCCGTGCCGCTGGTCTCGGTGGTCGTTCCTGTCCGGAACGAGGAAGGCAATGTGGCGCCGCTCCTGGCCGAGATTGTCGCTGCGCTGGAATCGGGGCCGGCTTTCGAGGTGATCTTCGTTGATGACGGCTCGGCCGACGAGACGCCGACCATCCTCGCCAATCTGCGCGGCAGCTACCCGCAATTGCGCCAGCTCCGCCATGCCCGGAGCGGCGGGCAATCCGCAGCGATCCGCTCCGGCGTGCGCTTCGCCCGCGGCACCTACATTGCCACGCTGGACGGCGACGGCCAGAACAACCCCGCCTTCATCCCGCAGATGATCCGCCTGCTGCAGGAGGGCGAGGGGCAGGTCGGTATCGTCCAGGGCCAGCGCGTCGGTCGGAAGGACACGCCCTTCAAGCGCTGGCAGTCGCGGCAGGCCAACCGGATCCGCGGCGCCATCCTGAAGGATGGCACACGGGATACCGGCTGCGGCCTCAAGGCCTTTCCCCGGCAGGTCTATCTCGCCTTGCCGTATTTCGATGCGATCCATCGCTTCATGCCGGCGCTCGTCAAGCGCGAAGGCCATGTCGTGGCGCATCTCGATGTCGTCGATCGCCCCCGGGGGTCCGGCGTGTCGAATTACGGCTTCTGGGGCCGTCTGCGGGTTGGTGTGCTCGATCTGGCCGGCGTCTGGTGGCTGATCAAGCGGAAGCGTCCCACCCCGCCCGTGGTCGAGATCGGCGTGGCGCCGGGAGCCTGACATGCTGATCCAGCTTTCTACCCATCTCAATTCGTTCCTGCATGATGTCTTCATCACCAATTTCACATGGTGGGCCGTGCTGGGCGTTTTCGGGCAGTTGCTCTTCGCTGCCCGCTTCATCGTGCAATGGATCGCCAGCGAGCGCGCGGGGCGATCGGTGGTGCCGCTGGCCTTCTGGTTCTTCTCGATCGGCGGCGCGGCGATCGTGCTGGCCTATGGGATCCACAAGCGCGACCCTGTGATCATTCTCGGCCAGGCGATGAGCTTCTTCATCTATTTCCGCAATCTCGCCCTGATCGCGAAAGAGCGTCGCGAACGCGGCAAGGTGGCCTCGCAGGGGGATTGATCGTGCAGCAGCCCGGCACCGTCCCCTGGGATGATCTCGATGCCACCCTCGCCGAGGTCTGGCGTTGCCTTGGTGTCGGGGCGTCGGCGCGCCGCTCGGCCTTCCACCATCCGACCATCGCCACATCCGGCCATGACGGCGCCCCGCGCCTGCGCACCATGATCCTGCGCGGCGTCGAGCCTGCGCTCCGGCGGCTGCGGTTCCACACGGATATCCGGGCCGGGAAGGTGGCCGAGATCGCGGCCAATTCCCATGCGGCCGTGCATGTCTATGACCCCGGCATGAAGCTGCAGGTCCGGATGACCGGCCTGGCCGTGATCAGCCATGGCGATGACGCGGCCCGCCAGGCCTGGCAGCAATCCCAGCCGATGAGCCAGGCATGCTACGGCACCCGGCCGGCGCCGGGCACGCCCATCGGGGCGGGTGGCGATTTCGCCCTGCCGGCCTCGCATTCGCCGGAACTGGCGGAGGGCGAGGCCAATTTCGCGGTTCTCCGGATCACCGTCGAGACCATGGAAACGCTCTACCTCGCCCATGGCGGGCATCGCCGGGCCATCTTTGCCTGGGAAGGCGCAAGCCTCATCCGCAAGGAATGGCTCGCGCCCTGAACCGGCTTACGCCTTCGGCATCGCCGCCAGCGCCGCATCGAGATCAGCCATGAGATCAGCCGGGGTCTCGAGCCCGATATTCAGCCGGATGGCCCGGCCGCCCGGGTTGAACGGCGTCGCCGAGCGGTAGGTCGTGCAATCGAATGGCACGGCGAGGCTTTCGAACCCGCCCCAGCTATAGCCCATGCCGAACAGCTTCAGATGGTCGAGGAAGGCAATGACCTGCGCATCCGTGGTCGCGTCGAGAATGATCGCGAACAGGCTCGAGGCGCCCTTGAAATCGCGCTTGAAGAATTCGTGGCCGGGGCAGGAGGGCAGGGCGGGGTGCAGCACGCGGCGGATCCGCGGATGCTGGTCGAGATGCTGTGCCACGGCCAGCGCATTCGCGCCCTGCTCGCGCAGCCGCAACGGCATGGTCCGCAGGCCCCGCAGGGTGAGGAACACATCATCCGGGCCGAGATAGAGGCCGAGATCGCCATGGGTCGCCAGCAAGGCCGGCATGGCCTTTTCGTTGGCGGCCACCAGCCCGATCAGCACGTCGGAATGGCCGGAGGGATATTTGGTGGCCGCATTGATCGAGATGTCGACCCCGAAATCGAGCGGCCTGAACAGCAGGGCCGTCGCCCAGGTATTGTCGATCAGCGTCGTGATCCCGTGCTTCTTCGCAACCGCGACGATCGCCGGCACATCCTGCACCTCGAAGGTCTGCGAGCCCGGGCTTTCCATGTAGATCGCGCGGGTATTCGGCCGGATCAACGCCTCGATCCCGGCGCCGATCATCGGATCGTAATACGTCGTCTCGACGCCGTACCGGGCAAGGAGGCCGTTGCACAAGGCCCGCGTCGGCCGGTAGGTTGAATCGGCCATCAGCAGGTGATCGCCGGTCTTGAGGCAGGAGAGCAGGGCGGTCGAGCAGGCCGAGGCACCCGAAGGGCAGATCACGGTGCCGGCGGCGCCTTCCAGCTCGGACCAGGCCTGCTGCAGGGCTTCCATCGTGGGATTGCCGCGGCGGCCATAGGTGAAGCGGTTGCGCCCCGCGAGGCAGGATGCCGCATCGGGATAGACCACGGTCGAGCCCCGGAAAGGCGGGACATTGACGAAACCATGGGTCTCGCCGGTATTCCGCCCGGCCAGCACAAGCCGGGTATCCTCGCCCATGGATTGTTTTTCTTCGTTTGACAGCTGTTTCATGACATAATTCTCATTGTCGATGCGTAACAAGAAAAATTCTCTTTGATTGGATATTATCATGGAATAAAAATTTTTCAAGCGGGGGTCGGCTGCGCCTCGATTTTGGTCGCTCTGCCCTTTTGCCTCTCACCCTGCCGAAATTTCACCATTTGCATCTGGAATTCCCTAAATCATGGTCTGAAATTTCATGATTTGCCGTATCTGCAGGGCGAAATTGCCCGATTTGCCCTTGACCTTTCGTCTAAGATCGCCTGCAATGAAAATTCCTGCCGCGAATGGGAGCATCCCTTCGGCGCCGTATCCGAGCGCTGGCGTCAGGAGCAATGAAACACTCGGGGAGACGAGTTAATGAAGAAAGTACTGATGTCGGTTGCCGTTGGCGCCGCCTTCGTGATGGCGGCCGGTTCGGCTTCCGCGCAAACCCTCAACCAGGTCAAGAGCCGTGGCGTGCTGCAATGCGGCTCGAATACCGGTCTTGCCGGGTTCGGCCAGCCGGACGCGCAGGGCAACTGGACCGGTCTGGACGTTGATTATTGCCGCGCGGTCGCTGCGGCCATCTTCAACGATGCCACCAAGGTCAAGTTCGTTCCGCTTTCCGCCAAGGATCGCTTCACGGCCCTCCAGTCCGGCGAAGTGGACGTCCTCGTCCGCAACACCACCTGGACCATGTCGCGCGACACGCAGCTGGGCCTCGAATTCGGCCCGGTCAACTACTATGACGGCCAGGGCTTCATGGTCCGCAAGAAGCTGAAGATCGCCTCGGCGATGGAACTCTCGGGCGCCTCGGTCTGCACCCAGCAGGGCACCACCACCGAGCTGAACCTCGCCGACTTCTTCCGCGCCAACAAGCTGAAGTACGAAGTCGTCGCCTTCGCCTCGTCGGACGAGACGATCAAGGCCTATGATGCCGGCCGTTGCGACGTGTTCACCACGGACGCCTCGGGCCTCTATGCCGAGCGCCTGAAGCTGACGGCCCCGGACGATCACATCGTCCTGCCGGAAATCATCTCGAAGGAGCCGCTCGGTGCGGCCTGGCGCCATGGTGACAACCAGTGGGGTGATATCGTCAAGTGGACGCATTACGCCATGGTGACCGCCGAGGAACTCGGCGTGACCAAGGCCAATGTCGACGAGATGCTGAAGTCCACCAACCCGGACGTGAAGCGCCTGCTCGGCACGGAAGGCAAGTTCGGCGAAGCCATCGGCCTCACCAATGACTGGGCCTACCGGATCATCAAGCATGTCGGCAATTACGGCGAGTCGTTCGACAAGAACGTCGGCGCCGGCTCGCGCCTGAAGATCGCCCGCGGCGTCAATGCGCTGTGGTCCAAGGGCGGCCTGCAATACGCGCCGCCGATCCGCTAAGGATCGCTATCCGGGGGATGGCTGCCTGTCGGCCGTCCCCCTTTTTTATTGTGTCTAGGGGGAGAGCGATTGTCGCCGGCCATCGGGCGGGCGTAAATCGCGGGTGTGACACCGGAAACCGGTTGGCCGGTTTCTGACGGGGTGGCTGCCGGTATGCGTGCGGGCGTGCAGACGATGTCTGGCTGCGCAGGCATCTCTCCCACAGAGTTGAAGTGGGGAGACTTCAATGAGTTCGGTCGATGCCCCGAAGGCGGGCGGAACGGGCGGGGACGACAAGCCGCACGTTGCCTTCTGGAATGATCCTGAGAAACGCGGTTACCTTTTCCAGGCGCTCCTTTTTGTCGTCGTGATGTTCCTGTTCTACACGGCGGCGGACAATGCCATCTCCAACCTGACCAAGCAGAAGATCGCGACAGGTTTCGGTTTCTGGAACAACACGGCCGGGTTTGATATCGGCCAGCGCCTCATTCCCTACGAGACCACCTCCAGCTATGGCCGCGCCTTCTGGGTCGGCCTGTTCAACACCCTGCTGGTGGCAGGTGTCGGGATTGTCCTCGCCACGATCCTCGGCTTCATCATCGGCGTCGCGCGGCTGTCGAAGAACTTCCTCGTCAACAAGCTCGCCGCGATCTATGTCGAGGTGATCCGGAACACGCCGCTCCTGCTGCAATTGCTCTTCTGGTACAATGCGGTGCTCAAGGCGCTGCCGGAAGTCCGCGATTCCGTGAACATGCCCGGCGGGTTCTTCCTCAACAATCGCGGCCTCTTCATGCCCGAGCCGGTTTTCGGCGCCAATTTCTCGTGGGTGACCTGGACTCTGGCCGCCGGCCTCATGGGCTATTTCGCCTATGGCCGCTGGGCCCGGCTCCGGCAGGAAAGATCCGGGCAGCAATCGCCTGTCCTGCTGGTCGGTATCGGCCTGATCCTCCTCCTGCCGCTGCTGGTCTATTTCGTGGCCGGACAGCCGCTGAGCTTCAACATCCCGGATCTCGGCCGCTTCAATATCCGCGGCGGCGTGCAGATCTTCCCGGAATTCGTGGCCCTGCTGCTCGGCCTCGTCATCTACACCGCGGCCTTCATCGCGGAAGTGGTGCGCGCCGGCATCCAGGCCGTGTCCAAGGGCCAGACCGAGGCCGCCTATGCCCTCGGCCTTCGCCCCGGGCCGACTTTGGATCTCGTCGTCATCCCGCAGGCCATGCGGGTCATCATCCCGCCGCTGACCTCGCAATATCTGAACCTCACCAAGAATTCCTCGCTGGCCGTGGCCATCGGGTATCCGGATCTGGTGCAGGTCTTCGCCGGCACGGTGCTGAACCAGACCGGCCAGGCCGTCGAGGTCATCGCCATCACCATGGCGGTCTATCTCACGATCAGCCTCGTCACCTCGCTGGTGATGAACTGGTACAATTCCCGCAAAGCCCTGGTCGAGCGCTGAGGAGGAGCGAATGAAGTCTCAAGTCGTTTCACCCGCCTCCAAGGTCTATGTCCGCCAGGAAGCGGCGCCGGTCCTGCCGCCCCCGGGCAGCCTGATCGGTCCGCTCGCCTGGGTGCGGGACAACCTGTTTTCCTCGCCGGGGAACATCCTGCTGACAGTCGTGGCTGCGGCCCTGGCCTATATCAGCATCCCCGGCTTCCTCAACTTCCTGTTCTTCGATGCGGTCTGGTCCGGCGCGGACCGCGAGGCCTGCATCGCGAAGAACGGCATCTTGCCGGGCGCCTGCTGGGCCTTCGTGCGGGATCGGTTCAGCTTCTTCATCTACGGCTTCTACCCGGTCGACGAGCGCTGGCGGGTGGACCTGTTCTTCGTCCTCGGGACGATCGGTGTCGCCTGGATGCTCTGGCTGAAGGCCCCGCGCCGCGATATCGGCATGATCTATTTCCTGATCGTGCTGCCGGTCGTCTCCTACTACCTGCTCGGCGGGGCCAGCTGGCTCGGCCTGCCGGCGGTGGATACCGCGCGCTGGGGTGGCCTGATGGTCACGCTGGTCGTGGCCGGCGTCGGCATCGTCGCCTCGCTGCCGCTCGGCATCCTGCTGGCCCTGGGCCGGCGGTCCAGGCTGCCCGTCGTCAAGTTCTTCTCGGTGCTCTTCATCGAGTTCGTCCGCGGCGTGCCGTTGATCACGGTGCTCTTCATGGCGAACACGATGCTGCCGCTCTTCCTGCCGGACAACATCACGGTGGACAAGCTGCTGCGCGCACTGGTCGGGATCGGCCTCTTCGCTTCAGCCTATATGGCCGAAGTGGTGCGTGCCGGCCTTCAGGCCCTGCCGAAGGGCCAGTACGAGGGCGCGATGGCGATGGGCCTCGGCTACTGGCAGATGATGCGCCTCATCATCCTGCCGCAGGCGCTGAAGGTCACGATCCCCAATATCGTGAACACCTATATCGGTCTGTTCAAGGATACGTCGCTGCTGCTCATCGTCGGCATCTTCGACTTCCTCAAGGCGATCGAGACCGCCCGCATCGATCCGCAATGGGCTGCGCCGACGACCTCGCCGACAGGCTATGCCTTCGCCGCGATCGTCTATTTCATGTTCTGCTATGGCATGGCAAGCTACGCCCGCGCGATGGAGCGGCGGCTTTCCGTGGCTGACAAGAGGTAAGGGAGTAACCTCATGGCTCTGTTGAATCTCAAGCCGACGCCGCTCAAGCACGATACCGCGGTCGAAATGGTCGGCGTGCACAAATGGTATGGCGAGTTCCATGTGCTCAAGGACGTGAACCTCAAGGTCACCCGCGGCGAGAAGATCGTCGTCTGCGGCCCGTCGGGTTCCGGCAAGTCCACGATGATCCGCTGTATCAACCGGCTCGAGGAGCACCAGAAGGGCTCCATCGTGGTGGATGGCACGGAACTGACCAACGACCTCAAGAAGATCGACGAGATCCGCCGCGATGTCGGCATGGTCTTCCAGCACTTCAACCTGTTCCCGCATCTCACCATCCTCGAGAACTGCACGCTCGCCCCGATCTGGGTGAAGAAGATGCCGAAGAAGGAAGCCGAGGAAGTGGCGATGCATTACCTCGCCCGAGTCAAGATCCCGGAACAGGCGAACAAGTATCCGGGCCAGCTCTCGGGCGGCCAGCAGCAGCGCGTGGCGATTGCCCGCTCGCTCTGCATGAGCCCGAAGATCATGCTCTTCGACGAGCCAACCTCGGCGCTCGACCCGGAAATGGTCAAGGAAGTGCTCGACACCATGGTCAGCCTCGCCGAAGAGGGCATGACCATGATGTGCGTGACCCATGAAATGGGCTTTGCCCGCCAGGTCGCCGACCGGGTGATCTTCATGGATCAGGGCCAGGTCGTCGAGATGAACGAGCCCAACGAGTTCTTCAAGAATCCGCAGCACGAGCGGACCAAGCTGTTCCTCAGCCAGATCCTGCATTGATTTGCACAGGCCTGCACCAATTCCGGAAAGGCGCCCTCCCGGGCGCCTTTTTGCGTTGCGATTGAAGGATGGAAAGGGGTTCAGATCCCCTTCGGTGCGCCCGTCCCGAGCGGCAAGTCCTCCCGGCTGCCCCATTCGGCCCAGGAGCCGTCATAGATCGCCGCCACGGGCACATCGGCCCGGCTCATGGCCATGGCGATGATGCAGGCCGAGACGCCGGAACCGCAGGAGCAGATGACCGGCTTGGACGGATCGATCCCGGCTGCGGCAATCGCCTCGCGCAAAGCCTCCGGATCCTTCAGCGCCCCGTTGGCGGCGATGGCATCGAAAGGCAGGTTGAGGCTGCCCGGCATGTGCCCGGCCCGGACGCCGGGGCGCGGCTCCGGCGCATCGCCGCGGAAGCGGGCGGCCGGACGGGCATCGACAACCTGCGCCGAGCCGTTCTGCAGGGCCTCGGCCACGCGGTCGAGATCGGCCACGCTGGACCGGTCCAGCCGGGCGGTGAAGGTCGCGGCCGGCGGATTGGCCATGCCCGCTTCCACCGGGCGCCCCTCCGCCTTCCAGCGCGGCAGGCCCCCCTCCATGATCCGGACATCGCGGGCTCCATAAAGGCGCAGCATCCAGGCCACGCGCGGCGCCGTGAACAGGCCGAGCTGGTCATAGACGAGGATCGTGTCGCCCTCCGACAGGCCGAGCGCGCCGGCCTTCCCGGCGAAGAAGGCGGGCTCCGGCAGCATATGGGGCAGGGTGCTGGCAGGGTCGGAGATGACATCGATATCGAAGAACACAGCCCCCGGCAGATGGGCCTCGAGATATTCCGCCGCGCCCTTCCGGCCCGTCGGCGGCAGATGCCAGGAGCCGTCGACCACCCGGATCCCGGGCTTGCCGATCATCGCGGCAACCTCCGCCGTGGTGACGAAGGGAATGTCCTTGAAGATGTTGATCATGTGGCAGGTCCCTGCTGTTCGGCGAACGCAATCCGCACGCGGCGGTTCTGCTTGCCCTTCTTCTCGATATTGGTGACGAGCATCGGCCCGATCTCGCGCGTGTTCCGCACATGCGTGCCCCCGCAGGGCTGGAGGTCCAGCCCGGCAATTTCGACCAGCCGCATCTGGCCCGAGCCGCGCGGCGGCTTGACCGACATGGTCTTCACGAGCTGGGGATTGGCGTCGAGTTCCGCATCGCTGATCCAGCGCGCGGTGATCTCCGCTTCGGCCGAGATCAGCCGGTTGAGCTCGGCGGTGATCGCCTCTTTCTCGAGGCCCGCTTCGGGAATGTCGAAATCGAGCCGTCCGTCATCGAGGCCGATCGCCCCGCCGGTGACGGCATAGGGCAGCGCAACCGAGAGCAGGTGCAAGGCGGAATGCATCCGCATCAGCCGGAAGCGGCGCGCGAAATCGAGTTCCATCCCGATTTCCGCTCCGTCCCAGCGTGCGGGATCCTCGCCTTCCGGAAGCTTGTGGCCAACGATCGTCTTGGCTGCGTCAAGATAGCGCAATTCGCCGACCGGCAGGCTGTGTCCACCGGATTTGACAAGCTGCCCGGCATCCGAGGGCTGCCCGCCGGAGGCCGGATAGAACAGCGTGCAATCCAGGACCAGATAGTCTGAAAACCGGCCAATCACGCGGGCTTTGCCGCTTTTCAGGTAGGCATCGTCGCGAAAGAGCAGGCGGGTCGCCGGGAAGGGCGGCAATTCGGGCGTTTCGGTCAAATCCGGGCTCGCTGGCATGCGGGAAGGGAGCCGCACTATAGCGAAGCGCAGGCGGGAATGAAGCCCGTTCCGTCGGGATCATCCACCCCTCTTTCTGCGGCAATGGGCCCCGTTGCGCAGCCCCGCCCCGGGGGATTACGCCTTTTGTCCAGCTGCACGAGTCGCGGCCGATGATCCAAAACGGATTGCAGGGCGTAGAGCGAGCAGATAGGTGCACGATCTTCGACAGTTAGTCGTCAATCGGGCGGAACGCTTTTCGGGAACGGGCGGGAGTCAAACTTCGTGTCAGCGACGAACCACATTCAGGACGGCCAACCGCTTGAGCTGATGCTCGCGGGCTATGCCGCCGGCACATTGCCCCGCGCCTTGCATGCGCTTGTCGGGGCCCATCTGGAACTCTCTCCGGTCAACCGTGGTTTCGTGGCCCGGCTCGAAGAAGGTCTTTCCCGCTCGGTTGTCACGCAGGAACCGGTTTCCATCCGCGGTCGCGATGCCCGCCTCGACGCGATCTTCTCGGCTGGTCCGGTCGAGGCTGCCATCGCCGAGCGCCAGGCGCTCGAGCCGCGTTCGCTCCGCCACCTCTTCGGCAAGTCGATCGATGATCTCGCTTTCCGCTCGGTCCTTCCGGGCGTGAAGGAATTCCGGCTGGAGACCGACGACGAGACCCGCGCCGTCCTGTACCGCATCCGCGCCGGCCGCAAGATGCCGCAGCATTCCCATGAGGGTGCCGAGGTTACCCTGGTCCTGCAGGGCGGCTTCACTGACGAGACGGGCCATTACCGCCGCGGCGACATGGTGATCGCCGACGAGCATCTCGACCATGTGCCCGTGGCCGATGCCGACGAGGAATGCATCTGCTTCGCCGTGATGGATGCGCCGCTTCGCCTGACGGGCACATTCGGGCGGTTGGTCAATCGCTTCGTAAGCCATTGAAACCGGTCGTCGCCAAGCCGGAAGACGGGCTGTTCTGGATCACCGGCGCCAGTTCCGGCATCGGCTATGCTGTCGCGCTGGAGGCGGCCCGCCGCGGCTGGCGCGTCGTTGCCACCGCGCGCCGCCCGGATGAACTGGCGGCCCTTGCCGAAGCGGCCGCAGGCTTCCCCGGCCGCATCATTCCCGCGCCGGCCGACGTGACCGATGCTGAGGCCATGGCCGAAGCGGTGAAGCGCGTCGAGGCCGAGCATGGCCCCATCGCCCGTGCCTTCCTCAATGCCGGCATCTACCTGCCGGTCCGGCTGCATCCGTTCGAGGCGGGGAAGATGCATCGCAGCTTCGCGGTCAATGTCGGCGGCACGATCAACGCCCTCGATGCCCTGGTGCCCTTCATGGTGCCGCGCGGGCGCGGGCAGGTGGTGCTGAATGCCTCGGTGGCCGGCTATTCCGGCCTGCCGACCTCGGCAGGCTATGGCGCGACCAAGGCCGCTTTGATCAACATGGCGGAATCGCTGCGTCTTGACGGCGATCTGGCAGGCATCCTGATCCAGGTGGTCAACCCGGGCTTCATCCGTACCCCGGCCACAGCGACAAACCCTTTCCCGATGCCCTTCCTGATGGATGTCGAGCCCGCCGCGAAGCGCGTCCTCGATGGCATGGAAACCACGGCCTTCGAGATCACCTTCCCGCGGCGCTTCACCTATTTCCTGAAATTCCTGCGCATGCTGCCGCGCAGCTGGTACCTGCCGCTCGTCAGCTGGTCGACCGGCTGGAACGACAAGGGCAAGCAGCCCTGATCCATCCCCGCGCCGGTGCCGCCCGAGCGGCACCCCGGCCGGTCAATGCCGGCGGTAGACGATCTGCCGGACATCGATCGTGGCGACGTCGAAACCCGCTTCGCAATAGCAGAGATAGTAGCGCCAGAGCCGCCGGAACCGCTCGTCGAAGCCCATCGGCAGCAGGCGCGGCCATGAGCTCTCGAAATTGTCGCGCCATTGCCGGAGCGTCTCGGCATAATCCCCGCCGAAAATCCGCTCGGCCTCCTGCTTCAGGCCCACTTCGCGCGCGAGATCGCCGAGGCGCGAGGGTGAGGGCAGCATGCCGCCCGGGAAGATGTGCCGGCGGATGAAGTCGACATTCCGCCGGTAATCCTCGAAGAAATGATCGGGAATGGTGATGATCTGCAGCCCCGCCGTGCCGCCGGGCTTCAGCCTTTCCTTCAGCGTCCGGAAGAAATGCGGCCAGTAGCTCTCGCCGACGGCCTCGAACATCTCGATCGAGCCGATCCGGTCATAGACGCCGGTTTCGTCGCGGTAATCCTGGAAGCGGATCTCGACCTTGTCGGACAGACCGGCCTGGGCAATGCGCTGCCGGGCGTATTCGTATTGCTCGCGGCTGATCGTCAGCGCCGTCACCCGGGCCGAGCGTTCCCGTGCGAGGAATTCGGCGAAGCCGCCCCAGCCGCAGCCGATCTCCAGTACATGATCGCCCGGGCGGACGCCCATGGCATCGGCAAGGACGCGGTATTTCCGGTCCTGCGCGGCGGTGAGATCATTGTCGCCGGGCTCGAAGATCGCCGAGGAATAGGTCATGCCCCGGTCGAGCCAGCTCGAATAGAAGCGGTTCCCGAGGTCGTAATGGGCCGAGATATTGCGCTTCGAGCCGGTCTTCGTGTTCCGGTTGACCACAAGATGCCGGATCCGCAGCGCGAACCGCGCAACGGGAGAGCGGGCCAGGAAGTTTTCCACGAGATAGGCATTGGAAGCGAACAAGGCCACAACGGAGGTCACATCCGGGCTGTCCCAGTCGCCATCGCGATAGGTTTCGCCCAGGCCGACATCGCCCGCGAACATCACCCGGCGGGCAAAGCGCCAGTTGAGCACGTGCAGCTCGGCTTCCGGGCCGGGTTCGGTGCCGGCAATGCGGAAATGCTGGCCGGTCGGCAGGATGAAATCGATCCGGCCGCGCCGGATCCCCGTCGCGAAGTGCAACGCGGCCCGCATGGTGCGTGGCAGCCCCTGCGTCGCCTTGCCGACATTGGTGGCCGTCAGCACAACGGGTTGCTGTGTTTCAGGCTGCATGCCCGGTCTCCCCTGGCCCGGTCGAACCGGGCTTCTTCCCCAAATGATAGCCGTCCAGAAACCGTCCGTCATGGCTGCTCGCGGGCGGTTGCGCCGGGCGGGAGAAAAAACGTATCCCCTTCAGCCAGAGCCGCAAGGCCTCGAAATGAATCCCCGCCACGACCTTCAGCGTCATCAGCGGCATGCCGAAGCTGAGGCGCAGGCAGGTGTGATCGGTGATGGGTTCCGGCCGGCCGGTAAACGTTGCCGCGAGCATCGGCCCGTCCGGATCCTTTTCGAGGATCCGGAGGCTGAGCCGCTCGCCGCCCGGCGGGAGCAGCCGGAAAAGATACTGCATTGCCTGGTCCAGGAAGGGCGAGACGTAGAAAAGCTTGCTGGCGCTCTGCCGAAGGCCGGCCGCGCTGATCTCGCCATCCCGCACCGGCGCGACATAGGAATGCCGCTCGCCGAACGTGTTCCGCACCTCATAGACAACCCCGACCAGCCTGTTGGCAGGCCCATAGGCGAAATAGACGGAGAGCGGATTGAACACGAAACCCATAACCCTAGGATAGCAAAGGAGAAAGAGCTTCTCCACCGGCTCGACCAAGCCGGCTTCCTTGAGCATACGGGGTACGGCCTGACATGGATCATCCCCCGGGTTCGGGCCGTGGGGCCGCATGTCGAAGCCGAGCAGGTTGAATCGCCCGACGGAGAAGAACCGCGACAGCCGGTCGGCTTCCTCCAGCCGGCCCAGATCGACCAGCAACGCGAAGACCTGGTACTGGAACCGGTGCGGCACCGGCCGGAACCGGGCATGCATCACCGGCCCGACATAGAAGACGGCGGGAAGATCCGGTGGCGGGAAGGCCATGTCATCGTCGCGCGTCATCGGGCTCCCTTCAGGCCAGGGCCTGATCGGCGGCCGCGCGAAGGCCGACATGGTCCTCGATCAGCCGGGCCGCGGCCTCGAAGCCGGCGCGCAGGCCATCCTCGTGGAAACCATACCCCATCCAGGCGCCGGCGAAATAGAGCTTTCCCCGGCCCTGAAGCCCGGGCATGCGGCCCTGGGCCGTGATGGCCGCCTGGTCATATTGCGGATGCGCATAGCGGAAATGCCCGAAGACCGAGCCGGCTTCCGGCGGCTCCGGCGGGTTCAGCGTCACGAAAAGCGGGCGGGCCGGGTCGATGCCCTGAAGCCGGTTCATCCAGTAGGTGACGGTGACGGGGGCGGCGTCGCGCGCGGGCTTCCGCAGCACGTTCCAGGCCGCCCAGGCCCGCTTGCGCCGCGGCATGAAGGCGGGGTCGCGATGCAGGTACACATCGGCCTCGGCATAGCGGATATCGGCAACCACCGCCGCCTCCTCCGGCCAATGTGCCGCGATCAGTTCCGACGCCGTGTCGGAATGCGTGGCCATGACCACGGCATCGAAGCGTTCGATCCGGCCGCTTTCCAGCACGATCCGCACGCCCTCGCCATCACGCTGCACCTCGAGCACGGGATCGCCATAGACCGTCTGGTGGCCGGACCGGTTGATCAGCAGCCGGACATAATTGCGGCTTCCGCCGCTGACGGTCCGCCAGCGCGGCCGCGACATGTGCAGCAACCGATGGTTGTTGAAGAACGCCACGAAGCTCTGCGCCGGGAAATCGAGCACCGCGGAGGAGGGCATCGACCAGATCGCCGCGCCCATCGGCAGGATGTAATTGTCGCGGAAGAACGCACCATAGCCACCGGCGGCGAGGTAATCGCCCAGCCGGATGCCGGTCAGCCGGCCTGCCTCGAGATCCTTCACCGCACGGGCATTGAACCGCATCATATCCGCGAGCATGCGCCAGAAGGCGGGCCGCAGGGTATTCGAGGGCTGCGCGAAGATCGAGGCGAGCACGTCCTTGTCCTGGCCGGACCATTCGAAGGCGCCGTCATCCAGCGACAGGGCGAAACCCATATCGGAAAGCTGCGTCTCGACGCCGAGTTCGGCGAACAGGGCCGTCATCAGCGGGTAATTCAGCTCGTTATAGACAATGAAGCCGGTATCGACCGAAATCGGGGTCCCATCATAGAGGATGTCGACCGTGGCACTGTGGCCGCCGGGACGATGCTCCTTCTCGAAGACAGTGACGGCGGCAGGTCCATAGGCCTTGGTCAACTGGTAGGCGGCGCCATGGCCGGCAATGCCGCTCCCGATAATCGCAATACGCAAGGCATGTCCTTTCAAAGAGGCTCTCCGGAGAGGGACTGGAAGGCGGCAAGCGCACGCTGTCGGGCATGCTCGTGCCGGACAACCGGTTGGGGATAGGTCTGTCCGAGCAGGATACCCGCACCCTGGCGGATCGGATGTGGCGCTTCCCAGGGTTTGTGGATGAACTTGTCCGGAAGGCGGGCCAGCTCCGGAACAAACTTACGGACATAGACACCGTCCGGATCGAATTTCTCCCCCTGCGTGACCGGATTGAAGATCCGGAAATAGGGTGCCGCATCGGCACCGGACCCTGCAACCCATTGCCAGCTTGCCGCATTGTTCGCCGGGTCAGCATCGCACAGCGTATCCCAGAACCAGCTTTCGCCAAGCCGCCAATCGATCATCAGGTGCTTGATCAGGAAGGATGCGACGATCATCCGCACCCGGTTATGCATGAAGCCCGTCTGCCAGAGTTCGCGCATCCCGGCATCGACAATCGGATAGCCGGTCTGGCCGCGCTGCCAGGCGGCGAGGCCTTCCGCATCGTCCTGCCAGGGGAAGGCATCGAATTTCGGCTGGTAATTCGCATGCGGCAAGGTCGGAAAATGGAAGAGCAGGTGATGGGAGAATTCCCGCCATCCCAGTTCCGAAAAGAACGTCTGGATATCGTCCGCGTTGCCGGCGGCCTGCCCGGCCATCCGGGCGGCCTCGGTCGCATGCCAGATCTGGCGCGGGGAAATCTCGCCGAAGGCCAGATGCGGCGAGAGCCGCGAGGTGGAGACAAAATCCGGACGGTTCCGGTTCTCGCCGTAGTTCCGGAGCGGGCCGCCCAGGAAATCCGCGAGCCGCGCCGCCGCGCCCGCCTCGCCGGGTTCCCAGCTGGCCCGCAACCCGCCGGCCCAATCGGGCTGTGTCGGCAGCAATCCGAGATCGGCGAGGGCCGGCGCTCCCGCCGGGAGCGTCATCGGCGGCGGCAAACGGTCCGGCGCGGCAACCGGCCGGTCCGGCTCGCGGGCCGCCCGGCAGGCCCGCCAGAAGGGGGTGAAGACGCGCATGGGCCCGCCGGCCTTGGAGCGGATCTCCATCGGCTCGTAGAGCAGCGCGCCGTTGAAGCTTTCGGCAGCGATGCCGGCGGCCTTGAGTTCGGCCTTGATCGCGGCATCCATGTTCCGGTCAGGCTGGCCATAGCGCCGGTTCCAGACCACTTTGTCGATCCGGCAACCCTTTGCCAGCGCCGGCACGAGCTGGCATGAATCGCCCTTCAGGATCAGCAGGATCTGGCCGCGTTCCGCAAGGCTGCGCGCAAGGCTCCCGAGCGAATGGTGCAGCCACCACCGGCTCGCGCCGCCGCGCGGCCTGAGTCCGGCATTCGTCTCCTCGATATAGACGAACAGCGCTTCCTTGGCCCGGAGGGCGGCGCTTGCGGCCGGATTGTCGGCGAGGCGCAGATCATTGCGGAACCAGACCAGGATCCGGTCGGAAGAGGCGGGGCTTGTCATCGCCTCGACATATCGCATGGCGCGGCAAAGGGAAGGCCGTCGCGGCAATGTGAATCGCCTCGTCACGCCGCTATGCTAGCCTTTCCCCAGGGGCAGGATGCCGTCCGGCCCGGCGAGGAGCCCGCTGATGGAAACCCGGAGAAGCCTGATCGTGCTGTCCGCCGCATCCACCCTGGTTGCGACGCTGTCTGCCGCGCATTCCCGGGACGAGGCATCCGCCCTCGCCATGATCCATGCCGCTTCCGCCGGTGATGCGGATGCCGTTGCACGGTTTCTCGGAATCAATGTGCCGGTCGATGCCCGGGACAGGACCGGCCGGACGGCGCTTCTGGCCGCGGTGCAGGGCAATCATGTCGAGGTCGCGCGCATCCTGATCCAGGCCGGGGCGGATGTGAATGCCAAGGACTCGATCAGCGACTCGCCGTTCCTGCTGGCCGGCGCCAGCGGCCGGCTTGAGATTCTGGAGATGACGCTCGCCCATGGCGCCGATCTCGCCTCGACCAACCGCTATGGCGGCACCGCATTGATCCCCGCCTGCCATTACGGCCATGTCGAGGTGGTCTACCGGCTGCTGAAGACCCGGATCAATGTCGACCATGTCAATCGCCTCGGCTGGACGGCCCTGCTCGAGGCGGTGATTCTGGGCGATGGTGGCCCGGCCTATGTCGAGATTGTCGATGCGTTGCTCCATGCCGGCGCCAATCCACGCCTGGCCGATCGCGAAGGCGTCACGCCGCTGGAACATGCAAGGCGGCGTGGATTCCGGTTGATTGCGGAACTCATCCAGAAGAAATCCTGAATCCGGCCCGCCTCCAGGCCGACTTAAGGCCTGGTTAACCATGATTATCTATATCTTTTCGGGCATGGGCTTCATGCTTCCTGCGTGATGTTGCGCTTTGTGGCGTGATGACGATGACGGTCTGACCGTTTCTGCATGCGTTTCTCTCCCTTCCGCGCTGCTCGTCCTGCCGAGTTCCTGTGCGGAAGGTCGGCGTCAAGGATGAGAGCCCGAAGGGAAAACGTAGGTGACGGAACCCACTCGCCGCCCTGTCTTCCGGAAGTCGGCCCTTTCCTCCCTTGCTGTTGCCGCCGTGCTGGCATCGGCTGGCCGCGAGGCTGCTGCCAATACGTGGGATGGCTCGGTCAGCAATCTCTGGACATCCGGGAACAACTGGGTCGAGAACCGGCTTCCGAAGAACATCTCCACGGTCATCATCAATGACGGCGCCAATCCCCGGCAGCCGCTGCTCAATGTCGATTACCCGGTCTTCGAAACGCTGATCAGCGCCGGGACGCTGACCCTCGAAGCCATCCTCACCTCGCCGATCTACATGTCGGGAACCGGAAATCTTCTCGTCAACAGCATCGGTGGCGTATCCGGCCTGATCAACCTGACGGGCGGCTCGGTCTCGAATTTCGGCACGATCGACGGCAATATCGACATGAATTCCGGCACGGTCACCAACCAGGCCGGCGCCAGCATCACCGGGACGCTGTCCTTCAGCGGCGGCACCTTCACCAATCTGGGCTCGCTCGGTGGCCTGAATCTCTCTGCAGGCAGCGTGACGAATTCCGGCACGGTGACGGGCAGCATCACCATTACCGGCGGGACCTTCACGCATCAGGCCGGCACCACGGCGCAGGGCGCCATCACCAATGGTGGCCAGTTCAACGTGACGGGCGCCGCCACCGCCACCAGTTCCTTCCTCAACAACACGACCGGGACGCTCGCGGTGACCGGCGGCAATTTCACTGGCCTGTCTTCGCTGACCAACCACGGCACGATCACGCTCGGCGCCGGGCTGACCCTGTCGGCGGGGACGATCAGCAACCAGGGCGGCACGATCACGCTCGGCGCCGGCGCCACCCTGCAAGGCACCGGCAATACCCTCAACAACAATGCCGTGATCAATGTCGGGGCCGGCGGCGTGATCAACGATGCCGGAGCCATCAACAACCTCTCTGCCGGGCAGATCCTGTTCTCGAATGGCGGCACCCTGTCGAGCGGGATCGGCACGATCAGCAATGCGGGAACCATTGCCCTGTCGGCCGGCACGCTCTCCGTCCAGGGAACGCTCGCCAATACCGGGCATATCAACCTGCAGAACGGGGCCACCGACAATGTCGTGACCATCACGGGCGGCTATAGCGGCGGCGGCGGCAGCCTCGCCGTGGATATCGATCTGGCCGCCCGCACGGCGGACAGGGTCGTCGTGTCGGGCGGAACGAGCGGCCATACGACGGTCACGCTGAACCGGATCGGCGGCGCGGCTGTGCATGGCGGCACGGTCACCATCGTGCAGGGAAGCGGCACCGCGACCTACACGATCAACGGCACCACCCTTTCCCAGGGCGGGGCCCTGGTTGTCGACAGCTCGGGCCTCTACCAGCAGACGGCCGAGAATCTTGGCGGCTCGCTGCAATTGCTATCCGGCATCAATGTGCCCAATGTCGGCGGTGTGCTGGGCACGGTCGCCAGCCTGCATGATCTCCGGCATGCCTTGGCCGAGCCGGCGAGCCCCTATGTGACGGGCCCGCGCAATCCCGCACCGAACACCTTCTCGATCGGGTCCTGGTCCCGCGGGATCGGCGCCACCCATACCCATCATGTCCCGACGGAGTTCACAAACGGCACGAGCACCACGGTGATGCAGACGCGGCTGGCCGGCTTCGAGACGGCGCTGGATGCCGGGATCTACAATATCGGCGCGACCGGCTGGGATGCGATCATCGGCGCCATGGGCGGGCAGATCTTCGGCTCTGCCGGCAACGGCGATGCCCGCGCCACGCTGGATGCGCCTTTCGGCGGTGCCTATCTCGTTTTCCGGAACGACCGTTTCACCTTTGACGCGCTGGTCCGGCGCGATGCCGCCACGATGAAACTCGGCTCGACCTCGCTCGGCTTCCAGAATACCCGGGTCGGGGGTGCGGGCTGGTCGGGCTTGCTCAACGCGCAGGTTCGCTTCCGCCTGTCGGATACGCTGACCCTGGCTCCCTCCGCCGGCCTTGTCTTCGCGCGGACCGAACTCGACACGCTCTCCTTCGGCGGCACGACCACGACCTGGTCTTCAATCCAGACGACCACGGCCCGATTCGGTCTCGACCTGTCGAAGACGCATGTGCTCGCCGACGGCACCGTGCTCCGCCCCTTTGCCAGCCTCCGTGTGTCCCAGGAACTCGGCCCGAAAATCCGTTCGGTCACGGCCGGCTATACCGGCGCGACCCTGCGCCCCGGGCTTCTGGGGCGCGCGAGCCTCGGCATCGAGGCCCAATCCGCGAAAACCGGCCTTGCCGCATTCCTGCGGGGCGATGCCAGCCTCGGCCAGAAACTCCATGGCTTTGGTGCGAATGCGGGCTTCCGCTGGCAGTTCTGACGGTCTTTTCGCCCGGATCGCGATGAAATCGAGCGCATGGCGCGTTTCCACCCCTTCTCGATTCCCCGGCTAGTGCAACGGCAGAATTCTGTCATACTGCATACAACCCGAAATCATATCGGGAGATCCTGGGAGGAAGCGAATGAAGCGTAGGACATTCTTGGCCGGGCTTGGCGCGGTCGGAACTTCGGTTGTGGCGGCTCCGGCAATCTTGCGGGCACAGGCGCCGATCACCCTGAACGGGGCCGTGCAGTTCAACGATGACCATGCCTTCACCAAGGCGTTGGTCCGGTTCGAGGAGCGGGTGAAGGCGCTCTACGGCAAGCCGATCAATTTCACCCTGCACAAGAACTCGTCGCTCGGCCTCGAGAAGCAGTATTTCGAATACATGTCGCAGGGCAGGGCGGTCGATTACGGCATCGTCTCGCCGGCCCATATGTCGACCTTCGCCAAGGCTGCGCCCTTCATCGACGCGCCCTTCGTGTTCCGCGATATCGGCCACATGAACATGGTGGTCGAGAAAAACCTGCTGAAATCCATCGCCGACGATGTCGAGAACCGCGCCGAGGTTCGGCTGATCGGCCATGCCGGCGGTGGAACGCGCAACATCTTCGCCAACAAGTCGATCAAGAACCTCGCCGAGATCAAGGGCCTGAAGATCCGCGTGCAGGGCGCGCCGATCTGGTCGCGGACCTTCTCCGCCGTCGGCATGTCGCCGACCGTCATCGCCTATAACGAGGTCTACAACGCGATCCAGAACAACGTCATCCAGGCGGGCGAGAACGAGGCCGCCGGCGTCGAGGCGATGAAGTTCTATGAAGTCGCGCCCAACCTCATCATGACGCAGCACGCCGTCTCCATCCGGCCGATCTGCTTCTCGATGAAGACGATGAAGGCGCTGCCGAAGGACCTCCAGGACGCGATCATGGTCGCCGGCAAGGAAGCCGGGGATTTCGGCCGCCAGCTGGAATCGAGCGAGGACGGCGCCAAGCTGGAAACGCTGGAGAAGGCCGGCCGCCTGAAGCGCATCCCGTTCGAGGATCGCGCGGCCATGAAGAAGCTCGTCGATCCGGTCATGGCGGCCTACGCCAAGGAGATCGGCGCCGAGGACATCTACAAGCAGATCGAGGGCGTCTGACCCGGACTGACGGATCCGGCCCCCGGGCGCTGAGGCGCCTTGGGGCCGAATTTCCCCGCAGCCCTTCGGGGCCCGACACCTTCTGGACGATGCGATGACCAATCTTGCCTCCGGCGCACCTTCGCTCTGGCGCCGTTTCACGGCCGCCTACGCCGCGCTTCTCCGGCTTCTCGTGGTCCTTTCCGTGGCCATCCTGATCATCCCGGTCAGCCTTCAGATCTTCTCGCGCATGACCGACCTCATTCCCTCCTATATCTGGACGGAGGAGATGGCGCGGTTCCTCTTCATCTGGACGATCATGATCGGCGGGATGATCGGCGTGCGCGAGGCGGCCCATTTCGAGGTCGATCTCCTGCCGGAACTGCCGGCCCGGGGCGAGGCGCTGGCGCGGATCATCGGACGGCTCGGCATTCTCGTGCTGGCCCTGGTCTTCGTCTGGGGCGGCTGGAAGTTCACGCGCTTCGCGTTCAACCGCATCTCCGAACTCGCGGAAATGCCGCTCTGGCTGATCCATATCGCCTGGCCGGTGGCCGGCGTGACATGGCTCGTCTTCATCGGCGAGCAATTCGTCGATGATCTCCGCATTCTCCTGCGCAAGGAACCGCAGACATGACCGGCTCGGTCCTTTCCTCCGGGCAGGCTGCTGCCGTGCTCTTCGGCGGCTTCTTCCTGCTGCTGTTCCTTCGCGTGCCGGTCGCCTTTGCCCTAGGCCTGGCCTGCCTGCCGATCCTGCTGATCGAGCCGCGCCTCGACACCGTCACCTTGATGTCGGAGACGTTCAACGCGTTCAACTCCTTCATCCTCCTGGCCGTGCCGTTCTTCCTGCTGACAGCCAACCTGATGAATGTCGGCGGTGTCACCGACCGCCTGATGTCGCTGTCCCGGGCGCTGGTTGGGCATTTCCCCGGCGGGCTGGCCCAGATCAATGTGGTGCTGTCCTTCTTCTTCGCCGGCATTTCCGGCTCCTCCACCGCCGATGCCGCAAGCCAGTCGAAGATCTTCATCGAGGCCCAGCGCAAGGAAGGCTATGATGACAGCTTCTCCGTCGCGATCACGGCGGTCTCGGCCGTGCTGGCCGTCATCATCCCGCCCTCGATCCTGATGATCGTCTGGGGCGGCATCCTCACCACCTCGATCGGGGCGCTCTTCCTGGCGGGCATCGTGCCCGGCGTCCTGATCGGCGTCGCCCAGATGGCCACGGTCCATGCCTATGCGGTCAGGCGCGGCTATCCGACCTATCCGCGCGCCGGGCTGAGGCAGCTCGGCACGGCCTTGTCCCGTTCGGCACTGGCCCTGATGACGCCGGGGATCATCATCGGCGGGAAGGTATTCGGCTGGTTCACCGCCACCGAATCCGCGGCCATCGCGGTGCTCTATGCCGGCTTCCTCTCGCTGATCGTCTATCGCGAGATGAACATGAAGGGCCTCTACCACGCGCTCTACGATACTGGGAAACTGGCCGGCGTGACCTTGTTCTGCGTCGGCACGGCGAGCTGCTTCGGCTGGCTGCTGGCCTATTACAAGATCCCGGAAGTCATCCTGTCGGGCGTCTCCTCCTGGGAGATGGGCTTCGTGGCCACCGGTCTCTTCATCGCCGGCGTCTTCCTGCTTGTCGGCTGCTTCCTTGACGCCATCCCCGCGATCATCATCTGCGGCCCGATCCTGGCGCCGCTGGCCAAGGCCGTGGCGATGGACCCGGTCCATTTCGCGATGATCGGCATCGTCAGCCTCGCCTTCGGGCTCGTCACGCCGCCCTATGGTCTTTGCCTGATGATCGCCTGCTCCGTTGCCGGCATGCGGATGCGGGATGCGATCCGCGATACGATGATCATGCTCATCCCCATGCTGGTCGTGCTGCTGCTCATCATCATGTGGCCGCAGGTCTCGCTCTTCGTGCCCAGCCTCATTTCTCCGGAGTTCCTGAAATGACCGAGTTTTCCGGCAAGATCGTCATGGTCACCGGCGGCGCGTCCGGCATCGGCGCCGCCGCGACGCGGGCCTTCGCCGCTGCCGGGGCCAGCGTGGCCTTCACCTATGTCACCAGCCGCGACGAGGCGGCCGCGCTCGAACGCGAGATCCGCGCCGCCGGAGGCCGGGCCCTCGCCATCGAGGCGGACCTGACCCATCGCGCCGGCGTCGAGGCGGCCTTTGCCGCCGCATCCCGCGAACTCGGCCCGGTCGACATTCTCTTCGCCAATGCCGGCGGGCTGCTCCAGCGCAGCCGGGTCGTCGATATGGAGCCCGAACTCTGGGACCGCTCGGTCGGCGTCAACCTCGACTCGACCTATCTCACCTGCCGCGCCGCGCTCGCGGTGATGGAGCCGCGGCGCAGCGGCACCATCGTCACCATGGCCTCGCTGGCCGCCTTCGATGGCGGCGGGCACGGCGCCTCGCATTACGCGGCCATGAAAGGCGCGATCGTCACCTATACCCGCGCGCTCGCCAAGGAAGTCGGGCCGCTTGGCATCCGTGTGAATGGCGTTGCGCCCGGGCTCATCGCCACGCGCTTCCACGACATCTTCAACACGCCCGAGGGGCGCAAGGCCACGGTCGAGCGGACGCCCCTGCGCCGCGAGGGCACGCCGGAGGATGTGGCCAATCTCGTGCTCTTCCTCGCCTCGGACCGCGCCTCCTTCATCACCGGCGAGGTGGTGCAGGTGAATGGCGGCCTCGGCATGTTCTGAGGCCTCAGCCGGCGACCGCGACCGGCAGGCCTGTCCGGCCGGTTTCGAGCAGGGCATCGATCAGCCGGTGGACCCGCAGCACCTCGCGCCCGGGAATGCGCGGCGCCCGCTTCTCGCGGATGGATGCGGCAAAATCCGCAATCGCGCCACGATGGTAATCATGCGGGAACGCCATCGGATCGGCGCCCGTACCGCCCGCCGAATTGTCCGGCCGGACGGATTCATGCCGGCCATCATGGTAATGGACATCGAGCGAGGAGCCGGCGAGCAGGGCCGTGCCGTTGCGGCAGATCATGTCGATCCGTTCGGGAAAGCCGGGGAAGCAGGCTGTCGTCGCGTTGATCGTCCCCACCGCGCCATTCGCGAAGCGCAACGTGGCCGCCACGAGATCCTCGGTCTCCATCCGGTGGATCGGGCTGGTCAGGGCCTCGCCGCAGACCCGGCTGACGGGCCCGGCCAGGCTGATCATCAGGTCGAGCGTATGGATGCCCTGCGTCAGCAGAACGCCGCCGCCATCCCGCGCCAAAGTGCCCCGGCCGGGCTCGTCATAATAGCTTTGCGGCCGCCAGAGCGGGATATCCGTGCTGCAGCGGATCAGCGGCCCGAGGCTGCCATCGCCGAGAAGGGCGGCGAGCCGCTCCGCCGCCGGCTTGAACCGGTGCTGCAGCATGATGGCCAGGGTCACGCCGGCCGCCTCGCAGGCTACGACCAGCGCTTCCGCGCGAGTGGTGGCAATGTCGAGCGGCTTTTCCAGCAGGATGTGCTTGCCCGTGGCGGCGATGCGCTCGACCAGTTCGCGATGCGTGTTCGGCGGAGTCAGCACCATCACGGCATCGAGGCCGGGATCATCGATGATATCCTCGATCCGCCCGCAGGTCGGGAAGCCGAAGGCCTTCTCGAAGCCCGCCCGCCTTTCCGGGCTGGGGCTGAAGGCATGGACGAGTTCGATCCCGTCGGCCAGGTCCTGCAGGCTCCGGGCATGCGGCGCCACCGCCATCCCGAGGCCGATCAATCCGAAACGCAAGCGTGCCATGAAGCCGTCTTCCCGCCGCCACGATGGGGCGGGGCAGTCGAAACCGTTCGGCGCCCTGCGTCAAGCGGCCGCTGAAGCCTGCGGCGGACACAAAATGAGACGCTGGGATATGGGCGGTTTTGGGGTTGAACGGCAGCCTTCCATCAGGCGCGGCTGAAGATCGCGCTGCGAGACGGACAGGCTCGGACACGGCGGTATGGCCGGCGGGACCTGCGATGTCACAGGGAGGAACACCTATGCGCAAGACTTTGCTCGGAGCCGTTGCGATTACCGCCCTCATGCTGCCTGGCGCAGCCATGGCGCAGGGCGGAACGATCAAGATCGGCATTCTCGTCGCGCTTGAAGGCGCGTTTGCGACCGGGGGCCAGGATGGCGTCCGCAACGTCGAACTCGCCCTCAAGCAGATCAACAACACCATTGCCGGCAAGAAGATCGAGACCGTTGTCGCGCCGACCGACACCAAGCCGGACACCACGGTCCGCATGGCGCGCAAGCTGATCGAGCAGGACAAGGTCGATCTCATCATCGGCCCGCTTTCCGGCTCGGAAGGCATCGCCATGCGCGATTTCGCCAAGACCATCCCCGACAAGGTGGTGATCAACGGCATTTCCGGCGCGCTGGAAACCACCTGGGTTGATCCCGCGCCGAACTTCTACCGCTTCAACCTGGATGGCGGCCAATGGGGCTTCGGCCTCGGCTCCTATGCCGTCAAGACGAAGGGGTACAAGAAGATCGCCACGATCGTTGCCGACTATTCCTTCGGCTACACCAACTTCATGGGCTTCGCGGTCGATTACTGCAAGGCGGGCGGCGATATCGTCCAGCGCTTCTGGCAGCCGCTCGGCCAGTCCGATTTCGGCGGCATCATCGCGCAGTTGCCGGAAAACGTGGATGCGATCTATCTCGGCCTCGGCGGCACGGATGCGATCAACTTCCTCAACCAGTACCAGCAGGCCGGTGAGAAGACCCGCCTGATCGGCGGGACCATCCTCGCCGACCAGACCGTGCTGACTGCCCGCGGCCGCGCCAAGGACGCCCTGAAGGGCACGCCGGTTTCCGGTCCCTTCGCGACGGACAACAAGGATCCGGCCTGGACTTCCTATGTGAAGCTCTACCAGGATTCGTTCCCGGCCAACCAGCGTCTGCCCTCGCCCTCGCTCTTCGGGCTCGGCTACTACACGGCCACGCTCGCGGCGATCAAGGGCCTCGAAGCGGCCGGCGGTGACCTCTCGAATGGCCAGGCCAAGTTCAAGGAGGCGCTGAACAAGCTCCAGCTGGACAGCCCGGTCGGCAAGATCACCCTCAACGAGAACCGCCAGGCCACCGGCACGGTGTTCATCAATGAGGTGGTCGACGGGCCGGATGGCAACATGACGACGAAGATGGTCGCCAAGACCGACAACGTCACCCAGACCCTGGGCATGACCGCCGACCAGTTCCGCGCCCTCGGCCTGCCGTCGCGCAACGTGGTGGACTGCGCCAAGCTGCGCTCCGGCGGCTGAGCCCTCCGCTCATCGACACACAAGCCTGTGCGGCTGGCCCTCCGGGGCCAGCCGTTCTCTCCTTCGCGAAGACAAGAAGGGGCGGCGCCGGATCGCCCTCGCCGGGAGTGCTGCCGATGACCCTGATAGGCTATCTGACACGGACCCATTTCGCCGAGGCCGCCATCGAGGATGCCTTGCCGGAGGAAACCGGTCCGCTGTCCCAGGCCCTGCTGCTGGCCGATGACGAGCCCGGCGGCGACGCTGCGCTCGACCGCGTGCGCGAGGCCCTCGGCCGGATTGCCCTGACGGTGCATGTCCTGCCGCCCGGCGCCCCCTCGCGCGGGGAGACGCGGGCCCTGCTGGCCAGCCTGCGCGAGATCGGCACCACGACCCTCCTCGCCGTGGGCGGTGCCCCGGCCATCGGCCAGGCGCGGCTTGTCGCGGCAGAAGCCACCCGGCAGGGCGAGCGGCTGACCGTGATTGCCGTCCCGGTCGGTCTGTTCGATCTCGGCCTCGGCCGCCATGTCCGGCCCCGGGACGGGCGTCCCGCAGCCTGCCCGCGGCCGGACCGGGTGATCGTCGATCCCACTGTTCTCGAACATGCCCCGATCCGCCGGATCGCGGCCTCGGCCATGGAGATCATGGTCCATGCGATCGAGGCCTATGCCAGCCCCAGCTACAACCCGCCGGCCGATGGCCTCGCGCTCGAGGCCGTGCGCCGCATGACGCGGTGGCTCCCGGTGGTGCTCGGCGTGCCGGGCCATCGCGAGGCGCGGCGGGAGGTCATGGCCGCGGCGATGACCGCCGGCCTCGCGCTCGAAAAGGCCGTGGGCGGCGTCGATGCGCTCGCTTGCCCGATCGAACCCGAACTCACTTCCGGCTTCCTGCCGGGCGACCTGCATGCCCCGCTTCTCGCGGCCATGGCCGATTTCAACGCCCAGGCCGTCGGGGATCGCTACGCTGCCCTGGCGATGACCCTGGCCCGCCGCGACGGGCAGGTCTCGCTCAGCACCGAGATCGGCGCCTTTGCCCGCGGGCTGGGCCTGCCGACAAGCCTGCGCGAGATCGGGATCGATCGCCGCGGCTTCGACCGTTTCGCCGAGATGGCGGCCAATGATCCGGCCGCCCTTGCCAACCCGCGTCGCCTGACCCCGGGCGACTGCCGACGCATTCTCGAGGCCGCATGGTGAACCCGCGACATCTTTGTTCCGAATCGCCGGTTGCCAGCAGGCCGAGGCCATATACATTGGTCGTAAACCGCGAAAAAAAACCAGCGGGAGGAAACCGATGAGCATCGCTCACGCTGTCGCACATGGTGCGTTCGGGCGGGCTTGCCTGTATGAGCTGGACCGGCCGATGGTGCCCCATGCCCATCGGGAAGGGCATCTCATTTTCCATGTCCGCGGACCGGCTGCGAAAGTCGTCATCGATGGCCGGGCCCATCCGCTCAACCCGCTTGAGGCCACGGCCATCAGCCCGTGGCAGCCCCATTATTTCATGCCGGTGGACCGCCGCACCCCGACGCTGACGCTGGTGCTCTACATCCGGCCCGGCTGGTTCGTCGAGGCCAGCGGCCAGGCCTCGGAAATCCTGCGCTTCGGCCGTCCGGTCGTCAGCATGGACGACCATATCGCCCGCCTCGTCGCCGAAACCGCCCGGCAACTCGCCGCGCATTGTGGCGGGGACGGCAATTTCGAGGACAGGCTCAGCGCCCTGACCCAGGCGGCCTTCGACCAGACCTGGCAATGGCAGTCCGGCGGGCAGGCCAGCGACCGGGCGCGCTTCGGCTTCCGTGATTTCCGCATCCGCCGGGCGATCAGCCTGCTGGGCGAGACGCTGGGCGAGCCGATCGATCTCAGCGCCGTATCCCGGGCTGCCGGCCTGTCGCGACCGCATTTCTTCAAGCTGTTCCGCGAGCAGGTCGGCCTCCCGCCGACGCTCTATCTCAATGCCCTGCGGATGGAGCGCGCGATCGACCGGCTGGCCCGCGGCGAGGAGACGGTGTCGGAGATCGGGCTGGATCTCGGCTTCGCCACCCCGGCGAGCTTCTCGCGCTTCTTCATCGCCAACGGCGTCGTCCCGCCCAGCGCGTACAGGCGCAGCGTGCTTGGAGCCGTCCATTGAGCCGGAATGCGGCCGTCCCGAAAGAAAAGACGTTCGGGAAAGCGGGCCGCTGGGCTCTCATTCTAGTCTTGGCTGAGAGGGGTGGCGATGGGGCGCCATCCGGACCCGGCGGAACTTTGCACAAGCAGGGCGCCGGTCCGAGGACAGGATCTTCCGAGACACGCCGCGATGGATGACATCATCAAGCGCAATCCGCTCCGGAGCCTGGTCATCGCGATCCTGATCGCGGTCTTCCTCTGGCTTGTCTTTTCGCCCTGGCCGCCGGAACTCGTGGCGAGATGGGGCCGCAAGCAGATCTTCCTCAACGCGCTGCTCGGCGGCATCACGCTCGGTGCCCTGTATTTCCTGGTCGCAGCCGGCTTCACCCTGATTTTCGGCCTGATGCGGGTGGTCAATCTCGCGCATGGCTCGCTCTTCCTGCTCGGCGGCTACCTCGGCTACGAGATTTCCAGCGCCACGGGCTCCTGGTTCATCGCCTTCCCGGTCGTCTTCGTCGTGGTGGGTCTGCTCGGCCTGCTGATGCAGCGCTTCATCTTCGCCAAGATGGAGGGCGAGGAACTGCGCCAGACGCTGGTCAGCATCGGCATTTCCATCGTCCTCGCCGATCTGATGCTGTGGTTATGGGGCGGCCAGTCCTATTCGATCCTCGCGCCCGGCTTCCTGACGGGGCCGATGGAACTGCCGATCATCAACTCGATCAATGCCAGCACGGGCGCCACCAACTGGCTGCGCTACCCCGCGGTGCGCGTCTGGATCCTGATCGCTGCCATCGTCATCGGCGTGGCCATGTGGCTCGTCCTGAACCGGACCGCGCTCGGCATGCTCATCCGCGCCGGGGTGGACGACCGGGAAATGCTGGCGGCATCCGGCGTGCGCATCCAGCTGGTCTTCCTCGCAGTCTTCGGCTTCGGGGCCGGGCTCGCCGGCATGGCCGGCATTATCGGCGGCACCTTCCAGTCCCTCTCGCCGGGCGAGGATACGCGCTTCCTGCTGGCCAGCCTCGTCGTGGTGATCGTCGGGGGCATGGGCTCGATCATCGGTGCGGCCATCGGCGCGCTGATCATCGGCGTCACGGAGCAGATGGGCTTCGTCTATGCCCCGACCTATTCGGTGGTCTTCACCTTCCTGATCATGGCTGCCGTGCTGGCCTTCCGCCCGCAGGGCCTGCTCGGTTCGAGGCGCTAGGCCATGGCGATGACCGACCACGCCCCCCGCTTCGTCAACCGCGCCGACCAGAAGCTCTGGTTCGAGCGCATCCCCGCACCCTGGTGGGCGCTGGCGGTGGTTCTGCTCTTCCTGCCGGTCGTGGCCAACACGTTCTGGCTCTTCCAGATCATGGGCTGGACCTTCATTCTCGGCATGATCGGTCTCAGCCTGATGTTCCTCGCCGGTTATGGCGGCATGGTCAGCCTGCTGCAGATGACCGTGGCCGGCGTGGCCGGCTACATGGTCGCGATCCTCGGCACGTCAGGCACGGTCACGGTCAGCCTCGGCCTCGCCTGGTGGATCGTCCTGCCCGCCGCCTTCCTGGTGGCCGCCTTCTTCGCCACGGTCTCCGGCGCCCTGGCCGTGCGGACCGAGGGCATCTACACGATCATGATCACGCTCGCCATCGCGGCGGCCTTCTTCTATTTCACCCGGCAGAACTACACGATCTTCAACGGGTATTCTGGCTTCAACCTCGTCCTGCCGCCCCAGCTCTTCGGGGTGAACTGGCGCGATCCGGTGCCCTTCTACTATCTCAGCCTTGTGCTGGCTGCCCTGTCCTATGGGGCGGTGGTCTATGTCTCGCGCTCGCCCTTCGGCCTGGCGCTGCAGGGCGTGCGCGACAATCCCCGCCGCATGGCGGCGCTCGGCTTCAACGTCACCGCCCATCGCGTCGCGGCCTATGCTCTGGCCAGCATCTTCGCCTCGGCCGGCGGCATCCTGCTGGTCTGGCAGAACGCGCAGATCGCGCCGGGCACGATCGGCATTCCGGCAGCGATCGACGTGCTCGTCGTGGCCGTGGTCGGCGGCATGCGGCGGCCGCTCGGGCCCTTCATCGGCGCCTTCATCTACGTGATCCTGCAGGTCTTCTCGCCCGATATCCTCGGCTTTTTCGGTTTCTCGGCCGAACGCTTCAAGCTGATCATCGGGCTCGGCTTCCTCGCCATCGTGCTCTTCTCGCCCGATGGCGTACTGGGCCTCTGGGACCGCTGGCGCGCCCGTCGCCGCCAGCAGGATCCGCAGGCCGGGGGAGGGGCGGCATGAACGCACCGGTGAACCCGCCGCGGCCCGTCGCCCTCGGCTCGAGCCATGTCAGCGCCGGCAACGCGCTCGAACTGCGCGGCATCACCAAGATGTTCGGCGCGCTCGCGGCGATTTCCGATGTCACGCTCTCGGTCCGGCCCGGCGAGCGCCGTGCCGTGCTCGGCTCGAACGGGGCCGGCAAGACGACCCTTTTCAACTGCATCACCGGCGACTTCCTGCCCACGGCCGGGCTGATCCGCTTCTTCGGCGAGGATGTGACCGTCTTCCCGCCGCATGAGCGGATCCGGCGCGGGCTGCGCCGCACCTACCAGATCTCCTCGCTCTTCGCCGGCCTGTCGGTGATCGACAATGTCTATCTCGCCTGCCGGGGCGTCTCGCGGAACCGATTCTCGCTCATCCGCCCGCGGCGGGACGATGCGCTGGTCCATGCGGCCGAGATGCTGGTCGAGGCGGTGCACCTGAGCGCGGAGAAGGACCGGCTGGTCGGCGAACTTGCCTATGGCCAGCAGCGACAGCTGGAAATCGCCCTCGCCCTCTCGGGCGCGCCGCGTTTCATCCTGTTCGACGAGCCGGCGGCCGGCCTTTCGCCGACCGAGCGGCGCGACCTTGTCTCGATCCTGACGACGCTGCCGGCCCATATCGGCTACATCATCATTGAGCACGACATGGATGTCGCGCTCCGCGTCGTCGAGAGCGTGACGATGATGCATAATGGCCGGATCTTCAAGGAAGGCGGGCCGGAGGAGATCGAGAACGATCCCGAGGTGCAGGAACTCTATCTGGGAGGCGGCCATGAGTGAGCGCTTCTCCCGCGGCACCGGCGCGCCGATCCTGCAACTCCAGGGCGTCAATGTCTTCTATGGCCGCTCGCATGCGGTGCAGGGCGTCGATCTCGCCCTCCATTCGGGCGTGCTCTCGGTGGTCGGCCGAAACGGCATGGGCAAGACCACGACCTGCAAGGCCATCATGGGGCTCGTGCCGGTCTCCTCGGGTTCGATCCGCTTCATGGGCGAGGAACTCGTCGGCCGCACGCCGGCCGAGATCGCGCGGATGGGCATCGGCTATGTGCCCCAGGGCCGGCGGCTCTGGCGCTCGCTGACGGTGGACGAGCATCTCCGCCTGATGACACGTGGGAAGGGCGCCTGGACGCCGGAACGCATCTACGAGGTTTTCCCGCGCCTGGCCGAAAGGCGGCGCAATGGCGGCGCCCAGCTTTCCGGCGGCGAGCAGCAGATGCTGGCGATCAGCCGCGCGCTGCTGATGAATCCGCGCCTGCTCATCATGGACGAACCCACCGAGGGCCTTGCTCCCGTCATCGTCGCCCATGTCGAGGAAACGCTGGTGCGCCTGGCGGCGGAAGGCGATGTCTCGATCCTGGTGATCGAGCAGAATATCGGCGTCGCGACCCAGATGTCGGATACGATCGCCATCATGGTCAATGGCCGGATCCATCAGGTGATCGCCTCGTCGGTGATTGCGGCTGACCGCGATCTCCAGCAGCGCCTGCTCGGCGTCGGCCGGCACAGCCATGACGAGCCGGAACCCGCGCCGGGCAGTGCGCCCTCCGCGGAAAGCCGGCCGGCCGCCGCAGCGTCGCAGGGGCCGATCCGGGTCTACAACGCCAATCCCGTCCTCCCGACGCGCTGGTCGCAGGATGTGCCCGCTGCGCGGATCGAGGCGCAGGCCCGCACCATCTCCCGGCCGACCCTCGCCACGATCGACGGGCGCCGGGTCGGCGATGTCTCGCCGCTGGCTGCCCGCGCGCCGCAGGAACCGCATGTCATCATCGCCGGCACGCTGGACACGAAGGGCGAGGAACTCCGCTTCCTGCGCGATGCGATCAAGGCTGCCGGCCTGCGTACCCGCCTCGTCGATCTCTCGACCAATGGCCGAAACCAGGGGGCGGATGTCTCGGCGCAGGAGGTTGCGCTGGCCCTGCCGACCGGCTCCGCCGGCATAGCCTCCGGCGACAGGGGCAAGGCCGTCGCCGCCATGACCGATGCCTTCCGCGCCTGGATGGCGCGCCAGCAGGGCGTGATCGGCATTATCTCGGCCGGCGGCTCGGGCGGCACGGCCATTGCCACCGCCGGCATGCAGACGCTGCCGGTCGGCGTGCCGAAACTGATGGTCTCGACCATGGCCTCGGGCAATGTCGCGGCCTATGTCGGCGCGACGGACATCACGATGATGCATTCGGTGACCGACGTTCAGGGGCTGAACCGCGTCTCGCGCACCGTGCTCGGCAATGCGGCCCAGGCCATGGCGGCCATGGCGCGGAGCTTCCACGAGCAGCAGCACGGGCCGGCCATCCGCCGCCCTGCGCCGGACAAGCCGCTTGTCGGGCTGACCATGTTCGGCGTGACGACGCCCTGCGTCCAGCAGGTGACGCGGCTGATCGACAAGGAATGGGAGCCGCTGGTCTTCCACGCCACCGGTACGGGCGGCCGCTCCATGGAGAAGCTGATCGATTCCGGCCTCGTTCCCGGCGTGATCGACGTCTCGACCACCGAGATCTGCGACATGATGATGGGCGGCATCCTGCCCGCCACCGAGGATCGCTTCGGTGCGGTGATCCGCACGAAGATCCCCTATATCGGCTCGGTCGGCGCGCTCGACATGGTCAATTTCGCTGCGCCCGATACCGTGCCTGCGCAGTACCGCCAGCGGCTCTTCTACCCGCACAACCCGCAGATCACCTTGATGCGGACCACGGCGGAGGAGAATGCCCGCATGGGCCGCTGGATCGGCGAGCGGCTCAACCAGATGGAGGGGCCGGTGCGCTTCCTCCTGCCGGAAGGCGGCGTCTCGGCGCTGGATGCGCCGGGCCAGCCCTTCTGGGATCCCGCCGCCGATTCCGCCCTGTTCGACGCCCTGGCCTCGACGATCCGCGTCACCGCGACCCGGCAGTTGATCCGGCTTCCCCATCATATCAATGACCCCGCCTTCGCGGCGGCCCTCGTGCAGCATTTCCGCGCGCTGCATCATGGCCGCTTCCGGGGCGCTACCGGCAGGACCTGAGAAATGCCCCGCTTCTCCCGAACCGAATTGCTGGACCGCTACCGCGCGATGATCGCGCGGGGGGAGCCGATTGTCGGCGGCGGTGCGGGCACCGGCCTCTCCGCCAAATGCGAGGAAGCCGGCGGCATCGACCTGATCGTCATCTACAATTCCGGCCGGTTCCGCATGGCCGGGCGCGGCTCGCTTTCCGGCCTGATGCCGTATGGCGATGCCAATGCCATCGTCATGGACATGGCCAGCGAGGTGCTGCCGGTTGTCAAGAAGACCCCGGTCATTGCCGGGGTCTGCGGCACCGATCCCTTCCGCTCGATGGATGTCTTCCTCGATGATGTCGCGCGGATCGGCTTTTCCGGCGTGCAGAATTTCCCGACTGTCGGGCTGATCGACGGCGTGTTCCGGCAGAATCTCGAGGAAACCGGCATGGGCTACGGCCTCGAGGTCGAGATGGTCCGGCTGGCCGGGCAGAAGGGCCTGCTGACCACGCCCTATGTCTTCTCGGAGGCCGATGCCGCCGCCATGGCCGGCGCCGGGGCGGATATCATCGTCTGCCATCTCGGCCTGACGACCGGCGGGTCGATCGGCGCGGAAACCGCGCTCAAGCTCAAGGATTGCCCGGCCATCGTCGATGCCTGGGCGGCAGCGGCCCTGGCCGTCAAGCCGGATGCGATCATCCTCGTCCATGGAGGCCCGGTGGCCGAGCCGCCCGACGCCGATTTCATCATGAAGAATACCCGCAACTGCCACGGCTTCTATGGCGCCTCCTCGATGGAGCGCCTGCCGGTGGAAGTGGCGATCCGCGAACAGACCAGGGCATTCAAGACGATCAGCCGCACGGGCGGGACAGGGGCGGCCGGCAGGCCGGCCTCCGCGTGATCCGGGCAGGCTGAGGGGAGGAACGTGACATGACGGGGCAACTGATCGGAACCCTCATTCTCTGGCTCATCGTGGCGGTGATCGTGATCGCGATCATCGTCTATCTGGTGAACTGGCTCTATCGCCGCTCGTCGAAGGAGGTGTCCTTCGTCCGCACCGGCCTGTTCGGCGAAAAGGTGGTCATCAATGGCGGCGCCTTCGTGCTGCCGATCATCCATGATGTCACGCCGGTGAACATGAATGTCCTGCGCCTGGCGGTGACGCGGGCCAACCAGGATGCCCTGATCACGCGGGACCGGATGCGCGTCGATATCGACGCGGAATTCTATGTCCGCGTCCGGCCGGATCGTCCCTCGGTATCGATCGCCGCGGCCACGCTCGGCAAGCGGACGCTCCAGCCCGACCAGCTCAATGCTTTGCTCTCCGGCAAGTTCATCTCGGCCCTGCGATCGGTCGCTTCGGAAATGTCGATGGAGGAGATGCACGAGCAGCGCGGGCTCTATGTCCAGCGCGTGCGCGACGCGGCCGTCGACATGATGGAGCAGAACGGGCTCGTGCTGGAATCGGTGGCGATCACCGATCTCGACCAGACCGACCTGCAGTATTTCAACCCGTCCAACCGCTTCGACGCGGAAGGTCTGACCCGGATCATCGGCGAGATCGAGGAGAAGCGGAAGCTCCGCAACGATATCGAACAGGATTCGATGATCCGCATCCGGACCCGCAATCTCGAGGCGGAACGGCAGGCCCTCGATATCGAGCGCGAGAGCGAGACGGCCCGGCTCGAGCAGCAGCGCGAGATCGAGATCCGGCGGGCCATGCAGCGCGCCGAGGTGGCGCGCGAGCGCGCGGCCCGGGATACCGAGGCCGAGCAGGCGCAGATCCTCTCGCGCGAGGAGATCGAGAAGGCCAAGATCGCCAATGAGCGCGCCATCAGCGAGGCCCGCATCTCCTCCGACCGCGAGGTGCGCCAGCGCGAGATCGAACGGACGAAGGCTGTCGAATCCGCCGAGATCCTCGCCCGGGAGGAGATCGAGCAGGCCCGTATCCACAATGACAAGTCGATCCAGGCGGCCCGCATCGCCTCGGAACTCGAGACCCGCCAGAAGGAAATCGAGCGGACGCGGATGCTCGAGGCGGCCGAGATCGCCGCGCGGGAATCGACCGAGAAGGCCCGGATCACCCAGGAAGCCCAGGTCAATGTCGAGCGGATTGGCCGCGAGCAGGAGATCCGCAATCTCGAGATCGCGCGGAACAGGGCGCTGGACGAGGCCGAGATCGCCGCCCGCGAGGCGGTCGAGAAGGCCCGGATCGCGCAGGAAAACGCGGTGACGGCCGAACGGATCAGCTTCGAGGAAGGCCGCCGCAAGCTCGAAATCGAGCGGAACAAGGTGGTCGAGACGGCCGAGATCTCGGCCCGCGAGGCCACGGAAGCTGCGCGGATCGCCCAGGAAAAGGCCATCGCGGCCGAGCGGATCGCCTCGGAACTCGAGACGCGCCGGCTGGAAATCCGCCGCACCGAGGAAATCGAGGCCGCCGAAATCCAGCGCCGCGACGCGGTGGAGCGGCAGCGCATCGCCGCCGAGCTGAAGATCGATGAGGAGCGGATCGCCTCGACCAGGACCCGCGAGATCCTGCAGATCGAGCAGAAGCGCGTGGTCGAACTCGCCGAGGAAGACCGCGCCATCACGCTCGCCGCGAAAAAGGCGGAGCGCACCGATGCCGACAAGACTCTGCGCCAGGCCGAGATCGTGGCCAAGCAGGAGGTCGAGCGCACCGATGTCGCCCGCGAGCAGGCGCTCGAAGCGGCACTCCTCGAGCGCAAGCGCGTGATCGAACAGCTGGAGATCGGCCGGGTCCAGGCCCTCCAGGAAGCACAGATCGCCTCGAACGAGGAGGTCGAGCGGGCCCGTATCGCCTCCGATCGCGGCCTCGATGCCGCCCGGGTCGGCCGCCAGCGCGATCTGCGCAAGCTCGAGATCGAGCGCGAGCGCGATGTCGAGAATGCCGCGATGGAGAAGGCGATCACGCTCTACACCAAGTCGCTCGAGGAAAGCGCGGCGGCTGCCCAGGCCGAACTGGCCAAGGCCAAGGCGGTCGAGGCCGCCGAGATGGTCAAGATGGTCCAGGAACGCGAGACCGCGAAGCGCCGCCGCACCGTCGAGGTGATGATGGCGGAGAAGGCCGCCGACGAAACCCGCATCGCCGCCGAGGCCGACAAGGTCCGCCGCGCGGTCGAGGCCGAGGCCCAGCGCCTGCTCTACGAGGCCGAGAATGTGCTCACGGATGGTGCCCGCTATGGCCTGTTCCGTCGTCGCCTGCTCGACCGGATCGAGGGCATCGTCCGCGAGAGCGTCAAGCCGATGGAGAAGATCGACGGCATCAAGATCCTCCATGTCGATGGCTTGTCCGGGGCCGGTTCCGGCTCCGGCCGCACGCCGACCGACGAGGTGATCGAGAGCGCGCTGCGCTACCGCGTCCAGGCGCCGCTGATCGACGAGGTGCTGAAGGAGATTGGCATCGAGGGCGGCAGCCTCGCCAAGATGGGCGGGCTGATGCGCGAGGCCTCCGACATGCAGCGCGTCGCCAAGGATGCCCAGCCCTCCAGGCCCAAGGATAGCGGCGGCAAGGATGGCGGCGGCAAGGATGGCGACGGTGACAAAAAGTAATCTGGTATCGTAAAGTGAGCAGGTGACCCATGGCACGCGTCTACGCTTCCAGCGTGATCAATGCTCCGGCTGCCCGGGTCTGGGCCCGGGTGCGGGATTTCAATGGCCTGCCGAACTGGCACCCGGCCATTGCCGAGAGCCGGATCGAGAATGGCGAGCCCGCCGACAAGGTCGGCTGCATCCGGGCCTTCTCGCTCCGGAACGGCGACCGCCTCCGCGAACAGCTGCTGGGCCTGTCGGATTACGACATGTTCTGCACCTATTCGATCCTCGATTCGCCCATGCCGCTGACGGACTATGTCGCGACCCTGCGCCTGACGCCGATCACCGACCAGGACCGGACCTTCATCGAATGGTCGGCCGAATTCGATTGCGCGCCCGACAAGGAGGCCGATCTGGTCTCCGGCATCGGCGGCAATGTCTTCCAGGGCGGGTTCGACGCGCTGAAGCGGGCCTTCGGAGGCTGACATGCCGAAAGTGGTGCGCAGCACGATCATCGATGTGCCGGTCGACCGCCTCTGGGCCGTCGTGCGCGACTTCAACGCGCATGACCAGTATCATCCGATCGTGGCCACCAGCCAGATCGAGCGGGGCCATCCGGTGGACAGGGTCGGCTGCGTGCGGCGCTTCACCCTGCGCGACGGCAGCGAATTGCGCGAGCAGCTGCTGAGTCTCTCGGATCTCGAGATGAGCTACAGCTATTGCCTGCTCGATACGCCGATTCCGCTCTTCAACTATGTCGCGCATATCCGCCTGCTGCCGGTGACGGATGGCAACCGGAGCTTCTGGCACTGGGAGAGCCGCTTCACCACCCCGGCCGGCCGCGAGGAGGAATTCGCCCGCATCGTGGGCGAGGATGTCTATGTCGCCGGCATGGAAGCCGTCCGGCAATTGCCGCAACTCCTCGAGACCGGAGCCTGACATGCCCCTTGCGCTGCGCGTCGCCCAGAGCCTTTCCGAAGCCGCCGGCATCCTCGCCGCGGATCCGCGCGTCACGTTGCTCTCGGGCGGGACCTTGGTCATGCGCGATGTCAACGAGGGCCGGCTCACCGACGGCACGCTGCTTCGGGTGACCGATCCCGCCTGGCGGCAGATGCAGGTTTCCGGCAGCCGGATCGAGCTCGGCGCCGCTGTCACCATGGCGGCCATCCTGGCGAACCGTGAACTCGCCTTCCTCCATGCCGCGGCCCGTGCGGTCGGCGGCCCGGCCATCCGCAATATGGCGACGATCGGCGGCAATCTCTTCGCCGGGACGCCCTATGGCGATTTTGCCGTGGCGCTCCTGGCGCTCGATGCCCAGGTCATGGTGCTCGCCGGCTATGGCAGCGCGCGCGCCGTGCCGCTGGAGGAATTCCTCGCCGGCCGGGCGCGCGGCGAATCCCGCCTCGTGGCCGGCATCCAGTTCAACCGCCCCGTTGCGCCGGGTGATTTCCGCTTCCTCAAGGTCAGCCGCGTCAAGCCGAAGGGCCTGTCGGTCCTGTCCATTGCCGCCCATCTGCCGGGCAGCGGCAGCCGGATCGGGCAGGCGCGGGTGGCCTATGGCGCCATGGCGCCGCTGCCTTTCCGGGCGCGCGGGGTCGAGCGCGCGCTGGAGGGCAAGGCCCTCGACGCCGCGGGCATCGCCGCCGCCCGTGCCGCCGCGCTCGAGGGGGTCCAGCCCGTTACCGATGCGATCGCGAGCGACTGGTATCGCCGCGAGGTCCTGCCGGTCCATCTCGGCCGGCTGCTGGCCGAACGCGGCTAGGGGAGGGGAAGATGGCGAAAGTTCCCGTACAGTTCCGCCTCAACGGCTCCGACCGGGCCGCCTTTGCCGATCCGGCGGACAACCTGCTGACCGTGCTGCGGCGCGGCCTCAACGATTTCGGGCCCAAATATGGCTGCGGGCAGGGTACCTGCGGCACCTGCTCGGTGCTGATCGACGGCGAATTGCGCCTCGCCTGCCTGACGCTGGCCGCCTCCTGCGAGGGGGCGAGCATCGAGACCGTCTCCGGCATGGCGGACGGGCCCAGCCTCCATCCGCTCCAGAACGCCTTCATGGAGCATTTCGCCGCACAATGCGGCTTCTGCACACCGGGCATGCTGACGGCGGCGAAGGCGCTTCTGGACCGCAACCCCAATCCCGGCCGCGAGGACGTGATCGATGCCATTGCCGGCAATATCTGCCGTTGCACAGGCTACGAGCCGATCATCCAGGCCATTCTCGCCGCCGCCCGGACCCTTCCGGCGCAGCGCCGGTCCTGAGGAGGCAGCCAGCCATGGAATTCCGCAAGGACCTCTTCCAGAACGAGCGCGACGACAATCTCAACGTCGTTGGCAAGGGCGTGCAGCGTCAGGACATGCCGGGCCATGTCACCGGCCGCTCGCCCTTCTTTGACGACCATGCCTTCGAGGGGCTGCTGCATCTGAAGGTCGTCCGGTCGCCCCATCATCATGCCCGCATCCGCCGGATCGACATTTCCGCCGCCGAAAGGGCGCCGGGCGTGAAGCGGATCCTGCGCGGCGCGGATGTGCCGGTGAACAAGAACACCCTGCTTTCGCTGATCAATTTCGGCAAGGATGACGAGCCCAGCCTCGCCGTCGACAAGGTGCGCTACAAGGGCGAGCCGATCGTCGCGATCATTGCCGAGAGCGAGGCGCAGGCGCTGGCGGCGCGGGCGCTGGTGCGTGTGGAATATGAGCCCCTGCCGGCCGTGTTCGATGTCGAGGAGGCGCTGAAGCCCGGTGCGCCGGTGGTCAACGACACCTATCCCGGCAATTGTTTCGAATATCACGAGAAATACGACCATCAGAAGCTGCGCTTCGGGGATGTCGAGCGTGGCTTCGCCATGGCTGACCATATCGTCGAGGACCGCTACCAGATGTCGCCGATCGAGCATGCGCCGACGGAGACGAACGGATCGATCGCCGCCCCGGAGCAGAATGACCGTTTCGTCGTACATTCCTGCGCGCAGGGCCTGTTCTTCTCGCTCGGCACGGCGGCGAAAATCGTCAACCTCGATTCCAACCGGTTGCATTTCATCGGCGGCACCGTCGGTGGCGGCTTCGGTGGCAAGGTGGATTCGCTGACCGAGCCGCTGGCCGTTCTCGGTGCGATGATGACCGGCCGCCCGGTCCGCTATGTGCTCGACCGCGAGGAGGAGATGCTCCATGGCGGCCCGCGCGGCGCCGAGCGCATCTACATCAAGGACGGCATCGCCCGCGACGGCCGCATCCTTGCGCGGCATATCCGCTCCTATTTCGATGCCGGCGCCTATACCCGCCTGTCGAGCTATGCCGCGATCAAGTGTACGGCCCATCTGCCGGGTCCCTACACGATCCCGAATGTGACATCCGACATCTATGTCGCCTATACCAATCGCTGCCCCTCGACCGCGATGCGCGGCTTCGGCATCACCGCGGTGGATTTCGCCCTCGAGGTCCATATGGACAAGGGCGCCGAGGCCTGCGGCCTGGACCCGGTGGAATTCCGGATCCTCAACGCGTATCGCGATGGCGACATGAAGGCCCATCGCCGCGTGGCAAAGAACACGGCCCTCATCGAATGCGTGCAGGTCGCTGCGGAGAAGGCCCGCTGGCCGCTTTCCGAGGAGGCGCAACGGCAATCCTCGCTGACGGGGGGCGGCGGCGCACGGGCCGAGATCCCCGCGACGCCGATCGACGAGAATGGCCGGATCAACCGCCCCGAGACGCGCGGCGGCCGCCCGACCCAGACCCTGCCGGCCGGCACGATGCGGGTTCCGATGACCAAGCAGCCGATCATGGAAGGCTCCACCGAGAACCGCCCCAGTGCGCCTTCCGTGCCGCAATACGAGCCCTACCGCCCGGCCACCGCCGCACCGCCACCGCCACCGCCACCGGTGCCGGCTTCCCGCTCCGCCGCGCCACCCCCGCCCGCCGCGCCGCCGGTGCCGCCGCCGGCCGGGCCTGCTCCGGCCTCGCAGCATGGCGCGCATCGTTTCTCCTCGGTCTTCGGCACAAGGAGGCGTTGAGATGGCCCGGTTCAGGGGACGCGGCATGGCGTCCGTCAATTATCCGATCGGCATGAATCTCGGCGGCGATCCGAGCCAGGCGCTGATCCATTCGAACCCGGACGGGAAATTCACCGTGGCGCTCTCGGCCATCGATCTCGGCCAGGGCATGAAGCAGGTGACCCGGCAGGTCGCGGCGGAGACCCTCGGCGTGCCGGTCGAGGATGTCTATGTCGACACCGCCGACAGCGATACCGGCCCGCATGATATGGGCTCCTTCGCCTCGCGCGGGACGCACCGGATGGGCAATGCCGTCATCGCTGCTGCCCGCGAGGCTAGGGGCGTGCTGCTGGAGGCGGCGGCCGAGGAACTCGAGGTCAATGCCGCCGATCTCGTCACCGACGGCAAGGGCAATATCCATGTGAAGGGCGCACCCTCGCGCGCAATCACCGTGCGGGCCACCGCGCAGGCCGCCCAGTTCAAGCAGGGCAAGACGATTGCCGGGCGTGGCATCTTCCTGATCCCGCTCTCCTCGGTCGATCCCGAGACCGGCGAGATGAACCCCAATACTGCCTTCGCCCATGCCTGCCTCGTGGCGGATGTCGAGGTGGATGACGAGACCGGCGAGGTGGCCGTTCTCGGCATGAGCTCCGCCTATGAGCTCGGCCGCGTCATCAATCCGAAAATGGTGGAGCAGCAACTGGTCGGCGGCGCATGGATGGGCATCAGCCATGCCCTCTACGAGACGCCGGAACCCTATTACCCGAATCCCGATCACGGCCCGCGCGATTTCAACGAATACCTGATGCCCGGCCCGGGCGACATCGCGCCCTACAGCATCACCATCCTCGAACGCCCCGCGCCGGACGGGCCCTTCGGCGGCAAGGGCCCGGGCGAGATGTGCGCGAACCCGGTCCTGCCGGCCATCGCCAATGCGGTCTACAATGCGATCGGCGTGCGGGTGAACGATCTGCCGATCACCCCGGAGAAGATCCTCCGCGGCCTGCGGGCCAATGGCGGCGTCAAGCCGCAACCGCGTCGCGGCGGAGCCTTGTGAGCCATGACCCTGCGCGCGCTTCCCGCCGGTCTGTCCAGCCCCGAGGCCCTGTCGGAAGCCCTGCGCGCGGCCTATTACCTCGCCGATGACGGCATCGCCACGGCGGCGTTCCTGTCGCTGGCGCTCGGCAAGCCGCTGCTGCTGGAAGGCGCGCCGGGCGTCGGCAAGACCGAGGCGGCGAAGGCCCTGTCCGGCATTCTCGGGCGGCAATTGATCCGGCTGCAATGCTTCGAGGGCATCGATGCCAGCGCCGCCCTCTACGAATGGAACTATCCGCGCCAGATGCTCGCCATCCGGCAGGCCCGCGAGGGCGAGAGCGCCGATCTCTACCGCGACGATTTCCTGATCGAGCGGCCGATGCTCTCGGCCCTCAGGCGGCCGGATTCCACCGTCCTGCTGATCGACGAAATCGACCGCTCCGACCATGAATTCGAGGCTTTCCTGCTCGAATTCCTTTCGGATTTCTCGATCTCGATCCCCGAGCGCGGCACCTTGCGGGCTGCGGATCGCCCGGTCGTGATCCTTACCTCCAACCGCACGCGGGACCTGCACGAGGCGCTGCGGCGGCGCTGCATCTATCACTACATCGCCTATCCCGATCCCGCCCGCGAGGCGGCGATCATCATGCTGCGCTCCTCGGCCGTGGCCGAGCAGACGGCCCTGGCGATCGTGCGCGCGGTGGGCCTGCTGCGGCAGGAGCCGCTGACCAAGCCGCCGGGCGTGGCCGAGGCGGTGGACTGGGCAGAGGCCGCAACCGCCCTCGCGCGGACCGGTGCCGCCTGGCCGGATGCGTTCCGCCGGTCCATCGGCGCGGCGCTGAAGGACGAGGAGGATCTCGCCTTTCTCCGGCCGAGGCTCGATTCCCTGATCGCGGCGGTGGCGGCATGACGGATCCGCGCCCCAACCCGCTGCCGGCCGCGAGCCGCCCCTTCGTCGCCTTCCCGGCCTTGCTGCGCCAGCATGGCTTCGCCGTCGCGCCCGACCAGACCTTGACCTTCCTCGAGGCGATCACCGTGCTCGGGCCGCGCTCGCTCGACCAGGTCCGGCAGGCGGCCTGGGCGACGCTGGCGCCGCAGCCGCACCAGCGCGACACTTTCGACGCCCTGTTCGATTTCCATTTCCTCGGCGGCATGGCTGAGCCGGGCGAGGCGGATGACTGGCAGCCCGACGAGGAGCTGAAGGTCCAGGAGGACGAGGGCAGCCGCGAGATCCTGATCGGCGAGAGCATCAACGAGACCGGCCAGCAGGCCATCGAGGCCGAGGCTCTGGCCATCCGGGCATTGCGGCCGCCGGAAGCCGCCGACACGCTGGTGCGCTTTGCCCGCGACCTGCCGGCCGCCCTCCCGCGCCGGCGGGGCTATCGCTACCGCCGGGCCCGCCGGGGCACGACGATCGACCTTGCCCGCAGCCTGCGTGCTGCGATCCGCACCGATGGCGATGTGATGGCCCTCAGCCGGCGTCGCAGGGCCAGCCGGCCCCGGCCGATCCTGCTGATGATCGACGTTTCCGGTTCGATGAAGCAGCGGAGCGATGCCAACCTTGCCCTGGCCCATGTGATCGTGCAGGCCGCGCCGCGCGTCGAGGTCTTCACCTTCGGCACGCGGCTCACCCGCGTCACGCGGGCGCTGAAGCTGCGCAACCGCGAACAGGCGCTTACCATGGCCTCCGGCCTCGTGGCGGACTGGGATGGCGGCACGCGGATCGGCGATGCGCTGGCAGCCTTCCTCGCCGTACCCCGCTTTGCGGGCTATGCCCGCGGCGCCGTGGTGGCGATCCTCTCGGACGGGCTCGAGCGGGGTGACCCCGCCGCCATGATCGGCGCCGTGCGGCGCATGGCGGCCCGGGCCTTCCGGATCGACTGGTTCTCGCCGCTGGCGGCCGACCCGGATTACCAGCCGCAGACCGAGGCGCTCGCCGCGATCCGGCCCATGCTCGCCGCGCTCGCCAACGGCAATTCCACCGCCGCGATCTGCCAGCACCTGCTCGCACTGGGGCAGGGCGCCGGGATGCGGGGGAGGGCGGCATGATCGACGCGCATTTCCATATCTGGCGGCAGGCTGACCTACCCTGGCTGGTCGGGCCGATGCAGCCGCGCATCTTCGGCCCCTACGAGCCGATCCGCCGCGATTACCCGATCGAGGAATATCTCGCCGATGCCGCCGCGGGCGGCGTGACCGGCGCGGTCTTTGTCCAGGCGAACTGGGCGCCCGGCCGGGCGCTGGACGAAGTGCGTTTCGTGGCCGAATCCGCCCGGCGGGCAGGGTTCCCCGTTGCGATTGTCGCCTATGCCGACATGCTGGCTGGCGATGTCCGCCCCGCGCTCGATGCGCTGGCGGCCGAGCCCTCTGTGCGCGGCGTCCGCATGCAGCTGCATTGGCACGAGAACCCGCTCTACCGTTTTGCTCCCGGCCCCGATCTCGCCCGCGACCCCGGGCTCCAGCGCAATGTCGCGGCTTTGGCCGGCTATGGCTGGAGCTTCGATCTCCAGGTCTTTGCCGGCCAGATGGAAGGCGCGGCCGAACTCGCCGCGGCATGCCCGGATGTTCCCTTCGTGCTCCAGCATGCCGGCATGCTGGAAGACCTCTCTGGGGCCGGGCTCGCGGCCTGGCGCGCGGGTATGACCCTGCTGGCCCGGCAGCCGAATGTCGTGAGCAAGCTCTCCGGTCTCGGTACCTTCCTGCGGAGGAATGACCCCGCCCATATCGCCTTCATCCTGCGCGAGACGGTCGCGCTGTTCGGCGCCGGACGCTGCCTGTTCGGCTCGAATTTCCCGATCGAGAAACTCTGGGCGACCTATGCCGATCTTATCGCCGCCCATCGCGCGGCTGCGGCATCGCTGCCGGAGGCCGACCGGGCGCAGATTTTCGCGGGCACGGCCCGCCGGACCTACAAGCTGACATAACGAGGAGGAACCCCCATGCCGCTGGAAATCAAGGTGCTCGACTATGGCGACATCGAGCTGGAATCGAGCTTCCTCGTGCTGGGCCGCGGCTGCGGCCAGCGCAAGCGCGTCTATACCTATGGCTTCCTGATCCTGGGCGGGCCCTGGCCGGTCGTGGTGGATACCGGCTATCGCCACAACCAGATCATGGAGAGCCTCGGCATGCGGGGCCTGCAATTCCACGAGAACATGATCGAGAACCAGCTGATGAAGCATGGCGTGCGCATGGGCGATGTCCGCTATGTGGCGCATACCCACCTGCATATCGACCATGCCGGCAAGGACGAGCTCTTCCCGATGAACACCACGGTGATCATCAACCGGCGCGAGCTGGAATATTCCGTTTCAGGGCTGATGCATCCGCAATATCCCGCCCCGGACATCAAGCACCTGATCGACCGGCTCCACACCAAGCATGCGCTGCGGCTGGAGGATCTCGAGCTGAGCGGCATGATCGAGCTGTTCCCGGGCTGCTATCTCGAGGCGGCCGGCGCGCATACCGAAGGTTCGATGAACATCCATGTCGATACGGCCGAGGGCCGGGCGACGATCTGCGGTGATGTCATCTACGATTTCAATGACCAGATCGTGGATCCCTATCACGAGATCCATGCCGACGAGCCGCGCGTTACCGGCAATCACGGCACGTCGAAGCGGCAGGAAAAGGCGGCGATCAAGAAGCTGCTCAACACCTCCCGCTTCCTGCTGCCCGTGCATGACAAGCCCGCGAAGATCGAGGCGGGGCAGGTGGTCGGCCGGCTGGACATGGCCGTGCCGGGCCCGCTGGTCCAGAGCGTGCCGAAGCGGAACTGGTTCCCGGTCTGATCCCGGGAACTGACCGAACCCCCGAAAATCCGGAAGGCGGAGGAAGAGGCCATGACCACGCATGTCGCGCTTGACCCGGTTTTTGCCGATCTGGTCGATCTCTGGGCGCCCGTGCGCCAGATCGGCACCGGCTTCGACTTCACGGAAGGGCCGGTCTGGCACCCGCGGGACCAGTATCTGCTCTTCTCGGACATGCCCGGCGATGTCCGCCGCCGCTGGGACCGGAGCGGCATCACCGAGGTGATGCGCCCGGCCAACAAGTGCAACGGCATGACCTATGATGCCGACCTGAACCTCATCGTCTGCGAACACGCGACATCGACGCTGGTGCGGGAGCGGCCGGATGGCCGCCGCGAGACCCTCGCTTCGCATTTTGACGGGCGCGAGCTCAACAGCCCGAACGATGTCGTCGTGAAATCCGACGGGGCAGTCTATTTCTCGGATCCCTGGTACGGGCGCATGCCGGTCTATGGCGTCGAGCGGCCGCGCCAGCTCGGCTTCCAGGGCGTCTATCGGATCCCGCCCGGCGGCGGTGCGCCGCAATTGCTGGTCGAGCGCATGATGTTCGACCAGCCGAACGGCCTCTGCTTCTGCCCGGACGAGAGCAAGCTCTACATCAACGACACCGTCCAGCACGTCATCCGGGTCTTCGATGTCCAGCCCAATGGCCTGCTGGCCAATGGACGGGTTTTCGCCTCCGGCATCGTCTCGGCCAGCGAGCCCGGCGTGCCGGACGGCATGAAATGCGACCTGTTCGGCAATGTCTGGGTCTGCGGCCCCGGCGGCGTCTGGGTCTATGCGCCCGATGGCCGGCTGATCGGCAAGCTGCGCGTGCCGGAACTCGTCGGCAATCTCGCCTGGGGCGGGCCGGATTTCCGCACCCTGTTCCTCACGGCCACCCATTCGGTCTATGCCGTCGACACGAAGGTCGGCCCGCGCAGCGAGCCCTATATGCGGAACGCCCCGGCCCGGAACGCTTCGGCCCCGCAGGCCGGCGCCAGCATCGCCCGGAACGGCACGAAGAAGGCCTCGCCGGGCTATGCGCTCGATCCCGGGCGCTGCGCCCTGATCATCCAGGACATGCAGAACGATGTCGTGATGGAGGGCGGCGCCTTCGCCGCGTCCGGCTCGCCCGTGCATTGCCGCGAGCAGAACGCCATCGGCAATGCCGCGCGCCTCGCCGCCGCAGCCCGCGCGAAAGGCATCCCGGTGATCCATGTCTGGTTCGTGGTCGAGCCCGGCTGTCCGGGCGTGACGATGAATGCGCCGCTCTTCGAGGGCCTCGCCGATGCCCGGGCGCTGGTGCGCGGCACCTGGGGCGTCGCGCCCGTGCCGGGGCTCGAGGCCCAGCCGGGCGATCATGTCGTCGAGAAGCAGCGCATGAGCGCCTGGGAAGGCACCCGCCTCGAAACCGTGCTCAAGGCCCTGAAGCGCGACATCGTGGTGGTGACGGGCGCCTGGACCAACATGTCCATCGAGCACACCTCCCGGACCGGCGCCGACAAGGGCTATTTCATGGTCGTGCCGGAAGATTGCTGCTCGACCATGAATGCCGAATGGCACACGGCCTCCGTGAATTACGCGCTGCAGAACGTGGCCGTCATCACCGACGCCGATGCGCTGGCCGCCTCCTGGGGATGAACCGGGACGGGATGGATTCGGCTGTGGCCTTCGCCTAGACTTTCCCCGGGCGGCAAACCGGAATGGGGTCCATGGCTAAAGCAGGCGGCATTTCCATCCACGCGGTCGATGTCTCGACCGGCCGGGTCGCGGCGGGGCTGGCGGTGGAGTTGCGCCGGCTTGGACCCGCGCCGGCTTTGGTTGCGAGCGGCACGATCGGCCCGAACGGCCTTCTCGATCACCCTTCAGCGGGTGGCGAGGGCATCACAGCCGGGCTCTACGAGGTGCAGTTCGATCTCGGCGGCTTCTTCGCTGCTTCCGGCCGCGACGCTCCCTTCCTCGACAAGGTGCCGTTCCGGTTCCATGTCCGGCAGGTGGCCGAACATTATCACCTGCCGTTCAAATTCACGCCCTTCGGCTTCTCGCTGTTCCGGGGCGCCTGATCACCGCGCATTGTAATGCGTATGCGGTGCGTCCGGCGTTTCGGGCAGCCAGCGGTCATAGAAAGCCTTCACATGCGGGAAGACCGCCTCGGCGAGGTGGCGCCGGTCGATCTCGGCCGGCGTCAGCGGCGCCGCAAGGCTCTCGCGGATCGCCTCGTGGATCTCCGCGCGATCCACCCGGAGGAAACGCCCTCCGGCATAGATCACCTCGCCGGCGACCATCACGGCCTCGATCGCCTCCGCCTTCGCGCGATGGACGAGCACGTCGACCAGAGGCGTCCCGGCATGCTGGTACGGCCGGGTGATGCGCTCATGGTCGAGGATCACGAGATCCGCCTCCGATCCCGGCCGGAGCGAACCGATCCGCATCCCGAACGGCGTCGTCGCCGCACCATGTTCGGTCGCCATCCGGAACACATCCGCTGCGGAAGGATGCGGCGCATCGATGCCGGGCTCGCGATGGGCGCGCAAAACGAGGCGCATTTCCTGCAGCATGTCGCGGTCGTCGTTGATGCCCGCCTCGTCGATTCCGACGCAGACCGGGATGCCCTTCGCGAGGAAACGGTTCACCGGCGCGATGCCGCTCTTGAGCCGGAAATTCGACGAGCAATTGTGGCAGATCCGGACGCCATGCGCCGCGCAGAGATCGATCTCGGCCTCGCTCATCCAGACGCCATGCCCGAGCGTCAGCCGGTCATTCAGCAGGTCGAAGCGCTGGAGATGCGCCACCGCCGACCCGCCCGTCCGCCGCCGCGCATATTCCCGCTGATAGGGCGTCTCCAGCAGGTGCATATGCACCGGCAGGCCATGCCGTGCGGAAAGTTCCGCCGCCAGCACCAGCGCCTCGTCCGACAGCCAGTGCAGGTTCGCCGGGGCAACCTGCAGGCGGATCCGGCTTTCTTCGGCCAGTTCGGCATGCAACGCCTCGAACAAAGCCACCTGCTCCGGCAGCGGCAGGGTGAAACGCTCGAAATAGGCGCGCAGGGCCGGGCGCAGGGCCTCCGGTACACTTTCGGTGAAGAGCCGGTCATCCTGGTAGACGAGCCGGTTCTGGTCGCGCAGGGCCATCGAATAGGAGGCGCGCATGCCGATCTCGCGATAGGCGCCGATGACCTTGCGCGCCGCGCGCAGCACGGCCTGCGCATCGCCCGGCGCCCGCGAATGCAGGTGCTGCACCGTAGTGATACCGCTGGCGATCATCTCGAAGGCCGAGAACAGCGTGTCGAGCCGCAGGTCCACATCACGCAGCGCGAGGCGCGAGGCGAACCACAATTCCAGCGGGTGATCGGGCGAGCCGAGCTGGAACGGCGTCAGCCCGACATGATGATGCGCATTGATCAGGCCGGGCATGATGACCTTGCCGCAGCCGCCGATCTCGCGGGCGCCGGGATGGCGTTGCCGCATCGAAGCCGCCGGGCCGATCGCTGCCACGCGCCCGGCCTCGACCACGAGCACCGCTTCTTCATGGATCTGCGGCGCGCCATCCGGCGCAAAACCTTCGATGATCCGGTCGCCGGCCACGAGAACGGTTTCGGGCTTCATCGGTCGATCCTCGCGGGCGGTCATCATGGCGGGCAGGCGGCGGCGAAGGCCCGGGCGATGGCATCGCGCCGGCCGACATAGACCCGGTCACCCAGGGCGGCCAGCCGGGCCAGCACCTGCTCGAAAGCGGGGAAGCGCGCCGGGCGCCCGCAGATGCGGAGGTGATAGCCGATGTTAAGCAGCCGCGGCCGGCCCTGATCGGCTTCAGAGAGCAGGACTTCCAGCGCATCGGAAACATAGTCGACCATCTCCCCGGCACGGACGAACCCGTTGGGATGGAAGAACTTCATGTCGTTGGTGTCGAGCGCGTAGGGCAGCACGAGGAGGGGCGTGCCGCCCTCGCGGTCCCAATAGGGCAGGTCATCGTCGAAAGCATTCGAGGCATAGGCGAAGCCGCGCGCGCGCAGCAGGCTCCGCGTCCAGTCGCTCTCGGCGCCGCGGCAGAAAAACCCGGTCGGCCGGGTGCCGCAGGCGGCCTCGATCACCGCGATGGAGCGGTCGAGATCGCGCGCCTCGTCCTCGCGGTTCGCATAATCGGCATGGGGGCGCCAGCGCCAGCCATGCAGGGCGGGTTCATGGCCACGGCGCGTGGCCTCGGCTGCCAGAAGCGGCGAGCGTTCGACCGCCTGCCCGCAGAAGAAGAAGGTCGCAGGCAGCCGGTGCCGGTCCAGCGCATCGAGCATGCGCCAGAGGCCGGCCCGCATGCCATAGGCGAAGATCTGCTCCTGGCCGCGATCGCGCCGGCCCGGCTCGACCACGCTGATCACCTCGCCCATGCGCTCGCTGGCCGGGTCGCCATAGCCGACCTGCATCTCCGCGCCTTCCTCGAAATTCACGACGACGGAAACCGCGAGCCGGGCCCCGTTCGGCCACCGGAAATCCGGCCACGCTCCGCCATAGCCGGTCAGGTCGATCGTCATGGGCGGGCCTCGGGCAGGGCAGGCGGCATCGGCGTGAAGGCTCCTCATGACGGCAGGCAACAGGGTGGCACGGCCCTGCTTCCGGCACGAGCTTGGCTGCGCATCCATCCACAGGGGCAATGATGGCGCGGCCTGCAAGGCCAATGCCGCGCGCTCCCGGCTGATCGCCGGCCATTCTGCCTGTTTTTTCATCAATTCTGAAATCTTTGTATAAATAATGCACTACAATGCCGGAATTCTCGGCAGATTTCCCGGCTGCCGGCCCCGGACCGATGGCACGAGCGTTGCGTGTCCGCCTGTCAAAGCCGTGTTGCCCGGGATAATTCGCGTGCCCTCCCCAGACCTCGTCACCGCCTCGGAGATCCAGAGCCAGCCCCTCACGCTGGACGCCATCTCGCACAGTTATGGAGAGTCGCTGGCGGTCGATCAGGTCACCCTCGAGGTCAAGGCCGGCGAGCTGATCGCCTTGCTGGGCCCCTCGGGTTGCGGGAAATCGACGCTGCTGCGGATCGTGGCCGGATTCATCAACCAGACCTCCGGGCGCGTCGTCATCGCCGACCGCATCGTCGATTCCCTGCCGCCCAACCGGCGGGAAGTGGGGATCGTCTTCCAGAGCTATGCGCTGTTCCCGCACATGACCGTGGCGGAGAACATCGCCTACGGCCTGGAGGCGCGCGGCGAGAGCAAGGCCACCTGCCGCGAGCGCGTCAGCGAGATGCTCGCCACGGTCCGCATGGAGGGCTTCGCCGATCGCAAGCCGCGCCAGCTCTCGGGTGGCCAGCAGCAGCGCGTCGCGCTGGCGCGGGCGCTGGCGGTCCGGCCGCGGATCCTGCTGCTCGACGAGCCCTTCGCCGCGCTCGACAAGAATCTCCGCCTCGACATGCAGATCGAGATCAAGCGCCTGCAGCGGCAATTCGGCCTGACGGCCATCCTCGTGACGCATGACCAGGACGAGGCGATGTCGATCGCCGACCGGATCGCGGTGATGAGCAAGGGGCGGATCGAGCAGCTTGGCTCGCCGGTCGACATCTACGATCGGCCGGAAACCCTGTTCGTCAATGACTTCATCGGCTCCTCGAACCGGTTTTCCGGCGTCGTCGAGGGCGTCGAGGCGGGTGTCTATGCGGTGCGGCTCGCCAGCGGGGCGCTCTGGCGCATCGCCAGCGGCAAGCCCTTCGCGCCGGGGGACCGGGTGGTCGCCACCATTCGCCCGGAACAGATGGCCCTGACCGACGGCGCCACGCCCGAATCCATCCCCGTCACGCTCAAGCTGAGCCTGCCGATCGGCGGTGAGCTGATCCACGATGTCGAGACCAGCGCCGGCGAGGCCTTCAAGGTCGCCGCCTCCCGCCGGCCGGGTGAACCCGCCAGCCCCATGGCCGCCACGCATTGTGCCCTGGCCCCCCATGCGAGGCCCGTCCTCTTTCCCCAACCCGCCGCATGAGGCGGCGCCTGTCGTCACAAGGAGAAGCCGACATGACCGATCTGACCCGCCGTTCCGCGCTGAAGGGTGTCGCCGCCCTCGGCGCCGCCGCCGCCCTGCCTTTGCCCGCGCGCGCCTCGACATCGCTCAACGCCGCGATCTATCCCGGCACCTGGGATGAAGCCTATCGCGCCATCGTCGCACCGCAGCTCAAGGCCAAGCACGGCATCGATGTCGCCTTCGACACGCTCTGGGCCGTCGACCAGGTCACCAAGGTCCGTGCCGCCCGTGGCGTGCCGCCCTTCGATTGCTTCGTGCTGGATCCCGGCCCCTCGGCCGCGGCCCGCCAGGCCGGCCTGTTCGATCCGATCGATGCCTCCAAGCTCACCAATGCCTCGAAGCTTCCGGCCGGCATGATCGCGCCGGATGCCGTGACGGTGAATGTGCAGGTTGTCGGCATCTGCTACAATCCGAAGAAGGTGCTGAACCCGCCCAAGACCTGGGCGCAGCTGTTCGAATCGCCCTATGTCGAGCGCCTGGGCCTGACCGGCTTCCAGACCACCTTCGGGACGGTGTCGCTGGTCGAGATGGCCAAAGCCTTCGGCGGTTCGGCTACCGATATCGAGCCGATCTTCCGGAAGCTGAAGGAAGTGCTGCCGAAAGTTGCCGCCGTGTCGACCCCGGCCGCGCTGCCGGGCCTGTTCCAGCAGGGGCAGATCGACATCATGTATACCAACACCAACAATGCCGCGACGCTGAAGGCCAAGGGCGTCGACATCGCCTTCATCGCGCCGGAAAGCGGGGCGATCACCTTCTCGACCACCCTGCATATCGTGAAGGGTTCCGAGAACCGCGATGCCGCGCACAAGTATATCGACACGGTGATTGCGGCCGATGCGCAGTCCAAGCTGCAGCTCTCGCCCTACAACATGATCCCCGTCAACAAGGACGTGAAGCTCTCCGACAATCTCGACGTCAAGTCGCTCGACGAGGTCGCGAAGATGGTCACGCATGACTGGAACGTGATCAATCCGCAGCGCGCGGCATGGATCGAGCGCTTCAACAAGGAAATCACCAAGTAAGGTGGCCGGAACATGAGCGGGGCAGCAACAGGGGAAACGGCTGGTGTGGAGTGGCGCCTCGCGGCGCCGCTCGGCATCACCTATCTCGCCTTCTTTGCTGCCCCTCTCCTGATCCTGCTGGTGATGTCCTTCTCCGTGGATGACAATCTGGGCGGCTTCTCGCTTGCCGCCTGGGCCAAGTTCTGGGGCGATCCGTTCTATCGCGGCGTTGTCTGGGACACGCTCCGTCTCGGGCTGGTCACCGTCGCGATGACCTCGCTCTTTGCCTATCCGATCGCGCTGCTCTTCATCGCCAGCGGTCCGGGCCTGCAGCGCCTGCTGCTCTTCATCGTGCTGCTGCCGCTGCTGACCTCGGTCGTGATCCGCACCTTCGCCTGGATCGCCATCCTCAGCCGGGAAGGGGTGCTCAACCAGGCCCTTCTGGCCCTCGGCTTGACCAGCGCGCCGCTCAACCTGCTCCAGACCGAACTCGGTCTCGTCATCGCGCTGATGCAGATCGAGATGCCGCTGATGCTGCTGCCCCTCATCACGGTGATGCGTCAGATCGATCCGAGCCTGTCGGATGCCTCGCGCGCGTTGGGCGGCTCGAAATGGCGGACCTTCCGCAAGGTCATCCTGCCGCTCTCGCTGCCGGGCTGGATCGCCGGCGCCACTTTGGTCTTCGCTTCCGCGACCACCGCCTTCATCTCGCAGACCGTGATCGGCGGTGCACGCCTCGTCTATCTCCCGACCCTGATCTGGCAGCAGGCCATGGTGGTCTATAACTGGCCCTTCGCCGCCGTGGCCTCGGTCTCGCTGCTTGTCGCGGTCCTCGCCGGCGTCAGCCTCTTCGCCATGCTCGGCCGTTTCGCGAGGACCACCGCATGACCCGCCAGCTCAACACGCCGACGGACCGGGGCTATTCGCTGGTGATGGGGACGCTGGCGGTGATCGGTCTCTGCATCCTGATCGTGCCGGTCATTATCGTGCTGCTCAGCTCCTTCACCTCCTCGACCGTGCTGAAATTCCCCCCGCCGGGCTTCTCGCTGCGCTGGTACGAGGCTTTGCTCGACCCCGCGCGCTCGCGCCATGTCCATGTCGCGCTGTCGAACTCGCTCTGGGTCGCGCTGAGCGCGACCCTTCTGGCCGCGATCCTCGCCACCTTGGCCGCCCTCGCGCTCAACCGGGTGAGCCGCCCTTCCGCCCGCGCAATGGAGGCCGGCTTCCTCTCGCCGCTGATCCTCCCGGGCCTCGCATTCGGCCTCGCCACGCTGATGTATTTCTCGATCCTCGGCTTCCGGCCCTCGCTCAACCTGCTGATCGCCGGGCATATCGTGGTGATCGCGCCCTTCATCTTCCGCACCACACTGGCGAGCCTGACCCAGCTGGATCCGGCCCTGCACGAAAGCTCCGCCAGCCTCGGGGCCGGGCGGCTCTATACCTTCCGGCGGATTACCCTGCCGATCATCGCGCCGGGCATCGCGGCGGGATCCTTCCTCGCCTTCGTGGCCTCGATGGACAATGTGCCGGTCTCGCTCTTCCTGTCGAATGCCCGGACCAACATGCTGCCGATCCGGATGTGGGGCATGATGGAGACAACGCTGGATGTCCGCGTGGCGGCCATGTCCGGCGCGCTGATCGTCGTCGTGCTGGTCCTGATGATCGTGATGGACCGCCTGACCAACCTGACCCGCCGCATGAGCATGTGAGACGCAAGATGATGGATGACCGCGACCTGATCGGCTATGGCGCCAACCCGCCCGATCCACGCTGGCCGGGCGGCGCACGGATCGCGATCAATTTCGTGATGAACTACGAGGAGGGCTCCGAGCCCTCGATCCAGGACGGCGAGGATTTCACGGAAATCGGCCTCACCGAGGCGCATGGCCTCAACCAGGGCGTGCCAGGCCGCGACCTCGCGGGGGAGGGCATGTTCGCCTATGGCAGCCGCGTCGGCTTCTGGCGCCTGATGCGCCTGTTCCAGGAGCGTGGCCTGCCGATGACGATCTTCGGCTGTGCCCTGGCCATCGAGCGCAACCCGCAGGCTGCGGCCGCGATCCGCGCCTCCGGTTTCGATTGCTGTTGCCATGGCTGGCGCTGGATCAAGCATTTCCTGCTGAGCGAGGAGGAAGAGCGCGAGCATATCCGCCTGGCGGTCGAATCCCTCCGCCGGACGCTCGGCGAGCGCCCGCTCGGCTGGTATTGCCGCTACGGGCCCAGCGTGAACACGCGCCGGCTTGTGATGGAGGAGGGCGGCTTCCTCTACGATTCCGATGCCTATGATGACGAGCTGCCCTACTGGAAGACGGTCTCGGGCAAGCCGCATCTGGTCGTGCCCTATTCGCTGGCCAACAATGACGGCAAGTTCTGCGGCGCCTTCGCCACCTCGAACGACTATTTCGAATGGCACAAGGATGCCTTCGACATGCTCTGGCGCGAGGGCCGGACGCAGCCGAAAATGATGTCCGTCGGCCTGCATATGCGGCTCATCGGCCATCCCGCGCGGGCAGCGGGGCTCGAGCGCTTCCTCGATTACATCCAGGGCCATGAGGGCGTCTGGGTCACGCGGCGGCTGGACATTGCCCGCCACTGGGCCGCCACCCATCCCTTTCCCGGATCCTGAGCGATGACGCGGAACTCCCCGCCTCTCCACCGGCTGGCCGTGGCTCTGGGCGAGCGTCACTACACGGTCACGCGCCCCTTCGGCGCCTGGCCGGCCAATAGCGGCAAGGTCTCCGATGTGACGGTCGCGCCCGATGGCCGGATCTACGTGTTGCTGCGCCACGATCCGCTGGTCGATCCGGATGATCCGCGCGTCATCATCCTCGCGCCGGACGGGGCCTTTCTCGGGGCTTTCGGCGGTCAGGAAATCGCCGACAGCCATTGCCTGACGGCCCATCCCGACGGCCGCATCCTCGTCGTCGACCGCGACATGCACGAGATCGTCATCTTCTCTGCCGACGGCGCGAGGCTGGGCGGGATCGGGACCCGCGGCGTCCCGCACCGGCCGTTCAACCATCCCACCGATATCGCCGTGGCGCCATCGGGCGAATTCTATGTCTCGGATGGCTATGCCGGCTGGCATGTCCATCGCTTCGCACCGGATGGCCGGCATCTCGCCACCTGGGGTGGTTTCGGCACGGGGCCGGGCCAATTCGCCGAGCCCCACGCCCTCTGGTGCCTGCCGGACGGGCGGGTGGTGGTCGCGGATCGCTGCAATCACCGCTTGCAGGTTTTCGATCCGGCAGGAGCCTTCCTCGCCGAATGGGGCGGGTTCCGGCGTCCCGTCGCGATTTGGGGCGATGCCATGGGGCGCCTCTATGTCACGGATGAGACACCGAGCCTGACCTGTCTCGGCCCGGATGGACGACGCATCGGCCGCGCGCGGCCCATGCTCAACGGCGCCCATGGGATCTATGGGCAGGCGGATGGCTCGCTTCTGCTGGCCGAGGCCAATCCGAGCCGGATCACGCGGCTCATCGCGGGATAGCCCGCCGGCCGGGCCGTCAGCCCGACGCGCGCGGGCTGCTGCCAGCCCGGTTGACTGTCACAACGAATATCTTCTGGTGCGAGATGTTTTATTGATTATCCGGAGAATAACATTTTCTGATTTCTTTGCGTGAACCAAGCATAATTGGTCATATCGGATGTTAACAATAATCCGAAATACGCTGCCGATCGTGGCTGGAATCGGCAAGACTGATCTATGCTTTCGGTCGATGTTTATATATGAGAAATCATCAATAATAGGCTGCCCGATCACGAGGTGGTCTTGCGGGGCGCCGGGGCAAGGCGGCCCGTCCTTTGAGGCGCGTTGAGGGAGTTCGAACCATGGCCTGGACAGTCCTGCACGACGACGACGCTGCCGCTTCGTGGGACGTTTGGGCCAGCCGGATTCCCGCAGCCAGCCCGTTCCAGTCCTATGCTGTCGGGCAATATTACAGGCTCATCGGCAACAAGCCCTATTACTGCGTCTTCCTCGACGGGCAGGGCGAGCCGCGCGCCATGGCGATCTGCATCGTGAAGGCCCGTTTCTGGAAAGTGGCGATCCTCGCCTGTGTCGGCGGGCCGATCGGTGATCCCGCCCTCTGGGCCGGCCTTCCGGATGCGATGCGCCGGGCCATGGGCCTGAACCTCGTCTATCTCCGCTTCCGCTGCGATGCCGCCGCCAGCCCGGATACGCTGGCCGCCATCGAGCGGACAGGCTGGCGCCGCGTGCCTGTGGCCTCCGGCTCGAGCCTCACCGCCGTGCTCGACATGTCCCGTTCCCTGGACGAGCTGAAGGCCGGTCTTGTCCGCCGCTGGCGCGAGGAACTCAACTACTCGAAAAGACAGTCGCTTGTGCTCGAGACGAATGCCAGCCTCGATCCGGTCGAACTCGGCCGGATCTTCCGCGAACTCGTGGCCACCAAGCAATTCGCCTCGACGATCGACGAGACCAAGATCCGCGCCGTACTGGATCTTCTCGGCGAGAATGTCCTCTTCTTCACCGCGAAGGATGCCGAAGGGCAGGTCGTCGC
>JAIXSR010000028.1 GCA_027484605.1 Hyphomicrobiales bacterium | reverse complement strand
GAGCGATTCCTTCGCTTCCTTGTCCTGCCCCTTGGCCTTCTTTTCCAGATTCTGCACGCGCTTCTCGAGGCTGTCGAGATCGGCCAGCATCAATTCGGTCTCGATCGTCTCGATATCGGCAAGCGGGTCGATCTTGCCCTCGACATGGGTGATGTCGGAATCCTCGAAACAGCGCACGACATGGGCGATGGCATCGACCTCGCGGATATTGGCGAGGAACTGGTTGCCGAGGCCCTCGCCCTTCGAGGCGCCGCGTACGAGACCGGCAATATCCACGAAGGTCAGGCGGGTCGGGATGATCTCCTTCGAACCGGCAATGGCCGAGAGCTTGTCCAGCCGGTCATCGGGCACGGCGACATCGCCGACATTCGGCTCGATCGTGCAGAAGGGATAATTGGCCGCCTGCGCTGCCGCCGTCTGGGTCAGGGCGTTGAAGAGGGTCGATTTGCCGACATTCGGCAGGCCGACGATACCGCATTTGAAGCCCATGGCGTGGTCCGCTCAATTCTGTGCAGGGAGAAGGAAATCGCGGTCTTTTGACCTTCGATCAGTCCGGAAGTCCAGTCTTTTTCGCTCGGCTCCCGAGGGTTTCCGGGCTGCCATGGCCCGCCGCCTCCATGGCCAGATGCACCTTGCTCTGGAATCCGGCCGCGTCGCCGGCCAGAAGGCGCGGGGTCTCCTCCGCCATGGCCCGGCACAGGCTGTCGACCCAGGCTTCCTCGGCCTTGGCGAAATCGTTCAGCACATAGGCATGGACGAGCGCCTTGTCGCCGGGATGCCCGATGCCGAGCCGCAGTCGGGGATAATCGTTGCCGCAATGGGCGGTGATGGAACGCAGGCCGTTATGGCCGGCATTGCCGCCGCCGGTCTTCACGCGGAGCTTGCCGGGCGGCAGGTCGAGCTCGTCATGGAAAACCAGCACCCGGTCGAGCGGGATCTTGTAGAAGCGCATCGCCTCGCCGACGGCGCGGCCGCTCTCGTTCATGAAGGTCGTGGGCCTGAGCAGGATGGCGCGGTCGGTGCCGACGACGATCTCGCTCGATTCGCCCTGGAAGCGCGCGCGCCAGGGCGAACCGCGCCAGCGGCGATGCAGCGCGTCGAGGGCCATGAAGCCGATATTGTGCCGATTCCCGGCATAACGGGGGCCGGGATTCCCGAGGCCGACGAGAAGATGCATCGCCTGGCTCCGCTCAAGAAAAAGGCTGCAGCGCGGGACCGCGCGGCAGCCGGGCTGGCCGGGGAGGGCCCGTCAGGGCGCCTCCTTCGGGAAGGGATCAGCCTTCGCCGCGCTTAGCCTTCGCCGCGCTTAGCCTTCGCCGCCCTTGGCACCGGTGCCGGCGATCGTGACGACAGTGAAGTCACGGTCCGAGATGACCGGCTTGGCACCGGCCGGCAGCTTGACCGCCGAGATGTGGATCGAATCGCCCAGCTTGGCCTTCGAGACATCGACTTCAATGAATTCCGGGATGTTGTCGGCCGGAACGTTGAACTCGACCGTGTGGCGGACAAGGTTCAGCGCACCGCCGGCCTTCAGGCCCGGCGAGGCTTCCTGGCCGATGACATGGACCGGGATCTCGACACGCACGATCGCGCCTTCGCCGAGGCGGAGGAAGTCGACATGGATCGGGAAGTCGCGGACAACGTCGAGCTGATAGTCGCGCGGGATGGCGCGGATCTTCTCGCCTTCGACTTCGATGTCGAACACGGTGGTCAGGAAGTGACCGGCATAGATCAGCTTGTTCGTATCCTTGAAGTCGAGCGAGATCGAAACGGGGGGCTGGCCGGCGCCGTAAATGACGGCCGGGACGCGGCCTTCACGACGAACAGCACGGGCGGCCCCCTTACCGGCCCGCTCACGGCGCGAGGCCGAGAGGTTCTTGATGGTGGACATGGTTCTCTCCAAAAATGAAAACCGGGGCCTCTAGCCCCGCTTTCGTGCCGCTTCCTCCAAGGGTGCAAGACCGGCACGCCGGGTCCATAGGGGAAAAACGCTCGCCACGCAACCCGGCGGGCCTGCCGGGAGGGGCTGCAACCTGGGCACGCTATTGTCAGTGCAGCCCGTTTCGGCTACCCGGTGAGTATTGCCTGATTGTCTATTTGAGGTTCTTCATGTTCAGCCATGTCACCATCGGCACGAATGATCTTGATCGTGCCGGCCGCTTCTATGATGCCCTTCTTTCCCCGCTTGGCCTCGTGCAGCGCCCGGTCACGCCCGATGGCGGGCCGCTTTCGCTGTGCTGGATCAAACCCGGGCAGACGCTGCCGCGGCTCAACATCTACCAGCCCTTCAACGGCGAGCCCGCGACACCCGGGAATGGAATGATGGTCGCTTTCGAGGCGCTGTCTCCCGTCGCCGTCGAGTTGAGCTACAAGGCCGGGATGGCACTGGGCGGAACCTGCGAAGGAGTCCCCGGGCCCCGCCCTCATTATGGCGAGGGCTATTTCGGCGCCTATCTGCGCGATCCAGACGGCAACAAGCTGCATGTCGTCTTCCGGGGAGATATCCGGTCCTAGGCAAGGGGGAGGAAAGGCAAGCGGCATTCTCCTCCACATCGCCGGCAGGGACGCGGTCGGCCCTTCAGTAGATCGTGCGTTCCATCCGGGCCGGATATTCCGCCTCGTAGGTCTCGGCATCGAAGGCGGGGTCGATCGCCTTCATCATCTCGCCGGTCGAGGGCAGGGCGGAGCGCGGGATCTGCACCTCCGGGTTCCAGAGCCGCGAGCGGACCAGCGCTTTCGGGCATTGCGGATAGATTGACTCGACGGTGACGGCGATCACCGTCGTCGCCGGGTTGCCGCGCATGGCGAAGCTGGCACAGAGTTCGGGGTCGGCCGAGATCCGGGCGCGGCCATTGACGCGCATCGTGTTGCCGATGCCCGGGATCATGAAAAGGAGTGCAATGCGGGGATCCCTCAGGATGTTCCGCAGCGTGTCGACGCGGTTGTTGCCACGCCTGTCGGGGATGAGCAGGGTCTTCTCGTCGAGGATGCGGACGAAGCCGGCGGGGTCGCCGCGCGGCGAGCAATCCAGCCCTTCCGGCCCGGCGGTCGAGATCACCACGAAGGGCGAAGCCTCGATGAAGCGGGCATATTCCGGGATGATCCGGTCGATTTCCTTGAGGATCGCCGTGGGATTGACCGGCGAATAGAGCGCGTCGAGCTCGGCGAGGGTGGTCACATCGGCCTTGGCGCTCATGGGGTCTCCGGATCAGTCGAACAGGCTGGACACGCTCTCTTCACCGGCCGTCCGCTTGATCGCCTCGCCCAGCAGCGTGGCCACGGAAATGACGCGGATGTTCTTCGCGACCCGTACCGCCTCGGTCGGCTGGATGGAATCGGTCAGGACCAGTTCCTTCAGCTTGGAGGCGGTGATGCGGGCCACGGCGCCGCCCGAGAGCACGCCATGGGTGATGTAGGCCGAGACATCGTGCGCACCGTTGGCCAGCAGGGCCTCGGCCGCATTGCAGAGCGTGCCGCCCGAATCGACGATGTCGTCGACGAGGATGCAGGAATAGCCCTCGACCTCGCCGATGATGTTCATGACTTCCGATTCGCCGGCGCGCGGGCGGCGCTTGTCGACGATGGCCAGCGGGGCATTGATGCGGTTGGCCAGGGCGCGGGCGCGGACCACGCCGCCGACATCCGGCGAGACGACCATGACCTTCCCGGCCTCGAAGCGGGACTTGATGTCCTGCACCATGACCGGCGCGCCGAAGAGGTTGTCCACCGGCACGTCGAAGAAGCCCTGGATCTGGGCGGCATGGAGGTCGAGCGTCAGCACGCGGTCGGCGCCGGCTTCGGTCATCAGGTTGGCGACCAGCTTGGCCGAGATCGGCGTGCGCGGTGCCGATTTCCGGTCCTGCCGGGCATAGCCGAAATAGGGCACCACGGCGGTGATGCGCTTGGCCGAGGAGCGGCGCAGCGCATCGGTGATGATGAGCAATTCCATCAGGTGGTCATTGGTGGGGAAGGATGTCGACTGGATGATGAACACATCCTCGCCGCGCACATTCTCCTGGATTTCGACGAAGATTTCCATATCGGCGAAACGCCGGACCTGGCACTTGGCCAGAGGCTGCTGGAGATAGGCGCCGATGGCTTCGGCGAGCGGCCGGTTCGAGTTGCCCGCGACGAGCTTGATCCTGTCCATGATCCCGGTTCCCGCTTCTGCCCTTCCGGCGGCCCCCGCCCCCGAGGCAGGCCTGCCGAGAGTCACGCTGGTAGCGCGCGACGCCGCGCGTTTCAACATGACAGGCCTGTTACAACACGGGAGAACCGCAGGGCGTGGCCAAAAATCAACGCCGCCGCTTCGGGGCTTATTCGGATTCGGTGCTGGTGGTGGTCGCCGCCGCCGCATTTGCCGCCGGGCTGCCGGCGGATTGCCGCACCAGATCGTCGAGGCTCATCTGCGCGATCTGGCGCATCGCGGTTTCGTCCAGCGAGGCCCAGGGCGCGCTGGTCGCCGCGCCGAGCGCTGCCGCGCCCCGCACCCGGTTCGACCGGGTCTGGCCGTTTTCCGACGTGTCGAGCACCCAGGAGAAGCCGGCCTTGCCATCCGCGGCCTGATAGGCATCGAGATAGGTCTTCACGCGCAGGGCGTTGCCGGGCGTGGCCGCGCCGACCACCTCGAAGCCGCGCTTGCGGGCTTCCTGCGCGAGGATCGATTCGAATTTCTGGGCGATGTCCGGTGCCGGACCCTGCACCGCGACGAAGGCCAGAGGCATCGCGGAGCCGTTGAGGCCGGTGGCGGGGGCCATCGCGGTCATGCTGGACTGGCAGGCGGCAAGGCCGAACGGCAACAGGCCCACAAGCATTGCCCGCATGATCCAGCGCCGCGCCATTCCGTTTCTCCCTCACCGTCCTGTTAACGCTTTTTTAACGCTCGCAGCGGGGGAGGGGAAGGGGGGAGCGGGCCGGCAGGGCAAACGTGGTTAAGGCGCGCGGTCCGGGCAGGGCGTCGTGGCGCTGCCGGCGGTGGCCGCAGGGCGGCCATTGATGAAGACATTCGAGGCCCCGCCCACGACCACGCCGCCGCAATCGGTGCGGCTGCCCTGGATCGCCGCCGGGCGGCCATTGATGAAGACATTCGGCGAGGTGCCGCCGGCCACGCCATCGCCCTGCCGGGTCGCAGGCTTGCCGCCGATCGTGACATCCGGCGAGCCGCGCACCGGATCCGGCGGCTCGTTGGCGCCGCGGGCCGGCAGGCCGGCCAACAGCAGGAGGCTGGCCAGGAGGGTGCGGCAGGCGGGCCGGCCTCTCATCGAATCACCAGGGAGAGATCCGGCGCGTTGATCGGCCGGGCGCCGTTTTCCTCGACGAGGTAGGTCCGGCCGAGGCACATCGCGGTCTCCGAGGCGGAATCCATCAGGATCATATGCGCGAACATCACCATGCCGGGTTCGAGGATCCACGGGTTGTTCTCGAAGAACATGGGCCAGTCCATCCAGGAGGGCGTGAATTTCGCGCCGAGGGAATAGCCGCAGGCATTGAGCCGATGCGCCGAGAGGCCATGCGAATCGAGCGTGCGGGCATGGGCGGCGAAGACGTCGCCGGCCGGGTTGCCCGGCTTCATCGCGGCCTGGCAGGCATGGAGGGCTTCCTCCGCCGCTTCGTGGTATTGCCGGTGCAGCGGCTTCGGCGTGCCAACGATATGCGTCCGCATGATCGCGGCATGGTAATGCCGGGCGGTTCCCGCGAATTCGAGCGTGATCTGGTCATCCGCATCGAGCCGGCGCCGGCCGGATTTGTAGCGGCAGAGCAGCGCATCCCCCCCCGAGCCGACGATGAATTCATTGGCCGGGTAATCGCCGCCGGCCGCGAAGATCGCCTCGTGCTGGGCGGCGAGGATCACACCCTCGTCCGCGCCAGGCGCGAGATGATCGATCGCCGCCTTGTCTGCTGCATCAGACAAACGAGCAGCCTCAAGCACATAGGCGATTTCCTCGGCCGATTTGACGGCACGGAGCCGGGTGAGGATCGTCGAGGCATCCACCAGCGTGGCAAAGCCGTCAAAGGCAGCCTCGAGCTTGCGGCCATTCGAATGGACGAGCCCGTAGCTCTCGAATTCCGCGCCGATCCGCTTGCCGGCCAGGCCGAGATCCGCCGCCATCGCCCGCAGGTCCAGCGCCGGGTTGGCCGTGGCGGAATCCTTCCAGATGCGGATATCCGCGAGGATCGAGGTGCGCTGGGCCTGCCGGAAATCCGCCGAGCGTGTCAGCAGGGCCATGCGGCCATCGGCCTTGAGCACGAGGCACTGGAAAAAGCAGAAGCCGAACGTGTCATAGCCGGTCAGCCAGAACATGCTCTCCTGCTGGAACAGGAAGAGCGCATCGAGATTGTCACGGGCCATCGCCGCGAGGGCCGCCTGCTTGCGGCGTTCGAATTCGGGGAGCGTGAAATGCAGGGCCATCGGCCGATCCTGTCCTGTTGGGTTGCGGCCAGTCTATCGGGAAGGCCGGCTTGTGCCAACGAAGCGGCGACAAAGAAAAAGCCCCGCTTCCAGCGGCGGGAAGCGGGGCAGTCCTGGCGCCATCAGGATTGGCAGGGGCAGATGGCGCCGGGGGAGAGGGGGCTTTCGCAGATCGGGGCTTATTCGCAGACCGTCTTGCGGATGGTCACGAAGCGGCCGCGGTAATCGTCCCAGACGCGCTCGCGGACGCGGTAGCAATCGGGGCCGACTTCCGGTGCGTGGTAGACCGGGGCGGCGTGGGCGTTGTTTGCGGCGATCGCGGTGCCGATGACGGCGCCGCCGATCAGGCCGGCGGCCAGCCAGCCGTTGCGGTGGAACTTGGCTTCGGCGGCGGGGGCGAAGGCCACGGCCATGGTGAGGGCGGCGGCGGTGGCGGCGAGGGTCTTCTTGATCGAGGTCATGGCGGGTCTCCTTGGGGTTTGGCGGATCTGGGTGCTGGCGGGGCGGGGTCTGGTTTCGGCTTCGGGGCGGCGGGGCTTTCGTCTCGTCGTTGAAAGGACCTTAGCCCGGCCCCTCCCGGCCCGCGGTGCGTTTGCGCACAGGGCGAAGGCGGGATTTTCGCGGGTTTCGCAGGGAGCCGGCCGGCGCTTCCCCGGCGCCGGGCCAAGCGCGCCGATCCGCGCCGACGGCCTGGCATCGCGCGCAAACGGAAAACCCCGCCTCGGGGGCGAGGCGGGGTTCCGGGGGGCGGGGATGAGGCGGGGATGGAAGGCTCAGTTGCAGACGGTCCGGCGAACCACCACGAAGCGGCCGCGGTAATCGTCCCAGACCCGCTCGCGGACCCGGTAGCAATCCGAGGCGTAGCCACCGTGATGATAGGCCGGGTGGCCGTAGGCGCCGCGGACGGCGAGGGTGCTGCCGATGACGGCGCCACCGATGAGGCCGGCGGCCAGCCAGCCGTTGCGGTGGAACTTGGCCTCGGCGGCGGGGGCGAAGGCCACCGACATGGTGAGGGCGGCGGCAGCGGCGGTGAGGGTCTTCTTGAAGGTGTTCATGGCAAGTCTCCTTTGGGGGGCAGGGTTGTTTCGGTTCGGGTTCGTCGGGTTCGGCGGTTATCTCGGAGGGTCTCTCGGCTTCCCGCCGGTTTCTGTCTCGGCGATGATGTGAAGCTAACCCGGGCGAGCCGGCACCGCCGTGTGATGCCGCACAGGGTGAAATTCGATCGGGAAAGGTGCTGCCTGCCCTTTGCGATCGGCCTTCCAGGGCCTATCTCTCGCCGCCATGAGTGCCGCCAGACCCCCTTCCGCATCCGAGGACGACTTGCCTGATCTGATCGAGGAGCCGGGCGAGGAGGAGGCTGTCGAGGAACTCGAGACCGAGGCCCTTCCCGTCATCGAGGCCACGCCGCAGCGCCTTGCCAGCGGCATGGCGGTCATCCGCGCCTTCTGGGAGACGCTGCCCGGTTCGCCCGGCGTCTATCGCATGCTCAATGGCGCAGGCGAGGTGCTGTATGTCGGCAAGGCCCGCAACCTGAAGGCGCGGGTCTCGTCCTATGCGCGCGGGGATGCGCCGAACAACCGGATCGCGCGGATGATCGCCGAGACGGCGGCGATGGAATTCATCACGACGACCACCGAAACCGAGGCGCTGCTGCTCGAGACCAATCTCATCAAGCAGCTCAAGCCGCGCTACAACGTGCTGATGCGGGACGACAAGTCGTTCCCCTATATCATGATCACCGGCGACCATGCCGCGCCGCAGATCCGCAAGCATCGCGGCGCCCGCAACCGGAAGGGCCAGTATTTCGGGCCCTTCGCGTCGGCGCAGGCGGTGAACCGCACGCTCAACGCCCTTCAGCGCGCGTTCCTGCTGCGCACCTGCGCCGATTCGTATTACGAGAACCGTTCGCGGCCCTGCCTGCTGTTCCAGATCAAGCGCTGCGCCGCGCCCTGCACGGGCGAGGTCTCGCTCGAGGATTACGGCGCGCTGGTGGGAGAAGCGAAGGCCTTCCTCTCCGGGCGCAGCGGCACGATCCGCGAGAAACTGGGCGTGGAGATGATGGCGGCCTCCGAGCGCCTCGATTTCGAGGCCGCCGCCCGCTATCGCGACCGCCTTGCCGGCCTGTCCAGCGTGCAGGCCAGCCAGGATATCAACCCGGCGGGGATCGAGGAGGCGGATGTCTTCGCCATCCATGCCGAGGCCGGGCATTTCTGCATCGAGGTCTTCTTCTTCCGCACCGCGCAGAACTGGGGCAACCGCGCCTTCTTCCCGCGTGCCGACCGGGCGCTGGAACCAGGCGAGGTGCTCGATTCCTTCCTCGGGCAGTTCTATGACGAGCGCCCCGCGCCGCGCCTCGTGCTGCTCTCCGAGGAGGTCGAGAACCGGCTGCTCCTGGCCGAGGCGCTCAGCGAGCGGGCTGGCCACAAGGTCGAGATCCTCGTGCCGAAGCGCGGCGAGAAGCGGGATGTCGTCCAGCATGCACTGACCAATGCCCGCGAGGCCCTGGGGCGCCGCCTCAGCGAAACGGCCAGCCAGGCCCGGTTGCTCGAGGGCGTGGCGGAAGCCTTCGGGCTGCCCGCGCCGCCACGGCGGATCGATGTCTTCGACAATTCCCACATCATGGGCACGAATGCGGTCGGCGGGATGATCGTCGCCGGCCCGCGCGGCTTCTCGAAGACGCATTACCGCACCTACAGCATCCAGTCCGAGGGGCTCACGCCCGGTGATGATTACGGCATGATGCGCGAGGTCATGCAGCGGCGCTTTGCCCGGCTGCTGAAGGAGGCGCCCCGGCCGGAGATTGCCGACGATCCCGAGGCGCTGCCGGCCTGGCCGGATCTCGTGCTCATCGATGGTGGCAAGGGGCAGCTCGAGGCCGTGCGCGGCGTGCTGGCCGAACTCGGCATCTCCGATCTGCCGCTGGTCGGGGTGGCCAAGGGGCCCGACCGGGATGCCGGCCGCGAGACCTTCTTCCTGCCCGGCCGCGAACCGTTCAAGCTGCCGCCGCGTGATCCGACGCTGTATTTCATCCAGCGCCTGCGCGACGAGGCGCATCGATTCGCCATCGGCACCCATCGCGCCAAGCGGAAACGCGACATCACGAAGAACCCGCTCGACGAGATTCCCGGGATCGGCCCCTCGCGGAAGCGGGCGCTGCTGCTGCATTTCGGCACGGCGAAGGCTGTCAGCCGCGCGAGCTACGGTGATCTCGCCAAGGTCAACGGCATCAACGAGGCGACGGCCCGCCTCGTCTATGACTTCTTCCACGAGAAGCCCACGTGAGCGTGAATTCGCGCATTGGCCGCTTGACCCGCCCGCCGCTGCATGGTGCTAAGACGATATGAGCGAAGGCGCGTCGAAATCCTTGCGGCAATCGGGATCCGGTCGCGGACGCCGGCTCGCCATGTCCTTGCCGAACCTGCTCACCTATGGCCGCATCGCTGTCATTCCCATCATTGTCGGCCTGCTGTTCTGGCCGGGCGACCCGGCCATGCGCTGGTATGCGCTCGGCCTCTATGCGCTGGCGGGGATTTCCGACTATCTCGATGGCTATCTGGCCCGGGCCTATGCGCAGCAATCCTCGCTCGGCCGCATGCTCGATCCGATCGCGGACAAGCTCCTTGTCGCGGCCTGCCTCTTGATGCTGGTGGCGGATGGCTCGATCCGTTCCTGGTCGCTCTGGGCGGCGATCGTCATCCTCAGCCGCGAGATCCTGGTTTCCGGGCTGCGCGAATTCCTCGCCGAGGTGAAGATCTCGGTGCCGGTCTCGAAGCTGGCAAAATGGAAGACGACCGCGCAGATCGTCTCGGTCGGCTTCCTCGTTGCCGGGCCGGCGGGGGATGCGGTCCTGCCTGCGGGCTGGACCGGCCATATCGGCGTGGTGCTGCTCTGGGCGGCCGCGATCCTGACGATGATCACCGGCTATGACTACATGAAGGCCTCGATCCGCCATCTCATGGATGATGACGGGGGCGTGGCATGAAGATCGTCTATTTCGCATGGCTGCGCGAGAGAGTGGGCGTGCCGGAAGAGGCGATCGCCCTGCCCGAGAGCGTGCGCACCGTGGGCGAGGCGATCACCTATCTCGCCGGCCGGGGCGAGAACTATGCCTATGCCTTCGAGCGCCCTTCCGTCATCCGTGCGGCGCTGGACCGGAAGCATGTCCCGCTTGATGCGCCGCTCGGCGAGGCACGCGAACTGGCCCTGTTCCCGCCGATGACCGGGGGCTGAGATGGGGCCGCTGGTCGTGCGCCTGCAGGCCGGGCCGATCGATGTCGAGACCGAGACGCGGCTTCTCGCGCAGGGCCGGCCGGATGTCGGGGCGATCGTGACCTTCACCGGCCTGTGCCGTGACGAGCAGGGGGCTTTGTCCGGCCTCGAGCTGGAACATTATCCCGGCATGGCCGAGGCCGAGATCACCCGGATCGCGGAAGAGGCTGCGCAGCGCTGGCCGCTGCTCGGCATCGTGGCGGTCCACCGCCATGGGCTTGTGACACCGGGCGAGGTGATCGTGCTCGTCGCTGTCGCCTCGTCGCATCGACAGGCCGCCTTTGCCGGGGCCGAGTTCATCATGGATTTCCTGAAGTCGCGCGCGCCGTTCTGGAAAAAGGAACATCGCGCCGACGGCGCTGCAGGCCAATGGGTCGATGCCAAGGAGAGCGACGAGGCCGCCCTGTCGCGCTGGTGAGGCCAGGGCCGCACGCTTTTATTCCATGCCGCATGATCCCCGCCCCGGGGCCAGGCCGGAAGCGGCCGGCCGCTTCCGAGGCGCGGCCGGTCGCTTGTCGCGGTCGTTAGTTGGCTCCGACCTCGGCGACATAATCCTCCATCAGCACGCGGCTGATATTGCCCGGCGTGAAGCGGTAGGGGCCGATCTCGGCCACGGGCGTCACCTCCGCGGCGGAGCCGGTGATGAAGCATTCGTTGAAGCTCGGCAGCTCGTCCGGCAGGATCCGGCGTTCGATGACATCCATGCCGCGGCGCTTCGCCAGTTCGATGACGGAGCGGCGGGTGATGCCGTCAAGGAAGCAATCCGCCTTGGGCGTATGGATCGCGCCATCCTTGGTGAAGAAGATGTTCGCACCGGTGCATTCGGCAACACGGCCCTGCCAGTCGAGCATCATCGCATCGGCATAGCCGCGCTTCTCGGCGCGATGCTTCGAGATGGTGCAGATCATGTAGAGGCCGGCGGCCTTGGCATGGACCGGGGCGCAGGCCGGGTCAGGGCGGCGATATTCGGCAATGTCCAGCCGGATGCCCTTCATCTTGGCGGCCGGATCGAACATGGACGGCCAGTTCCAGGTGGCAATGGCGACGTGGATCTTGTTGTGCTGGGCCGAGACGGCCATCATTTCCGAGCCACGGAAGGCCACCGGGCGGATATACTGGTCGCCCCCGCCATTCTTCTCGAGCACGGCCATCTTGGCGGCCTCGATCTCGTCGATTGTGAAGGGGATCTCGAAATCCATGATCTCGGCGGACTTGAACAGCCGCTCGGTATGCTCGCGGCTCTTGTAGACCTTGCCCCTGTAGGCGCGCTCGCCCTCGAAGACCGAGGACCCGTAATGCAGGCCATGGGTCAGGACATGGACCTTCGCATCACCCCACGGGATCACTTCACCGTTCATCCAGATATAGCCCTCCCGTTTGTCGAAGGGGATCACGGCGGGGGCGGCAGCAGTCGACATGGCATTTCCTTCCGGTTCATGGTGATTTTTCGGGCCTTTTAGTTGCTTGAAAAGCCGAAAGCCAGAGGCTGGCTCTTGTGAACAAGCCGCGGCCCGTTCTTGAAACCGCGGCCTTGGCAACGCATAAGCCTGAAAGATCTCTTCGGCGCATTTTCATTGCGCGCGAATTGGCTTGACGAGTAACAATCGATCTGAAATATGTCAACATCATTGACGTAATTTTTCTGGGCAGGACCCGCATCCCGCGCTGTTGAGGCAGGAATCCCTTGAAATCGACCGTCATTTCCGCTGCTGCCGTTCCGCCCGCCCTTCCCGGGGCTGCCCGTCCTGCCGGGCCGGGCCTGCCGGATTTCGAGCTGATCGAGCTGCTCTTCTTCGCCTATCGCGATTTTGTCGGCGAGCCGGATCGCCTGCTTGCGAAGCATGGCTTCGGCCGTGCCCATCACCGGGTGATCCATTTCATCAACCGCCATCCCGGGCTCACCGTGGCGGAGTTGCTCGACATCCTGGAAATCACCAAGCAGAGCCTCGCCCGCGTGCTGAAGGACCTGATCCAGGGGGATTTCGTCGAGCAGAAGGCCGGGGCGGAGGATCGTCGCCAGCGGCTGCTTTTCCTGACCGACAAGGGGCGCGCGCTGGCCGACGGACTGGCCGCCATGCAGCATCAGCGGATCGCGCGCGCCGTGATGGCCATCGGCCCCGAGCATCGCCCCATGATTGCCCGGTTTCTCGCGGAACTGATCGACAAGGAACGCGGGGCTGCCCCCGCGACAGCGTCGCCCGTGCCGTGATAGGAGGGGCGCGGCCCCCTCACGCCCAGCGAGAAAGCCTGTCCATGCGAAAACCGGTGGTGACCGACGAAGCCCCGCATATCCTGATCGTCGATGATGATGACCGGATCCGCACTTTGCTCTACCGGTTCCTGTCGGAAAACGGCTATCGCGTCTCCACGGCCGATAATGCCCGCGAGGCCCGGGCCCGCCTTGACGGGCTGCTCTTCGACCTGATCGTGCTGGATGTCATGATGCCCGGCGAGAGCGGGCTCAGTCTCGCGCAATGGATCCGCACCTCTTCCGCCGTCCCGATCCTGATGCTGACGGCGCGGGCCGAGATCGACGACCGGATTGCCGGGCTCCAGACCGGCGTCGATGATTACCTGACCAAGCCTTTTGACCCGCGCGAATTGCTGCTGCGCATTTCCTCCATCCTGCGCCGCGCCGCGCTGCCGCCGCCCAATCCGCGCGAGAACATGCCGGAGACGGTCCGGTTCGGGCCGTTCCATTTCCATTTTGCCCGGGGCGAATTGCGGCAGGACGAGGAGCATCTGCGAATCACCGAGCGCGAGCGCGAGATGCTGCGCGTGCTGGCCGGCGCGCTGGGCGAGACAGTGCCGCGCGAAGCGCTGGCCGAGCATGGCAGCGCCTCGAACGAGCGGACCATCGATGTCCAGATCAACCGCCTCCGCCGCAAGGTCGAGCCCGATCCGGGCAATCCGGTCTTCCTGCAGACCGTGCGGGGCATCGGCTACCGCCTGGTCATCGACCGATGAGTGCCTGGCGGAACGCCTTCGGCCAGGCGGCCGCTGCTCTCGCCATGCTGGCACGGCTGGTCTGGCAGATGCTCCGTGTGCTTTTCGACCTCGTCCTCTGGGTGCTGGGGCTGCTGCTCCATGTGGCCCGGGTGGTCTGGCAGCGGCCGGAGATCCAGCGGCCGTTCCAGCCCTTCTTCCGGTTGGAAGCGCGGATCGGGCGATGGCTCAACCGGATCCTGCCGAAGCGGCTCTATACCCGCGCGCTGATGATCATCATCGTGCCGATGGTGCTGCTCCAGGCGGTGGTGGCCTATATCTTCATGGAACGGCACTGGCAGGCGGTCACGGCGCGGCTTTCCGCCGCGATCACCCAGGATATCGCGGCGCTGATCGACATCTACGAGCGGCCGACGCCGGGGATCGATACACGGCTGCTCTCGCAGATCGCGGAGCAGCGGCTCGGGCTCGATGTCGATTTCCTGCCGCTCGAACCCCTGCCGCCGCCACTCGAGAAGCCGTTCTTCGACATTCTCGACCAGGCGCTCTCGGCCGAATTGCGCACCCGCGTCCGCAAGCCGTTCTGGATCGATACGGTCGGCTCCTCGTCGATCGTCGAGATCCGGGTGCTGCTCGACAACGCCATGATGCGTGTCACGGCGCGGCGCAGCCAGGCCTATGCGTCCAATTCCCATATCTTCCTGATCTGGATGGCGGGCTCCTCGCTGGTGCTGATCACCGTGGCGATCCTGCTCCTGCGCAACCAGATCCGCCCGATCCTGAGCCTCGCCGATGCGGCGGAGAGTTTCGGCAAGGGGCGGGATGTCCAGTTCCGCCCCCGCGGCGCGCGCGAGGTGCGGCGGGCCGGCCTCGCCTTCCTCGAGATGAAGAACCGCATCGAACGCGCGATCGAGCAGCGGACGACGATGCTCAACGGTGTCAGCCATGACCTCCGGACCATCCTGACGCGGTTCCGGCTTTCCCTCGCCCTGCTGCCCGAGGGGCCGGAAGTCGAGGATATGAAGCGCGATATCGACGAGATGAGCCGGATGCTGGAGGATTACCTCGCCTTTGCGCGCGGCGAGGCGGCCGAATCAGCCGAGGCGACCGATATCCGCGCCCTGCTGGAGGATTTCCGCGTCGATGCCGAGCGCACCGGCCATTTCGCCAGCCTCGTTGTCGAGGGCGATCCGGTGGTCAGTGTCCGGCCGCAGGCCTTCCGCCGGCTGCTGGGCAATCTCGTTGCCAATGCCGCCCGCTATGGCGACCGGATCGAGATCCATGCCGTGCATGACGAGCGCTATCTCACCGTCACGGTGGATGATGACGGGCCGGGCATTCCCGAGGATCTGCGCGAGGAGGTATTCAAGCCCTTCCTGCGGCTCGATGCCTCGCGCAACCAGGACCATGCCGGCACGGGCCTTGGCCTCGCCATCGCGCGTGGGATTGCGCGCGGGCATGGCGGGGACATCATGCTGGAGGATTCGCCCCTCGGTGGCCTGCGCGCCCGGGTAAAGGTGCCGGCCTGAGACTCAGAACAGCCGGCCGCCATCCGGCACGGGGCGTTCCGGCATGACGAGGACAACCTCGCCTGCCGCATCGGGGAAACCGAGCGTGAGCACCTCGGACATGAATTTCCCGATCTGCCGCGGCGCGAAGTTCATCACCGCTGCGACCTGCCGGCCGACCAGCGTTTCCGGCGTGTAATGGACGGTGATCTGCGCCGAGGAACGGCGCGTGCCGAGCGGGCCGAAATCGATGGTGAGCTTCCAGGCCGGCTTGCGAGCCTCCGGGAAGGCCTCGACGGCGATAATGGTGCCGACACGGATATCGAGCGCCGCGAATGTGTCGAACGGGGTGACCGGCTGGAGGGCAGTGGCGAGCATGGGCAGGTCAGGCCGCGTCCCGATCCGTGTCACGGCGGGTGCGCCGCAGGTCCTTCGCGGCCCGGCAGAAACCGCGGAGTGGCGCCATCAGCCTGTCGAGCCCTTCAGCCTGGCGGAGCACCCATTCCCCGCGGGACAATTCACGGTCGAGCGCCGCCATGGTCTTCGGCAGCGTCTCGTCGTTCTCGTCGAGGAAAACGGGCATGACCCGGGCGAAGACAAGGATCGCGCCCTGAAGCTTGACGAGGCCCATCGGCCCTTCCGTCTCGATGCCGACCGAGGCGAGCAGGTAGCGCCAGGAATTCAGCGCCTGCTGGTTCAGGGCCAGCATGCCCGGCACGTCGCCCTGGAAGGCGCGGTGGATGCTGCGCAAAGCGTGGCGCCAGGGCCGCAGCGCGTCGAAGCGGCGCAGCATCAGGTCCAGCACCCGCTCCCGGGCGGGCTGGTCGATCAGGTCGGCGGGGGTGCCCTCCAGCGTAAGCCGGTCGATGCGACGGACGAAGCCGCCGAGCATGGCGCCCTTGGAGGGGAAGAGATCGCGCAGGTCGGCGAGGCCGAGGCCGGCCTCCTCCGCGATGGCCTCGAGCGGGATATCCGCCCATTCGCGTTCCGCAGCGAGCGCCATCAGCGCATCGACGACGCGATCGCGCGGCGAAGCAACCTGTTCGGGGGATGATGCCTTGCGTGCCATGGAAGCCTCCTGAGATCAGGGTATTGTCGCCTCAAGGTAGGCCACAATGCGGCTGACGCAAGCCCGCCGCGTCAGCCTGTCAGCCCGCCAGGGCGCGGGCACGGGCGCGCGCGGCCTTGATGGCCTTCGTCATCAGGGGCTGGAGCCCTTCCGGCGCCATCAGCACCTCGAGTGCCGCGGCCGTGGTGCCGCCGGGCGAGGTGACATTCTGGCGCAGGGTGGCCGGCGGGGTCTCCGCTTCCTGGAACAGCAATTCGCCGGCCCCTTCCACCGTGGCGCGGGCGAGGCGCATGGCGAGATCCGGCGCGAGGCCGAGTTCCTCGCCCGCCCTGGCCATGGCCTCGACCAGATGGAACACATAGGCCGGGCCGGAACCGGACAGGGCCGTCACCGAATCGATATCGCCCTCATGGTCGAGCCATTCGAGGCGGCCGGTCGTTTGCAGCAGGGCCAGGACCTGTTCCTGCTCGGCCTCGCTCAGCCCGCCCGAGGCATGGGCACCGGTAATGCCGCGGCCGATCGCCGCCGGCGTGTTCGGCATGGCGCGGACGATCCTGGTGATGCCGGGCAGGCGGGCGCGCAGGTCGGCAATGCTCTTGCCGGCGAGGATCGAGACGATGACCGTGTTCGCATCGACATGCGTCTGCAGCGTGGCAGCAGCGGAATCCAGCATCTGCGGCTTGATGGCGAGCAGGACCAGCTTCGCAGGCGTGCCGGCTGCCGGGTTCAGCGCGAATCCATGGCGCGCGGCATCCTCGCGGAGGGTATCGGACGGGTTGGGGTCGATCACCCGGATCCGCGCGGCGGGCCAGCCGGCCTTCAGTGCGCCGTGAAGCATGGCGCCGCCCATCTTGCCGGCACCGAAAATCAGAAGATCAACAAAGCTGTCCATGAAAAATCCGAAGGGTTGGCGAAAGATCCGCGAGGCGGGGAAAAGGTTCCCGGCGGCCGGACCTGCCCCCCGTCCGGATCAGGCCTCGCCGGCCGTCTCGAACATGGCGGTATCCAGCGCCTCGGCGGCCGTCTTACCCGCCCAGACCACGAACTGGAAGGCCTGATAATAGCGTTCGCAGGCCTCGACCGCGATTTTCATCGCCGCTTCGCATTGGTCGGGCGAGGGATCGACGCCGCCGACAAGCAGGAGCGAATGGCGGAACACCACCGCATTGCCGCTCGACCAGACATCGAAATGGCCGACCCACATCTGCTCGTTGAGCTTGGCGATGAGTTGCAGCACCTCGGCGCGGCGACGCTCCGGCACCTTCAGGTCGAAGGCGCAGCTGAGATGCAGCGCTTCCATCTCGGACAGCCAGGTGAAGCTGATCTGGTAATCGCACCAGCGGCCGGTGACACCGAGGGAGATCTCGTCCTCGTCGTCCCGCTCGAACGACCAGTGATGCCGCAAGGCAATCTGCTCGATCAGATCGACCGGGTTCTCGGCGCGGGCAGGGTCGCGATCGACAAATGTCATCACAGGCCTTTTATCGTCGTTTTCAATTGGCGTGATGCCGGAAAACGGGCGCAAGAACCCGTCGCGCCGGAAGGCACGCTGCCAGATCTGAAGCTACGCGGAACGCGGGGAACGCCACGCCTACCCGGCCGGACCGGCATGCCGGAACGACCAACGCGGACTTGACTCCGGCCGTTTTCTGCTGCCGCGAATCACCCTCACCGAACCTAGCATGGCCAGATTCGCGCTGTCGCCGCCTTTCTGCGGCGATACTCACAGCGACGTTGGGGAAAAACCGCGACCGGAAAACCGGTGGGACGGGAAGTCAGCGTCAGGCGCGACCTTCCGGGATTCGGCAGGCCGCCACAACCATGCGACGGCGGCCGATCCACAGTCTTGGCGATGTCCACAGGGGCCAAGAAACCCTTTGACGGCGCCGGACTTTAAGGAAAGCCGGCTCAGCTCGCCGCTGATTCCTTGCCGGCTTTCTTCGGTGCGGCCTTGCCGGCCAGGGCGCTCTCGAGCGCGTCGATCCGGGCGAGAAGGCGGTCATTCTCGTCGCGCGCGGCGATGGCCATCAGCCGGACGGCCTCGAATTCCTCGCGCGTCACGAGGTCGGAATCGCGAAGGATCCGCTCGATCTGGCTGCGGGCGAAACTGTCCGCCTCGCGCTGGACGCCCTGGGCCAGACCGACAGCGCCGGTCATCACGCGCGACAATTCATCGAGCAGGCGGGTCGGGGGTTCACGCATATGGGGCTCCGTGAAGGCTGGTTGGGGCATGCAGGGACCGGCAGGGGCCGGCCGCCGGGACGAGCTTCTAGCATGGTGCTCAGGGTTTCGTTAGAGAAGATTCGCCCGCGCGACGCCAAGGACATCCAGCCATGCTGCTCCCCGATATCGACCCCGTCGCCTTCTCCATCGGGCCGATTGCCGTGCGCTGGTATGCGCTCGCCTATATTTTCGGGCTTGTCGCCGGCTGGCTCTATGCGCGGCATCTGGCCGCAACCGCTCGGCTCTGGGGCGCCTCCCGTGGCCCGACGCCGGAAGAGCTGGACGACCTTCTCGTCTTCGCGGCGCTCGGCGTGGTGATCGGCGGGCGGCTGGGCTTCGTCCTGTTCTACAAGCCCGGCTATTATCTCGCGAACCCGCTCGAGATCCTGCAGACCTGGAAAGGCGGCATGTCGTTCCATGGCGGGCTGTTCGGTGCCGCTGCGGCCGTGGCCCTGTTCGCCCGGCGGCGCGGCCTTGATCCCTATGCGATGGCGGATCTTGCCGCTGTCGTGGCGCCGGTCGGGCTGCTGCTGGGCCGGATCGCCAATTTCATCAAGGGCGAGCTCTGGGGGCGCCCGGCCGATGTGCCCTGGGCGATCGTCTTTCCGGATGCCGGGCCGGAGCCGCGTCATCCCTCGCAGCTTTACGAGGCCGGTCTCGAAGGCCTGCTGCTGCTGATCATTCTCGCCGTGCTGGTCCGCCGCACGGGATTTCGCGCACCCGGGCTGCTGGCAGGAATTTTCGGGAGCGGTTATGCTGCAGCGCGGTTCTTCGTTGAGTTCTTCCGCGAGCCGGACCGCCATCTCGGCTTCATTGCCGGCGGGTGGCTGACCATGGGCATGGCCCTGTCGATCCCGATGTTCCTTGCCGGACTCTGGCTGATCCGGCGGGGTCTGAAGGCCCGCGAAACTGGATTGGCAGGGGCTGAGTGAGCATGCTCGAGAACGAGATCGTCGCCGAGATCCGCGCCAATGGCCCGATGGGGATCGACCGGTTCATGGCGCTGGCGCTCGGCCATCCGCGCCATGGCTATTACATGACGCGTGATCCGTTCGGCATGGCCGGGGATTTCGTCACAGCGCCGGAGATCAGCCAGATTTTCGGGGAATTGCTCGGGCTGTTCACCGCCATCGGCTGGCAGCTTCTGGGCGAGCCATCCAAGGTGGCCCTTGTCGAGCTGGGACCTGGGCGCGGCACGTTGATGGCCGATGCGCTGCGCGCGGCGCGGGCCCTGCCCGGCTTCACCTCCTGCCTCGAGGTCCATCTCGTCGAGATGAGCCCGGTGCTCCAGCGGGCGCAGGCCGATACGCTGAAGGAAAGCGGGCACCGCGTGAACTGGCATGCCTCGATCGAAAGCCTGCCGGAGGATCGCCCGCTGCTGATCCTCGCCAATGAATTCTTCGATGCGCTGCCGATCCGCCAGTTCCAGCGCCTTGGCACCGAATGGCGCGAGCGGCTGGTCGGGATCGGCAAGGACGGACAGCTGGCGCTCGGGCTGGACCGGAATGCCGCGCAGGGCCTCACGCTCGATGCGCCGGAAAGCACCGTCTTCGAGACCTCGCCGATCTCGCTCGACATCATGAAAAGGCTGGCCGGGCGCCTCGTGGCCCAGGGCGGCCACCTGCTGGCGGTGGATTACGGCCATGCGCAATTTGCTTTTGGCGAGACGCTGCAGGCCGTGCGCAAGCACCAGTTCGCCCCGGTTCTCGCCAATCCGGGCGAGGCGGACATCACCGCACATGTCGATTTCGCCAGCCTCGCCATCGCGGCGCGGCGGGCCGGCGCGAAGGATCACCCCGTGCTGACGCAGGCCACCCTTCTGGAGCGGCTGGGCATTCATCACCGGGCGGGAATCTTGCGTCCGAAAGCGGAGAATCCGGAGGAGATCGACGCGGCGGTCGAACGGCTCGCCGGGACAGGGCCAGGCGGAATGGGCCAGCTTTTCAAGGCGCTGGCGATTTCCAGCCCTGACATGCCGCCACTGCCGGGCTTCGACCAGCCCGATCCCCGCCTCGCCGATCGCCCCCGCTGAAAGCCTGCCATGCCCACGCCCCTGACCTCGCCCGCCCTGACCCGTGCCGGGATCCGCCATGCCTTCTTCACGCGCGAAGGAGGCGTTTCCACCGGGGTCTATGCCAGCCTGAACGGGGGAATCGGCTCGAATGACGATCCTGCCGCCGTGGCCGAGAACCGCCGCCGGATGGCCGCGCATCTCGATGTTGTGCCTGAGAATTTCCTGTCGCTCTACCAGATCCATTCCGCCATCGCGCTCGATGTCGAGGCGCCCTGGCCGGTGGCGGAACGGCCGCAGGCCGATGCAATGGTCACCGTGAAACCGGGTATCGCGCTGGGGGTCGGCGCGGCGGATTGCGGACCGATTCTCTTTGCAGATCCTGAGGTTGGCGTTGTCGGAGCGGCGCATTCAGGCTGGAAGGGCGCCATTGGCGGCGTGCTGGAGGCGACGATCGAGGCGATGGAGCGCAAGGGGGCCCGGCGTTCCCGCATGATCGTGGCTCTGGGGCCGATGCTGGGGCCGGACAATTACGAGGTCGGGCCGGAATTCAGGGCGCAGTTCCTGGCCGCCGATGCCGGAAATGCCCGGTTCTTCCGTCCGGGAATGCGCGAAACGCACCCGCATTTCGACCTTCCGGGCTATATTTCAGCCCGTCTGGAGCGGGCCGGAATCGGCGAAATCGACAAATTGAATTTGTGTACCTATGCCGATCCTCAAAGATTTTTTTCGTATCGGCGGAAGACCCATCTCGACGAACCGGATTATGGCCGGCTCATCGCCGCCATAAGGTTGTGAGCTTTCTGCCCTCGGATCTGACCCGTGGTCAGCCCTCGGGAGGATCCCTCGCAACGGCCCCTCACAGGGCCTGCTCGGCGGCGCGTTCGCAGGGATTTTTCCCCTAGGGTCCCTCGCAACGGCCCTCCAAAGGGCCTGCTCGGCGGCGCGTTCGCGCCTAGCCAAGGCCCCTGGCCTTGGCCTCATGGTCAAACCTGCGGGGCGTCGATCGCTTCAGTTTTCGACGATATCCGGCGTGCGCCAGCCGAGATGCTGGCCGGAATCCACCGCGATCATCTGGCCGGTGACGAAGGAAGCGCGGGCGAGATAGAGCACCGCCTCGGCAATGGCCTCGGGCGCGACCGACCGGCCCAGCAGGGTGCCCGCGGCCTCCTGCGCGAAGCCCGCGGCGCCGTCATGGATATTCGCCAGGGTCGGGCCCGGCCCGACGCCATTCACGCGGATGCGCGGCGCAAGCGCCTGGGCGAGGGTTTGCGTCGCCGTCAGCAGGGCCGCCTTGGCGAGCGTGTAGCTGAAGAATTGCGGATTGGGCCGGAAGACGCGCTGGTCGATCAGGTTGACGATGGCGCCGGCCTCGCCCGCCGGGAGATGTTCGGCAAAGGCGCGGGCCAGCAGGCAGGGCGCCTGCAGGTTCACGGCGAGGTTGGTGGCGAAGCGCGCGGGTTCCAGCGTGCCGATCCGGTCGTCGAGGAAGATCGAGGCATTGTTGACGAGGAGGTCGGGCGGGCCGAAGGGCCGGGCGGCCTCGGCCATCAGGGCGGGCAGGGCCTCGAGCATGGCCAGGTCCCCGCCGGTCGCGGCAGCCCGGAAACCGCGTCCCGCCAGTTCCGCCGCGAGGGCTTCCGCCGCCTCGCGGCCCTGACGGTAATGGATCACCACGGCATAGCCCGCTTCCGCCAGTTGCCGGACGATGACGGCGCCGATGCGCTTCGATCCGCCGGTGACGAGGGCCACCTGCCGCGCCTTCATGGCAGGCGGTTCCGCTTCCGCTCGAGCGAGCGGCGTTCGTAATCCTTGGCGACTCGCAACCAGCGATAGAAGGCGAAATTCATGGCGGTGATGAACCCGTAGAAGCCGCGCACGAAATGGCGGCGGATCAGATAGGCCTTGAGGAAGGCCAGCGGGAACTCGGTGAAGATCCGCCAGTCGGGAATACGCTTGCCGCGCTGGGCCAGATCAGCCACCTGCTGGTCGGCATAGGCATTGAGCTTGGCCATCTGGTCGCCGATCGAACGGACCGAGAAATGATGGACGATGCCGCTGAGCCGCGCCACCTTCGCGCCGGGCACGAGATCGACCCGGTCATGCACGATCGAGGCGGAATACTGCCCCTTCTCGCGGTGATAGAGCCGGACCGGCGGCAGCGCATAGGCGAGGGGATGCGGGGCATCCTCGCCCGGGAAGACCTCGGCGATCCGGATCTCGTAGGCATCGGCCGGCGGCGCGCCGCCGACGAAGAGCGCCCGGATCTCCGCGACCAGTTCCGGCGGCAGCCACTCATCGGCATCGAGATTGAGCAGCCAGGAATGGCGGCATTGCGCTTCGGCAAAGCGCTTCTGCGGGCCATAGCCTGGCCACGGATTATGGATGACCCGCGCGCCGGCGGCCTCGGCCAGCGCGACCGTGTCATCGGTCGAGCCGGAATCGACGACGACGATGTCGTCGCTCAGCGCCGCAAGGGGTTCCAGCGTGCGGGGCAGGCGGTCCGCCTCGTTGCGGGCAATGATGAAAATCGAGAGCGGCAGCGTCACGTTCGGGCCCCGGAACCGGTTTGTTCTCGATTCGCATGAAGGCCAAGCGCTTGCAACCGTGATGTTAGTTTTTGAATAACCTTAACCGGGAGATCAGTCGATTAATCAAATATTTTCCCTCAATTCAGGGTCTTGTTCAGCTTAACAGATGCTTGTGCTAGATCACATGCCGAATGAATTTCTGTTCGTGGTTCTGTTGCTTGAGTAAGGAGGCCAAGATGCGTAGCGTAGTCAGGAAAATTCTTGCTACCACTGTCTGTCTGGCAGGTTTCGCTGCGGCTGTTCAAGTCCAGGCGGCAGATCTTCAGCGCCGGCCGGGCTATTCGCCGACACCGGTCTTCGCGACCAACTGGGCCGGCTTCTATGCCGGCGCCCATCTCGGCTATGTATTCGGGCGTTCGCGCTCGGCCGATCTCGACGGGTTCAAGGGCGGGCTGCAACTCGGCCATAACTGGCAGATCGACCGGTTGGTCATTGGTGGCGAGGCCGATATCGCCTATGCCGGAATCGATTATCGCGGCTTCACCGAAAGCTTCCGCCAGAAATGGATCGGCTCGGGCCGCGTCCGTGTCGGCTATGCCTTCGAGCGCTTCCTGCCCTTCGTGACCGCGGGCTTTGCCTATACGACCGGCACGATGAAGGCCGGTGGCGCGAAAGCCTCGAACGGCCATATCGGCTATGTCGTCGGCCTCGGCGGCGAGATGATGCTGTCCGAACGCGTCTCCGCTACCGTGCAGTACCTGCATTACCGGTTCGAGGGCCAGACCTACAATGTGGTCCCTGCCCGCAACGCGAATATCGTGAACAACGAGATCCGCGTGGGCATCAACTATCGCTTCTGATCGCGCAAGGAGCGGCGCGACTGCAGGCGCAATGCCGGGGGGCGAAGGGGGTTCGGGAAACCGGACCCCCTGTTTTTTGCTTTTTTGGTCCCTCGGGATGGGATTTTTTGGCCCTTTGGGCCGGTCCCTCGCAACGGCGGTTTTTTTGGTTTTTGGTCCCTCGCGACGGCGCCTGACGGAGCCTGCTC
>JAIXSR010000118.1 GCA_027484605.1 Hyphomicrobiales bacterium | reverse complement strand
CTGCCGGCCGCGGAACTCGCCCGCGCCGCCGGCATCACGCCCCCGGCGGGGGGCACGACCACCATGGTGAAATCGGGCGCGGAACTGGGCGAGCTCGTCCGTCCCGCGCTTGTCGGGATCACCTGCGCCTCGGATCGCTGATCAGGGCATCAGCCGGGCGATTTCGGCCGGCAAGGCATCGAAATGGCCGATCACGGCATCGGGACCCAGCTGGTCGACCGGCGTGTCGGTATAGCCGAAGGTGACCGCCACCACCGGAAGGCCTGCCGCCCGCGCCGTATCGATATCCGTCCGGGAATCGCCCACCATCACCGCCCGGCCGATATCCCCGCCGGCAAGGCGGATCGTCTCGGTCAGGTGCCGCGGATCGGGCTTGCAGAAGGCGAAAGTGTCGCGCCCGGCAATCGCGCCGAAGCGATCGAGCACGCCGAGTTTCTCGATGAGCGCGCGCGAATGCCGCTCCGGCTTGTTGGTGCAGACGGCGAGGAGATGCCCCTTGCCGGCCAGCGCGGTCAGCGCCGCTTCCACGCCCGGAAACAGGAAGGATTCATCGGCCACATGGTCGAGATAATGGGCGAGGAAGGCCTGGAACAGCTGGTCGAGCCGCTCGGGCGGAAGCGGCACGCCCGAGGCGCGGAAGCCGCGTTCGATCAACGCACGGGCGCCGGCGCCGACAAGGTTGCGTGCGGCCGAGACCGGCAGCGCCGCCAGCCCCTCGGCCTCCAGCAGCACGTTGAGCGTGGCCATGATGTCGGGCGCTGTCTCGGCGAGGGTCCCGTCGAGATCGAAAACCACCGTGCCACGCATGAACCGTCCCTTTTGCGAAAACCGTCCTGCCTCCTACACTGGGCCGGACGATTCGCAAGAACCATAGCGTTCACCTCAAGAGGGAGTCCTCCCATGCCCAGGCTCAGAATCGGTGCCGCGTTCCTGCTCTGGCTGGCCGCGTCCGGCATGGCGGCCGCCGAGAATTTCGCCTTCGCGCCCGCCCCGCAGCAGGATCTCAACCGGATCTACCGGATCGACCGCCTGAGCGGCGAGGTCATTGCCTGCCAGTTCGCGGTGAAGGATGACAGCCCGATCGGGCTGACGCTGTGCTACCCCGCCGGCGAGGGCGCCCGCGCCGGCGAGCCGGGCGATTACGGCCTGATCGCCTCCAGCCACAAGCAGGAATCGGGCATCTTCCGGTTCAACCGCCGCACCGGTGCGGTGAGCATCTGCTATGTCCGCGAGGATCAGGAGGTTGTCTGCACGCCGCCATCCAAGTAGAGCCTGTCGGAACCGGGACGGGCAGGGAAGGCAGCACGATGAGCGACCATCTGAAGCGGCAGGCGGCAGAAGCGGCGGCGAAGGCCGAATTGCGCTCCGGCATGAAGCTGGGCCTTGGCACCGGCTCCACCGCGAAGCATTTCGTCGATATTGTCGGCGAGCGCATCCGCGCCGGCGAGACCTATCTCTGCGTGCCGACCTCGGAAGCCACGCGCCGGCAGGCAGAAAGCCTTGGCATCCCGCTGGCCAGCCTCGACGAGGCCGGCGAGCTCGACCTCACCGTCGATGGGGCGGATGAATTCGATCCCGGCCTGAACCTGATCAAGGGCGGCGGCGGCGCCCATCTGCGCGAGAAGATGGTCGCGGCCAATTCGAAGCGCATGATCGTGATCGCCGATGCCTCGAAGGAGGTGGACCGCCTCGGCGCCTTTCCGCTGCCGCTGGAGATCACGCCCTTCGCGCAAGGCACCACGGTCCGCGCCGTGGCCCGGGCCCTTGCGGAACAGGGGATCCGGGGCGAGATCCGCCAGCGCCACCGGCCCGACGGCTCGCCCTATATTTCCGATAACGGCAACCTGATCTTCGACGCGGTGAATGACGGGATCGCCGATCCCGCCTCGCTCGCCGATCGGCTCGACCGGATTCCCGGCCTTGTCGAGCACGGTCTTTTTGTCGGCCTTTGTTTTGCCGTTTATCTTGGCGCAGAAGAAGGGGTTGCCGTGATCGGCAAGAAGCCGTAACAGGCGCGTCATCACACGCCTCGCGGCCGATCCGTCGCTCCGCGCCCCGCCGCGCAAGGTCATCAGGAAGGTGCCTCATGCCGAAGCCCGTCTCCCTCATCCGATCGTTTCTCCTGGCCGCGACCCTGATCGTGCCGGTTGCCGCCTCCGCCCAGCAGGTGACCAAGGAAACGATGGAGGAAATCCAGAGGGCGCTGCAGGCGCCGATCGTCCCCTCCCATCTCGCCATCGCCACGGATGTGCTGAAGGCCTCGGGCATGATCACCATGTTCCAGACGGCCATGCCGAATGTCGTCGGCTCGATACGCGTCAATGTCACCCGCACCCGGCCGGAACTGGCCCGTGACATCGAGGATTCGCTCAAGGTGGTCGAAGCCGAGCAGGACAAGATCTCGGCCGATGGCGTGAGTGGTGCCGCGCGCTTCCTCGCCCAGCGGTTGAACGAAGCCGAACTCAAGGAAATCAATACCTTCCTGAATTCGTCGGCAGGCAAGAAATATGTCGAGGTGCTGCCGGCCTTCATGGATGTGGTCGTGCCCTTCCTCGAGATCTGGAGCCAGGAAGCTGCGGGCCGCATGATGAACCTGTTCCAGCAGGAAATGACCAAGCGCGGCCACAAGCTCTGACCGGGCCCGTCCGCTCGCGCATGACAGGGGGCCTTGCGGGCCCCCTTTTCGTTGGGCGGCGACGTCCATGCACAGGCTTGTGATCGGCGGAGGCGGTTTCGCCCCGGCCGCCGCCTCGCAATCGGCAAGGCGAGCGCATAGGTTCAGCCGCAATCAATGCTCGGAGTTCCCGTCATGTCTGACTCTTTCGATGTCGACCTGTTCGTGATCGGCGGCGGGTCGGGTGGCGTGCGTGCGGCCCGGATCGCGGCCGGCCATGGCGCGCGCGTCATGCTGGCGGAGGAATTCCGCCTCGGCGGCACCTGCGTCATCCGCGGCTGTGTGCCGAAGAAGCTCTATGTCCTCGCCTCCCGTTTCGCCCAGGAATTCGAGGCGGCGCGCGGCTTCGGCTGGAAGCCGGGCGCGGCCAGCTTCGACTGGCAGCGCCTTGTCGGCGCAAAGGAAGCGGAGATCACGCGGCTGGAAGGCCTCTATGCCAAGGGCCAGCAGGGTGCCGGCGTCGAGGTGGTGAAGACCCGGGCCGTCATCGAGGGACCGCACGAGATCCGCCTCGTCGCCGATGGCCGCCGCATCCGCGCGCGGCATATCCTCGTCGCCACCGGCGGCCGGCCGAATGTCGATCCGGCTCTGCCGGGCCGCGAGCATGTCGTCACCTCGAACGAGGTTTTCGACCTTGAAGCCTTCCCCCGCCGCATCGTGATTGCCGGCGGCGGCTATATCGCGCTGGAGTTTGCCGGCATCTTCCGCCTGCTCGGCGCCGAGGTCACGGTGATCTATCGCGGGCCGGATGTGCTGAAGAATTTCGACCAGGACCTGCGCGAGGGCCTTGTCGCGGCCTATGGGCGCGCCGGCATCCGTTTCGTGCTCAACGATGCCTTCGCCCGCATCGACCGCACGGATGAGGGCCTCGTCGCCACAACCCGCGCCGGCCTGCGGCTTGAGACCGACCAGGTCCTGATGGCCATTGGCCGCTCGCCGAATATCGAGGGTCTCGGCCTCGACAAGGCCGGCATCGCGCTGGCGCCGGACGGGGCGATCGCAGTGGATGCACAATCGCGCACCAACGTGCCGCATATCTTCGCCGTGGGCGACGTGACGAACCGCGTCACGCTGACGCCGGTGGCGATCCGCGAGGGCCATGCCGTGGCGGATCTGCTCTTCGGCGCGGCAAAGGGCATCCGGCCCTGGCAGGTCGATTATGCCCATATCCCCACGGCCGTCTTCACCACGCCGGAGATCGGCACGGTGGGGCTGACCGAGGCCGAGGCGCGCAAGGCCCATGCCGTGGTCGACATCTACAAGACCAGCTTCCGCCCGATCCGCGCGACGCTCAGCGGCGGCGAGGACCGAACGGTGATGAAGATCGTCGTCGATGGCGAGACCGACCGCGTGCTCGGCGTCCATATCCTCGGCGAGGGCGCGGGCGAGATGATCCAGCTTGTCGGCATTCCCCTGCGCATGGGAGCCACCAAGGCCGATTTCGACGCCACCATGGCCGTGCACCCCACGGCTGCCGAGGAGCTGGTGACGATGCGCAGCCGCACGGCCCGGCATACGCGGTAACGGGGATGCTCGCGGGCCTCCTTGCCGGGCTGGCAGCCGGCGCGCTCTGGGGGCTGACCTTTGTCGCCCCCAACCTCGTCGCGCCCTTCACGGCCTTCGACCTCGCCTTCTGGCGCAACCTGATCTTCGCCGCGCTTTCGTTGCTCCTGCTCGGGCTGTTCCGGCAGGCCGCCCGGCAACTCGACCCCGCCGGGAGCCGGATCGCGCTTGCCCTCGGGCTGATGGGCTATTCTGGTTATTACCTCTTCGTGGCCTATGCCGTGGCCTTTGCCGGGCCGGCCATTCCCGCCCTCGTCATCGGTGCCTTGCCGGTCCTGCTCGCCATTGCCGGGAACTGGCAGGCGCGCGACGTCGCCTGGTCGCGGCTGGCCGGGCCGCTGGCCCTGATCACGCTCGGCCTCGTCATCGTCAATCTCGGCTCCTTCCGGGCCCCGGCCATGGGCCGCTCGGGCGGGGAAATCCTGCTGGGCTTCCTGCTGGCCCTGGGCGGGCTGGCGCTCTGGCTCTGGTACGGGCTCTGGAATGCCGCGGCGCTGAAGGCCCGGCCCGGAACCGACACGCTGGTCTGGACCTCCCTGCAGGGGCTCGGTGCCGGCCTCGGCATGCTCGCCGTGCTGCCGCTCGGCCTCGCGCTCGGCTGGTCGCGGATGGGCACGTCGCCGCTCGCCGGCGCGGAAGCCGGGCCGCTCTGGTTCTGGGCTTTGGCCACGGGCCTGTTCTCGAGCTGGGTCGCCACCTTTGCCTGGGTGGTTGCGTCGCGCCGCCTCTCCGTCGCACTATCGGCGCAACTGATCGTTTCGGAGACCCTGTTCGGATTGTTCTACGGCTTCCTGGCCGAATCCCGCTGGCCGGACGGGCATGAAGCCCTCGGTGCCACCCTGCTCTTCGCGGGCGTGGTGGCCGGGACGCGCGTGCTGATGCCGGGCCGGCCGACCGGATGATCCCCGCACGACCAGAAAAAAACGACACCCGGAAACCCCAAGGACCTGCCCGATGCCGCTGATCAATTATCTCACCACCATCCGCTTCGATTTCGGCGCCATTGCCGGATTGCCGGAGGACCTGGCCGCTCTGGGGCTGAAGAACCCGCTTCTGGTCACCGATCGCGGCCTTGTCGCGGCCGGGCTGGTGGCGCGCGTCACGGCGCTGATGCCGCGCGGCGCGGAAACGCCGGTCTTCGCCGAGACGCCCTCCAACCCCACCGATGAAGCCACCGAACAGGCCGTCGAGGCCTATCTCGCCGCCGGCTGTGACGGCATCGTCGCGCTGGGTGGCGGTTCGCCGATGGATCTCGCCAAGGCGGTCGCCGTGGTCGCGACCCATGGCGGCACGCTGCGCGACTATGTCTTCATTCTCGGCGGCGGGCCGAAGATCACGGCCAAGGTCGCGCCGGTCATTGCCATTCCCACCACCTCGGGCACGGGCTCCGAGGTGGGCCGCGGCGCGGTGATGAGCTTCCGCGACGGCCGCAAGCTCACGGTCATCTCGCCCCATCTCATCCCGAAGCGCGCCATCTGCGATCCGGAACTCACGCTTGGCCTGCCGCCGGGCCTGACGGCCGCCACCGGCATGGATGCGCTGACCCATGGCATCGAATGCTTCATCTCGAACACGCCGAACCCGCCCGCCGGGGCGATCGCGCTCGAATGCGCCCGGCTTGCTGCCCGCAACATCGAGATGGCGGTGAAGGAGGGCGGCAACCGTGCCGCCCGCTACGACATGATGATGGCCTCGATGATGGGCGCAATGGCCTTCCAGAAGGGCCTCGGGGCGGTCCATTCGCTCTCGCATACCCTCGGCGGGATGAAGCAGGTCCAGCTCCATCACGGCACGCTCAACGCGGTGCTGCTGCCGGCGGTGCTGCGCTACAATGCCGGCATCCGCGCCGAGGAATATGCCCGCCTCGCACAGGAGATGCAGGTGCCGGCCGGACAGACGCTCGACCGCTTCATCGAAGGCCTGAACGGGCGGCTGGGCATGCCGTCCAGCCTGTCGGCCATGGGCATCCGGCGGGAATGGCTGGACGAGGTGGCCCGGATCTCGCTCGAGGATCATTGCACGAAAACCAATGCCCGCACGCCGAACGAGGCCGATTACCGCGCCATCCTCGACGAGGCGTTCTGATAACGGCCCTCTCCCGTCGGGGAGAGGGGACCCTACCCGCCTTTCCAGCCAGCCTCCCGCCTCTCCCCCAGGGGAGAGGCCGACGATGCGGAGCAGCGGCGGGTGAGGGGGCGCTGCCCGCCCATTTCCGACGGCCTTTCCCGCGCCCCCTCGCCAAAACCGGCTTCAGGGTGTAAGGAACCTGCCCTCCGGCCCCGAGCCGGTCGATCTGTGCCCTCGTCAAGGAAAAGTCCCATGAGCACGCAAGGAAACCTCACCTCCCGGCAGACCTGGAATCCGGGCAGCTGGCGGTCGTTTCCGATCGCCCAGGTCCCGGATTATCCGGACAGGGCCGTTCTCGAGGCCACGGAGGCCCAGCTTGCCACCTTCCCGCCGCTGGTTTTTGCGGGCGAGGCGCGCAAGCTCAAGCGGGCGTTGGGCAAGGTTGCCAATGGCGAGGCCTTCCTGTTGCAGGGCGGCGACTGCGCCGAGAGCTTCGCCGAGCATTCGGCCGACCATATCCGCGATTTCTTCCGCGTCTTCCTGCAGATGTCGGTCGTGCTGACCTATGCCGGTTCCTCGCCGGTGGTGAAGGTCGGCCGCGTCGCCGGCCAGTTCGCCAAGCCGCGTTCCTCGCCGGTCGAGAAGGTTGGCGATGTCGAATTGCCGAGCTACCGCGGCGATATCATCAACGGCACCGAATTCACGCCGGAAGCGCGCATCCCTGATCCGCGCCGGCAGGTCGAGGCCTATCGCCAGTCCGCCGCGACGCTGAACCTGATCCGCGCCTTCGCGACCGGCGGTTATGCCAATCTCGACAATGCGCATCGCTGGATGCTGGGTTTCGTGAAGGATTCGCCGCAGAGCGGGCGATATAACGAGCTGGCCAACCGCATCACCGAAGCGCTGGATTTCATGCGTGCCATCGGCATTTCCGCCGATACGCATCCGGAAATGCAGATCACGGAATTCTTCACCAGCCACGAGGCCCTGCTGCTCGGCTACGAACAGGCGCTGACGCGTGTGGATTCCACCTCGGGCGACTGGTACGCCACCTCCGGCCACATGCTCTGGATCGGTGATCGCACGCGCCAGCCCGATCATGCGCATGTGGAGTTCTTCCGCGGCATCAAGAACCCGATCGGGCTGAAATGCGGCCCGTCCATGACGCCGGATGGCCTGATCCAGATGATCGACGCGCTGAACCCGGATAACGAGGCCGGCCGCCTCACGCTGATCACGCGATTCGGCGCCGACAAGGTGGGCGACCATCTGCCCGGGCTGATCCGCGCCGTCGAGCGGGAGGGCCGGAAGGTCGTCTGGTCCTGCGATCCGATGCATGGCAACACGATCAGCCTTGCCGGCTACAAGACCCGCCCCTTCGACCGCATCCTCTCGGAAGTGAAGAGCTTCTTCGCCATCCACGAGGCCGAGGGCAGCTATGCCGGCGGCATCCATCTCGAGATGACCGGCAAGGACGTGACGGAATGCACCGGCGGTGCCCGGACCGTGACGGCCGAGGGCCTCGCCGACCGCTATGACACGGCCTGCGACCCGCGCCTAAATGCCGAACAGGCGATCGAGATGGCCTTCCTCGTGGCCGACCTGCTCAAGCACGAGAAATCGGCCCGCGGCCCGGCTGTTCCCGCCGCGGCGGAGTGACGAAAGGGCCTCGGCTCTTTCCCCATGGCCGGGCTGGCCCGGCCATCGATGACGTTCATTGCAGGCCCCTGTCGTCCTGCCGGGGCACCCATGACTTGCCCGCGCGCATTAACCAAATCCTGACAATTCGATCGATCGCGTAAGGGTTTCGTTAGGGAATTCGGCCAGCCTGTCGGCTTCTGAAGGGAGTTCCGACATGCGTTTCGCGACGACCATTGCCCTCGCCACCGCCGCTCTGGCCGCCGCCCTGGCGACCGCCCATCCGGCCCGGGCTGCACAAGGCCGCAACGCCGCCCTGATCGGCGGCCTCGCCATCGGCGCCGCCGGCGCCGCGATCCTGCTCAACCGACCCGCCCGCGCCGCGCCGGTGCTTGTCGAGGAGGAGGAGATGATCGAGCGCCCCGCACCCCGCTACGTGCCGACCTGCCGTATGGAGCGTCGCCGCGTCTGGATCGACAGCGAGAGCTATACCTATCGCCGCGTCGAGGTCTGCGAGTAAGCCGCCGGGCCGCCCGGATGTTTGGCCGGGTCAACGAATGAACATCAGGCAACATGGCGCGTTCAGCTTCGCGCCATTGCGGCAGGGTTAATGTCTCCCCATCGAAGTCGGAGCCCGGCAGGGGCCGTGGCCCGGACTTCCCAAAGGAGACAGAGACGATGGCTACCCTTTCCCCCCTCGGCAAGAAGGCCGCTGCGGCGGCGTTGGTCGCCCTCACGCTTGGCGCCGGCATGGCTGCCACGACCGGTGAAGCCGAAGCCCGTGGCGGCCGCAAGGGCGCCATCATCGCCGCCGGGATCCTCGGCGCGCTCGCCGTCGGTGCCATTGCCGCCAACAATGCCCATGCCGCGCCGGGCTATTATGCCGATCCGGGCTATGATTATGCCCCGCCCGCACCGGTCTATCATGCGCCAAGCCCCGTCTATTACCAGGGTGGCCCGGGCTATCACGGCCAAGGCTATTATGGGCATGGCTATCCCCGGCAGGGCTATTATGGCCATCGCCGGCATCATCGCCATCCCGGCTACTCGGAAACCGGTTTCGGTTACCGGGGCCCGGTCTGCAAGATCAAGCGCCAGAGCTACTGGGACGGCTATGGCTGGCAGGTGCAGCGGGTGCAGGTCTGCCGCTGACCGCCGCTTCTTCCCATCCGGTCCCGCGTGAAAAAGGAAACCCGGCCGCAAGGCCGGGTTTCTTTTGGTGTCGAGACCACCGGAAGGCGAGGGGCTGGCCCCGCGATCAGAATTTCACGCCGCCGGCCACGCGGGCCGTATTGATCGAGACATTCGGCCGCTGGCCGCCCGAGGCGAACTGGACATACTGCCACTCACCGCGCAGGAACGTGCCCGGCAGGATCTGCATGTCGACGCCAGCCCCCAGGGCGCCGCCATAGGTGACGCCGCTGCGGCCGACCACGCCGGCAAAGGTGCTCGAGGCGATCAGCGGCCGCGCCGGCAGCGCGCTGATGTCATAGCGCTCCCAGTCGCCGGACGTGGTGGCGCGGCTGTTGAGGTTGCCGACCGCCACGCCGGCGGTGAGATAGGGCATGAATATGCCCATCGCATAGCCGATACGGCCGCGGATCGTGCCCCAGTCCTTGATCTCGCCACGGGAGGTCGATGTGCTCGTGACCCCCCATTCATTGGTGCCTTCGGTGCGCAGCAGCCCGTTCGGGCCGGTCGTCGAGTTGGATTTGATGCTGGAGCGCGAATAATCGACTTCCCAGCCCAGCACGACATCATCCCATTGCCAGTTCATGCCGACAAAGGCGCCGTAGCTCATGCCCTGCTTGTTCGTCTCCTTGAAGAAGATCGTCCGCTCCAGCAGGTCGGTGATCGACGAGTTCGGCAGGGCGTTCTGGGCGAGGGGGGAGGCCAGCGGGCGGGCATCGGTCTGCCCGGAGGTGATCCCGGCATGCACGCCGCCATAGACACCTGACCAGTCGGCCTGGTGCTGGCCGGAGAAGCTTCCGCGCAGCCAGTCGAGCGCGGAAGCAGGGCTTGGCGTCGCAAGGGTGATCATGGCCGCCACAAGGGCCATTCCCGTGCTGGACAGGATGCGCGATTCCGACATAACCCACTCCACGTCCGGATTCCGTTCCGGATTTCGAATCCTCGAATGATCGAACTGTAAAAAATTAACCTTACCCGCCGGTTAAGGCCCGAGATGAAAGTTTGATCTGAAACGGCACAAGGGTGATCGATGGCAGCCCATTGCCGCCGGGCGGGACAGGAGATATATAGTCAAAATGAGCAAAACTCCGGATCGCCTCCTCATCGCCCTCGCCCAGCTGAATCCCGTGATGGGGGATATCGCCGGCAATCTCGACAGGGCCCGGAAGGCCCGCCGGCTGGCGGCGGAGCAGGGCGCCGATCTTGTGCTCTTCTCCGAGCTCTTCCTGACCGGCTATCCGCCGGAGGACATGGTTACCAAGCCCGCGCTGGAACAGGCCTGCCGGCAGGCACTCGATCATCTCGCGCGGGAGACGGCGGATGGCGGCCCCGCCATGCTGGTCGGCCTGCCCTGGCGCGAGGGGGGCCGGCTGCACAATGCCGTAGCGGCACTCGATGCGGGCCGGATCCTTGGTGTCAGGTTCAAGGTCGACCTGCCGAATTACGGCGTTTTCGACGAGAAACGCGTTTTTGCGCCCGGCCCGATGCCGGGCCCGCTGGCCGTGCGCGGTGTGCGGCTCGGCCTGCCGATCTGCGAGGATATCTGGGGCGCGGATGTCGTCGAATGCCTGGCCGAGACCGGCGCCGAGATCCTGCTCGTGCCGAACGGCTCGCCCTATGAGCGGAACAAGGCGGATGTGCGGACCAACATCGCCGTGGCGCGCGTCAAGGAAAGCGGCCTGCCGCTGGTCTATCTCAACCAGGTCGGCGGACAGGACGAGCTGGTCTTCGACGGTGCCTCCTTCGGCCTGCCGGCGGATGGATCCCTGGCCTTCCAGTTTCCGGCCTTTGTCGAGCATTGCGCGATCATCGCCTTCGAGCGGAAGGGCGGCGCCTGGCGGATCGCCGAGGGCGAGAAGCATGTCGTGCCCGAAGGGCCGGAGGCGGATTATGCCGCCTGCGTGCTGGGCCTGAAGGATTATGTCGAGAAGAACCGCTTCCCCGGCGTGGTGCTCGGCCTGTCGGGCGGGGTCGATTCGGCGATCTGCGCGGCCATGGCCGCCGACGCCCTCGGGCCGGAGCGCGTCCATGCGGTGATGCTGCCCTATCGCTACACCTCGGAGGAAAGCCTCCGCGATGCCCGGGATTGCGCGCAGGCCCTCGGCATCCGCTACGATACACTGCCTATCGCCCCGGCGGTGGAGGGGCTGGAATCGGTGCTGGCCCCGCTTTTCGCCGGCCGTCCGCGCGATGTGACCGAGGAAAACCTCCAGTCCCGCGCCCGCGGGACCCTGCTCATGTCCATCTCGAACAAGTTCGGCTCGATGGTCGTCACCACGGGCAACAAGAGCGAGATGTCCGTCGGCTACGCCACGCTCTATGGCGACATGAACGGTGGCTACAATCCGATCAAGGACCTCTACAAGATGGAGGTGTTCCGCCTCTCGGCCCTGCGCAACCGCTGGAAACCGCCGGGCGCGAAGGGGCCGGACGGCATCGTCATTCCCGAGAACATCCTCACCAAGCCGCCGACGGCGGAACTGCGCGAGAACCAGAAGGACCAGGATTCGCTGCCGCCCTACGAGATTCTCGACGACATTCTCGAATGCCTGGTCGAGCAGGAATTGCCCGCCAGCGCGATCGTCGCGCGCGGGCATGATCTCGCCACCGTGCAGCGGATCGAGCATCTGCTCTCGATCGCCGAATACAAGCGCCGCCAGTCCGCCCCTGGCGTGAAGATCACCCGCCGGAATTTCGGCCGCGACCGCCGCTACCCGATCACCAACGCCTTCCGCGACCGGCTGCCCGGGCCCTATACACCCGATCCGGCCCTCGCGCCCGGCCCGGCCGGCTCGATCAGCGAGGCTTTCGACGGCTGAGCCCGTGCCGCCCCTTTGCCGGGGACGGCGCATCCGCTAAGGACAGGGCCTCCAGCCCGGGCCGGCCCGGCCCCTTCACGCCAGAATCGAGTCTCGCCGGCATGGCCCCGATCTTCCGTTTCGCTCCCTCGCCGACCGGCTATATCCATATCGGCAATGCCCGCACCGCCGTGTGGAATGCCCTGCTCGCCCGCAAGGCCGGCGGCACCTTCATCCTGCGCTTCGACGACACGGATGTGGAACGCTCGCGCCAGGATTATGCCGATGCGATCCTCGAGGATCTCGCCTGGCTCGGCATCGTGCCGGACCGGATCGAGCGGCAATCCGACCGGATCGCCCGCTATGGCGCTGCGCTCGAGGCCTTCAAGGCGCGCGGTCTGGTCTACCCCGCCTACGAGACCGCCGAGGAGCTTGACCGCAAGCGGAAGCGCCAGCAGGCGCGCGGGCTGCCGCCGGTTTATGATCGCGCGGCGCTGGCCCTGACGGCCGGGGATCGCGCGCGGCTGGAAGCCGAGGGACGCGCACCGCATTGGCGCTTCAAGCTCTCCGGCAAGACCGTGTGCTGGCAGGATGGCGTGCGCGGCGAATGCCATATCGAGACCGGTTCGCTCTCCGACCCCGTACTCGTGCGCGCCGATGGCACCTTCCTCTACACCTTCGCCTCAGTGATCGACGATATTGACATGGCGGTGACGGATATCCTGCGCGGAGAGGACCATGTCGCCAACACCGCCGTGCAGATCGAGCTGTTCGAGGCCTTCGGCGCCGCGCCGCCCCGCTTCTCGCATCACAACCTGATCACCTCGGCCACGGGCGAGGAAATGTCGAAACGCACCGGCGCGCTGTCGATCCGGAGTTTCCGAGCGGAGGGTGTCGATCCGCTGGCGGTCGCCCTCGTCGCCACGCTCACCGGCACGGCCGAGCCGGTCCAGCCGCTGCCCGATCTTGCCGCCCTCGCGGAGCGGCTCGACCTCGCCAGATTCTCCCGCGCGCTGACGAAATTCGATCCGGCGGAAATCCGCGATCTCTCGAAGCGGCTCCTCCATGCCCGGCCCTTCGGCGCGGTGGCCCCGGCCCTTTCGGCACAGGGGATTGCCGGCCCGCAGGCGGAAGCGTTCTGGCAGGCGATCCATGGCAATATCGACCGGATCGAGGATGCCGCGGGATGGTGGTCGCTGCTGATGACGCCGCAGCATTTCACGGCCGAGGATCCGGCCTTTCTCGCCGAGGCAGCGGCCTGCCTGCCGGACGAGCCCTTCGACGGCGAGACCTGGTCACGCTGGATCGGCGCGCTTCAGGCGAAGACGGGGCGGAAGGGCAAGGCGCTGTTCATGCCGCTGCGGCAGGCCTTGACCGGCCGCGATCACGGGCCCGAACTCAAGGCCGTGCTTCCCCTCTTAGGTCGATCGGCCGTTCTTTCCCGGTTAATTCCGGCGCCACGTTCCTGACGACGCGGACGCTGCCATCGGCGCCGACAACCTGCTGCTTCGTGCCGCCGGCCGAGGAGATGATGCGGTCGCGCTGGACGCGCGGGCCGATCCCCGCCGAGGCATTGCCGCCGGTGGGCAGCGCGCTTTCCGGCAGGCTGGCCGGGGCCTCGGATTCGGCGGAACTGGCCGGCTTCGGTGCCGGCTGGTTCTTTGCATTGCGCCTGTCGGCCGGGTTGGGCGTCGCCTTCGGGCGGGACATGGCCAGCGCCTGTTCCTGCGAGACAACGATATCGCCCTTGCGGGTCTCGACAATGTCCTCGACACCCTTCATGGCATTGGCCCAGGTCTGCTGCGGCGGCTTGCAGAAGCAGGCGGGATCGCGCGATTGCTGGAATTTCTTGGCCGTCGGCAATGACATGTAGGGCGTGCCGTCCCGCGAGGCGGCGCGCTCGATATCGGCACCGGCCTGCATGAAATAGACGCGCGTCTCGGCCGCCGGGCAGAGCGACTGGCAGACGGTGGCATATTCGTCGCGCGCGCCGATCCCCTCGAAATTCACCGGGAAGAAGAAGCCGTCGCAGGTGCGCACGCAAACCGCGAGCCGGCCGCCGAGCCGTTCCTTGAACTCGGCATCGGGATCGATCGGGGCATCAGGGGTATAGCGGGTGCCGTCGCGCGGGCCATCATCGCCGAAGAGGCGCTCGAACAGGCTCGGCGAATTCGGCGCGGCATAGATCACGCCGCGTTGTTGCTGGGGTGGCTGGGCCTGCTGCTGCCCCCCGAGGCAGCCATAGCTGCTCAGCGCGGCGACGAGCTGCGTGCGGCGGGGGGAGCCCCCTTCCATCTGGCGGATCCGCGATTCATAGGCTGCCGCCTGGTTGCGCAGCGGCGTGCAGACAGGCGGCGGGCCGCCAAGGCCGAGAAAGCCGGAGCTGCGGCCGCAATCATTCTGCTGCATGGCCAGCCGGATCCGGCCGAGTTCCGACCGCAATTGCGACGATTCGCGCGTGGGGCCCCCGGTATTCGGCATCGTCGCCAGTTCGGCGCGGATCTGGTTGCAGACCGGGGATTGCGCCAGCGCGCTGGGGCCGGGAATGCCGAAAGCGGCGCCCAGAAGCGCCGCGGCAAGGAACCGGAGCCGGAATCGAAGCGGAATCATGCCAGAAACGTACCCGACGAACGTAAACAAACGGCAGATTCGCGCATGGAATCACCCGAGTGCTGTCATGGCGTCGAAAAATGGTCCAAGCAAGGCAGGATTTCAGCCCTGCCCCGGCTTATCCGCCGCTGCCGAACGAGGCGACCCGTTCTGCGAGCTTGTCGATCAGGGCATTCATCTGCCGGAGCTCGCCATCGGAAAGGCCCTCGCACAGCGAATCGGAAAAGGCCCGCGCCATCGGCACGATCTCCTGGTAGATCGCCGTGCCGGCATCGGTCAGGCCGAGGAAAGCCTCGCGCATGTCGGCCCGGTTGGCCCGGCGCACGATCAGCCGGCGCTTCTCGAGCGCGGCAACGGCCCGGCTCACCGTGGTCTTGTGCATGCGCGAATGGCCGCCGATGTCACGCGCGGTCATGACGCCGAACTGGCCCAACGTGGCCAGCACGCGCCATTCGGGGATCGAAATGCCGAATTTCCGGCCATAGGCGCGCGCAAGGCTCTGGCTGACTTCCGTCGCCAGCATGTTGAGGCGGTAGGGCAGGAACCCCTCGAGACGAAGGGGTTCGGCTTCGGCATGGTTATCCATTGCGCCGGAGGGCAATTTCTCGCCGGAGGCCATTTGATACAAAATCCGTTGGTTTGTTTCGGGTGAAACGATCAAGTTGCCCCGGATGATCGGGTCACAGGCCCCGATCTGTCCAGTATATTCCTAAACATTCCGCCTAATACCAAAGGCGGAGTTGCGGGAAATCAGCCCCTGAGCCGCGTCCGGATCATCATCGAATCGTAGGAATACTCCCCGACCTGCCACCAGAGATATTGTTCGCCGAGATGGGCATTCACCGAATCCAGCGCCTTCTTGAAGAGCGGGTTCTGCGCGGCGATCTCGCTGTAATAGGTCTTCGCGGTCTCGTAGGCCGAATCCATGATGGCGGTGCTGAAGGGCCGCAATTCGGTGCCCCGGCTCACCAGCCGCTTGAGGGCGGGCGCATTCACGGTGTCGTATTTCGACAGCATCCAGTTATTGGCTGCCTCCGAAGCCTGCCGGATGATGGCCTGGTAATGCTTCGGCAGCCGGTTCCACTGCTCGATATTGACCACGAGATGCAGCATGGCCCCGCCTTCCCAGAAGCCGGGATAGTAATAGTATTTCGCGACCTTCGAGAAACCGAGCTTCTCGTCGTCATAGGGGCCCACGAATTCGATCGCGTCGATCGTGCCCTTCTCCAGCGCGGGATAGATGTCGGCCGGCGCGATCTGCTGCGGCACCACGCCCATGCGGGCGAGGATCTGCCCGCCGGTGCCACCGATGCGGAATTTCAGCCCCTTGAGATCGTCCAGCGTGTTGATCTCCTTCCGGAACCATCCGCCCATCTGCGTGCCGGAATTGCCTGCCGCGAAGGAGATCGCGTTGAACTTGGCCAGCGATTCATTGACGATCTCGGCGCCGCCGCCATTGTGCCACCAGGCATGCTGCAGGCGCGCATTCGGCCCGAACGGCATGCCGGTCCCGAAGCCGAGCACCGGGTCCTTGCCGCCGTAGAAATAGGTCGGGGTGTGGCAGCATTCGAGCGCGCCGGAGGACACGGCGTCGAGCGCCTGCAGGCCCGGCACGATCTCGCCGGCGGCGAAGGTCTGGATCTGGAACCGGTTGTCGGTGGCCTCGGCCACCAGCCTGGCCAGCTGCTGGGCCGTGCCGAAAATCGTGTCGAGCGATTTCGGGAAGCTCGAGGTCATGCGCCATTTGATTTCCGGCATGCTCTGCGCGATTGCCGGTTTGGCCAGGGTGCTGGCCGCAAGGGCGGTTCCTGCGCCCATCCCCGAAAGCAACATATCGCGCCGACGCATCGTCCTCACCCCTTTCATGACGGAATTAGTTCCGCGTGAAACTTTTTGCTTGCCCTTCACGCCTGACACTTGCGAGAATTGCACAGAGATGCCGGGTCGTCATCCCGAACTCCGTTTCATTTTGATGTGAAACGCAGAAAGATGGCGAAACAAGGCAAGCGCGGGAGGAAGTGCATGAAATTGGCGTCGCTCAAGGGCGAGCGGGATGGCCGGCTCGTCGTGGTCTCCAGGGATCTCACCCGCGCCACCGAGGCATCCCATATCGTGCCCACCATGCAGGCCGCCCTCGATGCCTGGGATCAGGTGGCAGCGCCGCTCGCCGATCTCGCCGAGAGCCTCGAGCATGAGGCCGTGCCCGCCTTCCGCTTCCACGAGCATGATGCCGCTGCCCCGTTGCCGCGCGCCTATCAGTGGCTCGACGGTTCCGCCTATGTGAATCACGTGGAACTCGTCCGGAAGGCGCGGGGCGCCGAATTGCCCTCGAGCTTCTGGACCGACCCGCTGATGTATCAGGGCACGTCCGATTCCAATCTTGGCGCGCGGGATGCCGTGCCGGTGGCCAGCGAGGAATACGGCATCGATTGCGAGGCCGAGATCGCGGTGATCACCGGCGATATCCCGGCCGGCGCCGATGCCGCGACCTGCCTCGCCGCGATCCGGCTGATCGTGCTGGTCAATGATGTCAGCCTGCGCAACCTCATCCCCGGTGAACTGGCCAAGGGGTTCGGCTTTCTCCAGTCCAAACCCCCGACGGCCTTCTCGCCGGTGGCCCTCACGCCGGATGAATTCGGTTCGGCCTGGTCGGGCGGGAAACTCGCCCTGCCGCTGCTCACCGCGATCAATGGCCGGCCGCTCGGCTGCCCCGAGGCGGGTGAGGAAATGACTTTCGATTTCGGCACCCTGCTCGCCCATGCCGCCAGGACGCGGCCGCTCGGCGCGGGCACGATCCTCGGTTCGGGCACGGTCTCGAACCGCGATCCCGATGGTTCCCCCGGCCGTCCGGTGGCGGAAGGCGGGCGCGGCTATTCCTGCCTTGCCGAGCAGCGCATGGTCGAGACGATCCGCGACGGCGCGGCGCGCACCCCGTTCCTGCGCTTCGGCGACATGGTCCGCATCGAGATGAAGGACCGGAAGGGCCATTCGCTCTTCGGCGCCATCGAGAACCGCATCGAACCGCAGGCTTTGGCGGGAGGTGGCCGATGAGCGGCCCGGCTTTCGCCTCGGCGGCGGATCTCGCCGAGAAGACCATCACCTTCGCCGAAATCGGCCCCGGCCTCTATGCCTTCACGGCCGAGGGTGATCCCAATACCGGCATCATCATCGGCGATGACGGGGTGCTGATCGTCGATGCCCAGGCGACACCGGCCATGGCGCAGGCCGTGATCGACCGGGTCCGCTCCGTCACCGACAAGCCGATCACGCATGTCCTCCTCTCGCATTACCATGCGGTCCGTGTCCTCGGCGCCTCGGCCTATCGCGATGCGAAGATGATCCTTGCCTCCGATGCCACGCGCGATCTCATCGTCGAGCGCGGCGCGCAGGACATGGATTCGGAAATCGGCCGCTTCCCGCGCCTGTTCCGCGGCAAGGAGACGATTCCCGGCCTGACCTGGCCGAGCATCACCTTCGCGGGCGAGATGTCGGTCTGGCTCGGCAGGCGCGAGGTGCGGCTCAAGCATCTCGGCCGGGGCCATACGGCGGGCGATACCATCGCCTGGGTGCCGGATGCCGGCGTGATGTTCTCCGGCGATCTCGTCGAGTATCGCTCCGCCTGCTATTGCGGCGATGCCCATTTCGCCGATTGGCCCGAAACGCTGAAGCGCGTGGCCGCGCATGACCCCGTCTCGCTGGTGCCGGGGCGTGGCGATGCACTGGTCGGGCGCGACAGGGTGGCCGCGGCGATTGCCGGCACGACCGGTTTTCTCGAGACGCTCTACGGCTCGGTGCAAAAGGCCGTGGCAGCCGGCAAGGATCTCCGCGCGGCCTACGCCGATGTCCGGGCCGCCATGGACGGGCCTTTCGGCAGCTATGCCATCTACGAGCATTGCCTGCCCTTCAATGTCAGCCGGGCCTATGACGAGGCGCGCGGCATCGAGCATCCGGTCATCTGGACCGCCGAACGCGATCGCGAGATGTGGGCCCGGCTGCAGGCGTGATCAGGCCGCGCGGGGCTTGATGGTGGAGTAGTCGACTTGCGCACTGGCCTTGGTGAGATCATGGGCAATCTGCAGGTTCAGCCAGAGTTCCGGGGTCGTCCCGAAATACCGGCTGAGCCTGATGGCTGTATCGGCCGTGATGTCCCTGCGTTCTCTCACGATCTCGCTGATGCGGTTGGCCGGCACATCAAGCGCCTCGGCCAGTTGACGCGCGCTCATGCCGAACGGGATCAGGAATTCCTCGCGCAGGATTTCACCGGGATGGGTCCGGACGCGAATGGCCGGCAGCTTTTCTTCAATGATAATCGATGATCTCGACATGGCTCGCCCCTTTTCCAGTCCAAATGAGCAGAGGCGCCATTGATCATTGATCCGGATACTCCACTGCCCAGCCCGATCGCCCTGCAGGCGCTCAAGCCGGTTTCCCGGCGGATGCAGCAGGTCCATGATCGACTTCGCGGCATCCAGATACTCAAGCTTTCGCCGGGCAATCACGCCGAAGGCTTGCCATCGAAGATCGCAAGTGCCGGCACGAAAGAACAGCTCGGTTCTTCGATCCGCAAAACCGATGATCAAAACCGCCTCGAATATCAGCACAAAATAATACATGATACGTATCACGTATTATTCCTGAAGTCAATCGAGCTCCTGCCATGACCGCCGCTTTCGCCACCTTTCCCTACCGGAAATCGCCGGACCAGGCCCTCGCCATTCCCGCCCGGCACCCCGTCGTGGTGGTCGGAGCCGGACCGGTCGGCCTCTCGCTCGCCATCGATCTCGGCCGGCAGGGCGTGCCGGTCGTCCTTCTGGATGACAGCGACCGGATCGGCGAGGGTAGCCGCGCCATCTGCTTCGCGAAGAAGACGCTGGAGATCTTCGACCGGCTTGGCTGTGCCGCGCCGATGGTGGATAAGGGCGTGTCCTGGAGCCGCGGCCGCGTCTTCCAGCGCGCGGGCGAGCTCTACGCCTTCGACCTCCTGCCCGAGGCCGGGCACAAGATGCCGGCTTTCATCAATCTCCAGCAATTCCATGTCGAGAAGATGCTGATCGACAGCGCCCTTGCGGTGCCGGGGCTTGATCTGCGCTGGAAGAACCGCGTGGTCGCGGTCAGCCCCGCGGCGGACCATGTCGAGGTCCGGATCGAGACGCCCGACGGCCCCTATTGCCTCCGGGCCGATCACGTCGTCGCCTGCGACGGCGCCCGCTCGCCCCTGCGCGGGATGCTCGGGCTCGATTTCCCCGGCGAGGTTTTCGAGGAGCAGTTCCTCATCGCCGATGTACGGATGCATGGCGACTATCCCACCGAGCGCTGGTTCTGGTTCGACCCGCCCTTCCATCCCGGCGGCTCGGCCCTGCTGCATCGCCAGCCCGACGACATCTGGCGGATCGACCTGCAATTGCCGGCCACGGCCGATGCCGAATTCGAGAAGCGGCCGGAACAGGTGCGCCCGCGGATCGAGCGTATGCTGGGCCATGGCCGCTTCGATCTCGAATGGGTCTCGATCTATCGCTTCCGCTGCCTCCGCCTCGCGCGCTTCGTGCATGGCCGGATGATCTTCGTCGGCGATTCCGCGCATCAGGTCTCGCCCTTCGGCGCGCGCGGCGCCAATTCCGGCGTTCAGGATGCCGAGAACCTCGCCTGGAAGCTGGCGGCGATCCATCACGGCCGCGCCGGCCCGGCGCTGCTGGCGAGCTATGACAGCGAACGCGGCGAGGCGGCGGACGAGAATATCGGCCATTCTACCCGCTCGACCGATTTCATCGCCCCGCAATCCGCGGCCGAGCGCGTTCTGCGCGATGCCGCCCTGGCTTTGGCCCGGAAGCACGATTTCGCCAAGCGGATGGTCAATTCCGGCCGGCTTTCCGCGCCGACGGCCTATCGCCAGTCGCCGCTTTCCACCCCGGATGCCGAATCCTGGCCGGCGGGCCCGGCCCCCGGCGCCCCGATTCCCGATGCGCGCGTGACGGGCCCGGAGGGCACAGCCGCTTTCCTGTCGGATGTCCTGCCTGCCGGCTTCGTCTGGCTCGAGGCGGGTCCGGCCATGGCGGACCTGCCTGCGGGCGTGAGCCGCCTTCGGCTGGGCCCGGGCGGGCTGGGCGATCCGGAGGGCGAGATGGCGGCGCGGTTCGGCCTCGACCGGCCGGGTGGCTATCTCCTCCGGCCGGACCGCCATGTCGCCGCGCGCTTCCGCCAGCCCGATCCCGCCAGCCTTCGTGCGGCCCTCAACCGCGCCCTTGCTTCCGGAGCCTGACCCATGGCCGACACTCTCGAAACCCGCTCGCGCTTCGACGATCCCGACCGCGCCTTCCGGATGCTGGTCGAGGCGCGGCGGGGGCTGACGCCGGATCAGGCTGCCGCGCTCGATGCCCGGCTGGTCCTGCTGCTGGCCAACCATATCGGCAGCGAGGCCGTGCTCGGGGCGGCGATCGCAGCGGCGCGCGAGACATTGGAGATCAGCTGAGGACATCTCCGCCGGATCCGGCCTTCCTTTCGGCGCGCACCATGCTTATTTCCGGTTCAACCCGAAAGGAGATCCGCCATGCGCCTGATTCCGGCCGTCCTGCTTGCTCTCGTTGCCGCCAGCCCGGCTCTGGCCCAGTCGCCCGACCTGATCTTCAAGAAATCGACGGTCTTCCGCCTGCTGACCCCGGATGACAAGCTGGCCACCTATGCCATCGACGATCCGGAAATTGACGGCGTCGCCTGCCACTACACCGTGCCGGAACGCGGCGGCGTGGCCGGCGGCCTCGGCCTGGCGGAGGAAGTTTCGGATGTCTCGCTGGCCTGCCGGCAGGTGGGTCCGGTGAAATTCAAGGCCAAGTTCGAGCAGGGCGACGTGATGTTCCGCCAGTCGCGCTCGCTGCTCTTCAAGCGCATGCAGATCGTTCGCGGCTGCGACGAGAAGCGCAACGTGCTGGTCTATCTCGTCTATTCGGACAAGCTGATTGATGGCAGCCCGAAGAATTCCACATCCTCGGTGCCGATCATGCCCTGGGGCATGGCGGAAGCGCCGCGCTGCAAGGATTGGCTGAAATAGGGGCGGGGAACGCCGCGCCCGGCAGGGACCTCAGTCCTTGCAGGAGATCAGGAAGCTGTCGACCGGCTTGCCGCGCGCCGTGCTGGCGGAACCGGTAATCTCGTCCCGGTCGAGCTGCCGATAGGCGAGGGCGGATTTGAAGCCCTTGGCCTCGCACCAGGCATCGGCGACGATCCGCCCGCAGGAGGACTGGCTGGCAAGGCATTCCTGCGTGCCATAGCCATCGCTGCCGGCGATGATGAAGTCACGCTGTTTCGGGCGTGCTTCGGACTCGATCCCCGAAGACGCGAAAATCACCGCGGATGTGACGCTGACCGCCAGAGCGGCCAGAATGCTGACGCGTGCGCGCATCGCTCTGCCCCCAGTTGATACGCATGACTCAAGCTCACCCATCGTGGGGCAAATCTCTTAAGGATTGGTTGACGGCGCGCCTCGAACTCCATCCCGGGATGGAACAGGAGGGGCGCCGCGCCGCGCCGGAATTCCCGAATCGCCACCCGGAATCAGGCGCGGCAGGGGAGCGGTGACTTGACCCGGCGCCTCTCTTCGCGCAAGGATTGCGCATGAGACATTTTGGGTCGCACCTGATTTCGATTGCGATTTGTGGCTAGCGCGCAACGCTCGCTGGCCAGCCGTCTCGTTCAACCCGCAAGGTGACAATCCCGAGAGGCGCCCCCGGCGAGTGGCGGCGCTTAACCTCGTGAGGGCTTGAACCATGGCGGAGCTGACGCTCTACAACACGCTGACGCGGCGCAAGGAGCCGCTTGTCCCGCTGGCCAGCCACCCGGAAACGGGCCGGCCGCTGGTGCGGATGTATGTCTGCGGCCCGACCGTCTATGACTATGCCCATATCGGCAATGCCCGGCCGGTCATCGTCTTCGACGTGCTGTTCCGGCTGCTGCGCCACCTCCATGGCGAGGATCATGTCGTCTATGCGCGGAACATCACCGACGTCGACGACAAGATCAACGACCGCGCGGCGCGGGACTACCCGGACCTGCCGCTCAACGAGGCGATCCGCAAGGTCACCGAGGGCACGAATGCGCAGTTCCAGGCCGATGTGCAGGCTCTGGGCTGCCTCGAGCCCACATATCAGCCGCGCGCCACCGAGCATATCGAGGGCATGCGCGCGCTGATCGAGCGGCTGATCGAGCGCGGCTTCGCCTATGTCGCGGAGAACCATGTGCTCTTCTCACCGGCGGCGATGGACAAGGCCCAGGACGCGGGCAAGGGCCGTCTGCCGCGCTATGGCGCCCTGGCCAATCGCAGCCTCGACGAGATGATCGCCGGCGCGCGGGTGGATGTCGCGCCCTACAAGCGCGATGCTACCGATTTCGTGCTCTGGAAGCCTTCGAAGCCGAACGAGCCGGGCTGGGAGTCGCCCGCCGGCATTCCCGTGCCCGGCCGGCCGGGCTGGCATATCGAATGCTCGGCCATGTCGATGGCCAAGCTGCTCGAGCCCTATGGCGGCGGCCTGACCTGCGACGACCCGGTGAAGAACACCTTCGACATCCATGGCGGCGGCATCGATCTCGTCTTCCCGCATCACGAGAACGAGATCGCGCAATCCTGCTGCGCCTTCGGCGCGGACCGCATGGCCGCGATCTGGATGCATAACGGCTTCCTGCAGGTCGAGGGGCAGAAAATGTCCAAGAGCCTGGGGAATTTCCGGACCATCCGCGAGGTTCTGGAAGGGTGGTCCGGCGAGGTGGCCCGCTTCACCATGCTGCGCAGCCATTATCGCCAGCCGATCGACTGGACGGAAACATCGCTGCGGGAATCGCAGGCGATCCTTGATGGCTGGTATCGCAAGGTCGACGAGGTCGAGGCGACAATGCCCGATCCCGCCGTTCTCGCGGCATTGGGCGATGACCTCAACACGCCGGCGGCTTTCGCATTGCTGCACCAGATTGCCGATCCGGCCGTACTGAAGGCGACGGCGCAGCTGCTCGGCCTGCTTGGCCAGAGCAAGGCAGAGCGGCTGTCCGGTGCAGGCGCTTCGGTGGACGAGGCCACGATCCAGGCCCTCATCAACGCCCGCCTTGCCGCCCGGGCGGCGAAGAACTGGGCCGAGTCGGACCGGATCCGCGACGAACTCGTCGCCTTGGGCATCGTGCTGATGGATGGCAAGGACGAAGCGGGCAATCCCGTCACCCGCTGGGAGGTCAAGCGGTGACCACGATCTCCTTCCGGCCCTATCTCCCGCGCGATGCCGGGCCTCTGGCCGAACTCTTCGCCGCCTCGATCGAGGACCTGACGGCCGAGGATTATGACGAGGCGCAGCGTGCGGCCTGGGCCGCCGCTGCCGACGATGTCGAGGCCTTCGGCGCGCGGCTCGCCGGCTGGCTGACCATCCTCGCCGAGGCCGGCGGCGAGATCCTCGGTTTTGCCTCGCTGCGCGACGATCCGAAGCTCAAGGAGAACCGCATCATCGAGATGCTCTACGTGGCGCCGGACCATGCCGGGCAGGGCATCGGCAAGGCGCTGCTCGACGTGATGGAACTGCTCGCCCGCCAGCGCGGCGCCGAGACCGCCAGCACGGATGCCTCGGAAACCGCCCGCGAATTCTTTGCGAAACTCGGCTACGAAATGCAGGCGCGGAACACGGTGATGCGCGGCGAGGAATGGCTGGTCAACACCACGATGAAGAAGCGATTGCCGGAAAAGGCGCAGGCCAATGGCTGAGATGAAGGACCGCATCACCCTGTTCGACACGACCCTGCGGGACGGCGCGCAGACGACGGGCGTCGATTTCAGCCTCGCCGACAAGCAGAAGATCGCCGCCATGCTCGACCGGCTTGGCGTGGATTTCATCGAGGGCGGCTATCCCGGCGCCAACCCGGTCGACACGAAATTCTTCGACAGGCCGCCGGCCATGAAGGCCTGTTTGACCGCCTTCGGCATGACGAAGCGGGCCGGCATTTCTGCCTCGAACGATCCCGGCCTCGCTGCCCTGATCCAGGCGAAAGCGGGCGCGATCTGCTTCGTCGCGAAGAGCTGGGACTTCCATGTGGAATTCGCGCTCGGCTGCACCTTGGCGGAAAATCTCGAGAGCATCACGGATTCCGTGCAGGCTGCGAGGGCTGCCGGCAAGCGCGCCCTCGTCGATTGCGAGCATTTCTTCGACGGGTTCAAGGCCAATCGCGGCTATGCGCTCGATTGCGCCCGGACCGCGCATGAGGCCGGTGCCGAATGGGTGGTGCTCTGCGATACCAATGGCGGCACGCTCCCGCACGAGGTCGAGGCGATTGTCGGTGCGGTCATGGCGGCGGTGCCGGGAATCCGGCTCGGCATCCATGCCCATGACGATACCGGCCATGCCGTGGCCAACAGCCTCGCCGCCATCCGGGCCGGCGCACGGCAGATCCAGGGCACGCTCAACGGGCTCGGCGAGCGCTGCGGCAACGCCAATCTCGTAAGCCTGATCCCCACGCTGCTGCTGAAGCCCGACTATGCCGACCGCTTCGAGATCGGCGTCAGCCGCGAGGCCCTGGCCGGGCTGACGGCCCTGTCGCGCAGCTTCGACGAGATCCTCAACCGCGTGCCGAACCGGCAGGCGCCCTATGTCGGCGCCTCCGCCTTCGCCACCAAGGCCGGCATCCATGCCTCTGCCCTCATCAAGGATCCCAAGACCTACGAGCATGTCGAGCCGGAGCGGATAGGCAACCGCCGCATGGTGCTCGTCTCCACCCAGGCCGGGCGGTCGAACATCCTGGCCGAACTCGAAAGACTGGGCATCACGGTCGAGAAGAACGATCCGCGCCTCGCGCGCCTGCTCGACGAGGTGAAGGAGAAGGAGGCGATCGGCTATTCCTATGAAGGCGCCGATGCCAGCTTCTACATCCTCGCGCAAAGGCTGCTCGGCCGCGTGCCGGATTTCTTCAAGGTCGAGCGGTTCAAGGTCAATGTCGAGCGCCGCTACAATGCGAAGGGCGACCTCGTCACCTTCTCCGAAGCCGTGGTGAAGGTGCGCGTCGGCGACAAGACCATGATCTCGGCCGCCGAGGGCGACGGGCCGGTCAATGCGCTGGACAAGGCCCTGCGCAAGGATCTCGGCCGCTACCAGAGCTATATCAAGGGCCTGAAGCTGACGGATTTCAAGGTCCGCATCTTCCAGGGCGGCACCGATGCCGTGACGCGCGTCCTGATCGATTCCACCGACGAGGCCGGCGAGAGCTGGACGACGGTCGGCGTCTCGCCGAACATCATCGACGCCTCGTTCCAGGCGCTGACGGATTCGATCATCTACAAGCTGATGCGGAGCCAGGTTCCGGCCGAGTGAGGGCCTCGCCGAGTGAGGGGTTCGCCGGGTGAGGGGCGGCCGGCGTGACCGGCCGCCTTGCGCCGCAGCGGGGAATGCGCTCAATCCGTGAAGCGGACCGTCTTGTCCATGCACAGGTTGACGTCGGTCTGGTCGAATTCGGCGTCATCCGAGAAGGACGCATTGATCGCGAAGGTGCAGCCTGAATTCTTCGGCAGCTTGATCGTGATCTTCTTGCCGGGTTCGAGCGGCTTCTTCAGCATGGCGACCGACTTGCCGGCGGCACTGGTCACCGAAAGGCCGGTCACCGTCGCACCGCTGCGGGCATTGGCCAGGACGATCTCCGCTGCATTTTTCGGCACGGCGCGCTGGGCAGTCCGTGCTGCAGCCGGCGGGGCGGCCGTTGTATTGGCCTGCTGGGCCTGGACGGTGCCATGGCCCATCCCCATCAACAGAATAACGCTCGCCAATCCGGTCAACATCCGCATGGCATTCTCCACTCAGGCACGGTTGCCGCTGGAATGGAAACGACGCCCCTTCGTGCCATGAGCGTGTCCCGTACCCCCGAGCCCCGAAGGGCTTCCCTAGACTAGTCATGGCGCACTTGCTTGATATGCGCAACTCACGATGCAGCAGGCATTAAGTCGATGGGCCGTCAGGCGCTCTGCCGGCTCTTCATCAGGGCGCCCTGTTCGAGCATCGGCAGGATATCGGGTACGGATTCGGCCACCAGATACTGCACCTCGAGCCCGGCGCGGATGAACTGGAATTCCCGCATATGGGCGAGCAGCACCAGCAGCGGCTTCCAGAACCCGGCAATATTGGCGAGGAGGATCGGCTTGTTATGCTGGCCGAGCTGGGCCCAGGTCAATTGCTCGACCAGTTCCTCGAGCGTGCCGATCCCGCCGGGCAGGGCGACGAAGGCATCGGCCTTCTCGAACATCAGGCGCTTGCGCTCATGCATGTCATTGGTGACGATCATCTCCTGCGCGCCTTCCAGCATGACTTCCTTGTTCTTCAGGAAATGCGGGATGATGCCGGTGACATGGCCGCCATGGCTCAGCACCGAGCGCGCCACGGCCCCCATCAGGCCATGCGAGCCGCCGCCATAGACCAGCCGGAGCCCGTTCTCGGCCATCAGGCGGCCAAGGGTCTCGGCCGAATCCATGAAGATCGGCTCCGAACCGGTTCCGGAGCCACAGAAGACGCAGACAGATCGAATCAGGGTGTTTTTCATGCCCGCAGAGTTTCGCGAAGGCGTCTGAAAGGCAAGATGCCGCCGGTTGCGGACGGCTTTTCGCGCTCCTTCCGGCAGGTCCGGGCAGGTTTCCTGTGCAGCATGGCGGGGAAGGCTTGGATTCCCGGACGCGACGGCCCAGATTAGAGGAAATCCGATCTGACCTGTCGGCGAAGCCCGGCTTGCCCGCCCCCGAGGAAACCCCTCCCGGAACGCCCTGGCAAGGCCGTCCAGCACCGCCGGGCCAGCCTGAAAGGCATTGTCTTGTCCAATCCGACCCCACCCCTCCGGCGCGAGGCCTCGCTTGTCTCGACGCTGCGCACGCTCTGGCCGTTCTTCTGGCCGCAGGATCGCCCCGATCTCCAGCGGACCATCGCCGTCTCGCTGGCGCTGATCCTGGTGGCCAAGGGCTTCACGATCCTGATGCCCTTCACCTTCAAATGGGCGACGGATGCGCTGGTTCTCGCCACCGGCGGCAAGATGGAGGCCGGCGCTGTCTGGCCCTGGCTGATCGGTGCGCCGATCCTCGCCAGCGCCCTTTACGGGATGACGCGCATCCTCATGGTCGTCTTCACGCAGGTCCGGGAAGGGCTCTTCGCCAAGGTCGCGATGAATGCCGTGCGCCGGCTGGCCCTGCGCACCTTCACGCATATGCATCGCCTGTCGCTGCGCTTCCATCTCGAGCGCAAGACCGGCGGGCTGACCCGGGTCCTCGAACGCGGCCGAAACGGCATCGAGGAACTGACCCGGATGACGCTGATGACGCTCATCCCGACCATTGTCGAGTTCAGCCTCGTCATCCTTGTCTTCGCGTTCGAATTCGACTGGCGCTATGTCGTCATCGTCTGCGTGATGATCGTGATCTACCTCGCCTTCACCGTGCGCGCCACGGTCTGGCGCATGGAGATCCGCCGCGCCATGAATGACAGCGACACGGATGCCAATGCCAAGGCCGTCGATTCGCTTCTGAACTTCGAGACGGTGAAGTATTTCGGGGCGGAGGCGCGCGAGACCGCCCGCTATGACCGCAGCCTCGCCACCTACGAGAAGGCCTCGATCAAGACCTATACCTCGCTGGCCTTCCTCAATACCGGGCAGGCCGTGATCTTCACCATCGCGCTGGCGGTCTGCATGGCCATTGCCGCGGTGGACGTGATGGCCGGCCAGAAAAGCGTCGGCCATTTCGTGATGGTCAATGCCCTGATGATCCAGCTCTACCAGCCGCTCAATTTCATGGGCATGGTCTATCGCGAGATCAAGCAGGCCATCGTCGATATCGAGAAGATGTTCGACGTCCTCGAACGCGAGGCCGAGGTCGAGGATGCGCCGGGCGCGAAGCCGCTGGTCGTTCCGGCAGGCCATATCCGCTTCGAGGATGTCCGCTTCCACTATGTGCCCGAACGCGCGATCCTGAAGGGCGTGTCCTTCGATGTGCCGCCCGGCCAGACCGTGGCGATTGTCGGCCCTTCCGGCGCCGGCAAGTCCACGCTCTCGCGGCTGCTCTTCCGCTTCTACGATGTCGTGGACGGGCGCATCCTGATTGACGGGCAGGATATCCGCGACGTCACGCAGGGATCGCTCCGCGCGGCGATCGGCATCGTCCCGCAGGATACGGTGCTCTTCAACGACACCATCCTCTACAATATCGGCTATGGCCGCGACGGGGCGGACGAGCACAGCATCGCCGAAGCCGCCACCATGGCCCAGATCGACCCGCTGATCCGCCAGCTGCCGGACGGCTATGCCAGCCAGGTCGGCGAGCGCGGGCTGAAGCTTTCCGGTGGCGAGAAGCAGCGCGTCGCCATTGCCCGCACGATTCTCAAGGGCCCGCCGATCCTCGTGCTCGACGAGGCGACCTCGGCGCTGGACAGCTACACCGAGAAGGAGATCCAGGACGCGCTGGAACGGATGAGCCGCGGCCGCTCGACCCTGGTCATCGCGCACCGGCTCTCCACCGTGGTCAATGCCGACCGGATCATCGTGCTGGACAAGGGCGTCATCGCCGAGAGCGGCACGCACGAGCAATTGCTGGCCTCCGGCGGCATCTATGCCGGCATGTGGAACAAGCAGCGCGAGGCCGATCTGGCCCGCGAGACGCTGAAGCGCGCCGAATCCGGCGAGGAACCGAGCCTGCGCCAGAAGCTCGTGGTCTGAGCGCGTGGTCTGGACATGCCCGCCCGGAAGGAGCCGACGTCTTCCGGGGCCGTGATGCGGCAAAAAAAAGCGCCCCGGGGGCGGGGCGCGATCACGCGGACGGGCAGGGGGGGGATGTCCGTGTGATTTCAGCTCGGATTGATGCGTCCGCGGCGGGCTTCGTCGCGCAGGCGGGTATGGATGGCGCGGCGGGTTTCCTCGTCGATCTTCTCCACCCAGTCCGGGTGTTCGACTTCGAGGGCCTCGACACAGAACTGGACAGGATCCGGCTTCTTCAGGATCCAGTTGGCCGGCAGAAGGAAGGGATCGGTTGAAAAGTGACGTTCGCGCAGCACGCGGACTGAGCCGTAGCCGACGGCGGAGAGGGCCAGATTGTAATCCATGGTGCTCCTCCTTCTCGTTTTGTTGGCATCCTATACCAAAGTGGAAAGACAAATAAGAGACAAGTTGGCAAAGCCAGCGGAAAAGTTGGGCCCGCCCGGCCCGGGCCGGCCGGGCTGTCCCGCCCGGTCTTGAACCCCGCCACGCCCCCGGAAAATGTGCGGCGCAGCACGAACCGAAGCAGAAACCTTGCTTGCCAGTCAGCCTGCCGGTAAGGGTGCGGCAGAAACAGGGCAGAAAGCCGCCCGCGCCATGGTCTCGTCTTCATGCGAGCCGGGCGCAGAAGAAAGAAGGAACGGCATGTCGGTTGTCGATTCGGTCCGGAAATTCGTGGTTCCGGTTCATCCCGAAGGATATCTCTTCATCATCGCGGCAGTCCTGCTGGCCCTGTTCGTCCATTGGCTCATTCCGCCGGTGGGCTGGCTGTTCTGGTTCCTGCCGGCTTTCGTGGCCTATTTCTTCCGCGATCCGCCGCGCGTCTCGCCGACGCGGGACGGGCTGGTCCTGTCGCCGGCCGATGGCCGCGTCAGCATGATCGGCTATTTTCCGCCGCCGGCCGAACTGGGCCTCGGCGATGCACCGCGGCTGCGCATCTCGATCTTCCTCTCGGTCTTCGACGTGCATATCAACCGCACGCCCGTCGGCGGGAAGATCCGCAAGATCGTCTACACCCCCGGCCTGTTCCTCAATGCCGATCTCGACAAGGCAAGCCAGGATAACGAGCGCAACGCGCTGGTGATCGAATCGCCCGGCGGGACGGTGGCCTGCGTGCAGATCGCCGGCCTGATCGCCCGCCGCATCCTCTGCTTCGTCCGCGAGGGCGAGGATCTCTCCCCCGGCCAGCGCTTCGGCCTGATCCGCTTCGGCAGCCGGACCGACATCTACCTCCCCGAGGGCGCCCAGGCGCTGGTCGCGGAAGGGCAGAGCGCGATTGGCGGCGAGACCGTTCTGTGCGACCTTTCCTCGAAAGAGCCGCCGCGCAGTTTCCGCGTAGCCTGACCGAACGATCATGGATCCGATCTTTCCGCCTTTCGAACCCGATCCGGCACCGCCCCAGCGGCGCTTCCGCCCCGTGCCGCTCCGCCTGCTGATCCCCAACATGATCACGCTCGCGGCTCTGGCCTCGGGGCTGACGGCCGTCCGCTTCGCCATCGAGGGGCGGTTCGAGGCGTCGGCCATCGCGATTCTCGCGGCGGCGATCCTTGACGGGATCGATGGGCGCATCGCCCGGCTCCTCAAGGGCACGTCGCGATTCGGTGCCGAGCTCGATTCGCTGGCGGATTTTGTCAGCTTCGGCTGTGCGCCTGCGCTGATTCTCTATTTCTGGAAGCTCCATGCCCTGAAAACCGTGGGCTGGCTGGTCTGCCTGCTTCTGGCTTTTGCCATGGCCCTGCGTCTTGCGCGCTTCAATGTCATGATCGACGGGCCCGAGCGTCCGGCCTGGCAGAAAGCCTATGCCGTCGGCGTTCCGGCGCCGGCCGGCGCCATGATGGTGATGCTCCCGCTCACGCTCTCCCTCTCGGGCATTCCGGCCTTTGCCGGCGATTCGGTGATGATTCTCCTCTGGACCGCCGCTTCCACGGCCCTGATCATCTCGCGCCTGCCGACCTTCTCGGGCAAGGGCCTGGGTACGCCGGTGCCGCGCGAATGGGTTCTGGCGATTCTCGGCGGGGCGGTCGTGATTCTCGCTCTGGCCTTCAGCCATCCGTTCGAGACGATCTCGGCGGTCACGCTGCTCTATGTCGGGATGATTCCCGTCGCGATCCAGCGCTACAAGCGCCGGGAAGCCCAGGATCGGGCCGTTTCACCGCAGAATCCGGTCGAATGATCCGCGGCGCCGGGGGCGCCGCCGCGGCCTTCAGCGCCGCCAGAACACGCCAATCCGTGAAGAATTTCTTACGCTTCGACTCGTTTTGAGACGGATTGGTGTTGGCCTGTTCACAGGGGCGTGACTTATCCGCAACATGGATTTGAAAAGCCACCCCGGAACCCGCCCAACCCCGTTTCGAAGGTTGAACGACAATCCCGCATGAGTATGGTGCCAATCGCGACGGGAGTTTCCGGTCGCTGACTTGCTTTCTCTTTCGGGGGGTCCGGGGAGAAAGCTGGTGACAAGGGAAAGCGGGCTAGGCAGCGGTTCTCCAAAGCCAAATTCGTAAACTCCCGATTGGTCTCGAAATCTTTGGAGGTACCACCATGAAGCTCGTTAAGAGCCTTCTCCTCGGTTCGGCGGCGGGTCTCGTCGCTGTGGCCGGCGCCTCGGCTGCCGATCTCGGCGTTAAGAAGCCGACGGCTGTTGAATATGTGAAGACCTGCCCGACCTACGGTGCTGGCTTCTTCGTTGTCCCGGGCACCACGTCGTGCCTGAAGCTGATCGGTCGCGTTCGTCTCGACTACATCTTCGACAACCCGCGCCTGAATACCGGCAACGGCAACCGCTTCCGCGCTCGCGGCTATGTCGGCTTCGACCATCGTACGGCCACCGAGTACGGCCTGCTCCGTACCTACGTCCGTGCGTTCTTCCAGCGTGAAAACGCCGCTGACTCGACCACGCTCGAGTACGCCTTCATCCAGTTCGGTGGCCTCACCGCTGGTCGCGTGACCCCGATCGTCGAGCATGGCTGGAACCAGTTCTACATGTTCTCGGGCCAGGGTGGCATCGGCTATCACTCGGATATCTCGTACACCAACTCGATCGGCTACACCCAGTCGTTCGGTGGTGGCTTCTCGGCCACGATCGCCATCGACGACTCGCGTGAGCGTCG
>JAIXSR010000102.1 GCA_027484605.1 Hyphomicrobiales bacterium | reverse complement strand
TGAAAAGGCCGCGCCCATATTCCCGTTTCCGGCGCCGGTTTCAACGGCAATAAAGTTTCCCTGAACGGCGAAATTTTTCGCCCTCTGTCAGGTACCGCGCTTGACAGGGCTCAGCGCATCGTGGGCCGGAGCTTGTCGATATTGTCGGTCGAGGCGATCTTCCAGGGCTCGGCCACAGCCGCCTGATACCATTTCTGGAAGGCGGGCATTTCATAGATGGCGTCGATATACTCGTTGGTCACGCGGTCGACCGGGATCTCGTAGGAGCGGATCCGGGTGGCGAGCGGCGCCATCATGGCATCGACGGCGCCGAATTCCCCGAACAGGAACGGGCCATTGCCGGCCGCCTCGAGCCGGAACTTGCGCCAGTAATTGCACAGGCGCATCACATCCTCGTCGGCCTGGCCGGTCATGCGGCGGGCGGCGCGGCGGCGCAGGTTCATCGGGCAATGGGCCCGGAAGGCCTGGAAGCCCGAATGGACCTCGGAGGCCAGCGCCCGCGCGAGGGCCCGGTATTCCTGCTCTTCCGGCCAGAGATTGGCCTCGGGATGCTTCTCGGCCACATATTCGATGATGGCGAGCGATTCCCAGAGCAGAAGGTTGCCGTATTTCAGCGCCGGCACCAGCCCGGTCGGGGAATACTGCAGCACCTGCTGCTTGGTATTCGGATGGTCGAGCGGGATCAGCACCTCGGCAAAGGGCACGTTCTTGGCGGCCATGGCCAGCCAGGGCCGCAGCGACCACGAGGAATAATTCTTGTTGCCGATCACCAGCGTCAGCTTGGGCGGGTATTTCGGCTTGTCATGAATGTTTGTCGCAACCATCTAAATCTCTCCCGACAGGCGGCCGTCACGATTCGACCGGGCCACCCTGCTTCTTCCAGGCCCCGTATCCACCCTGAATATGCGCAACTGGTTTCAAACCCATTTCCTGTGCGACTTTTGTCGCCAGGGCGGAACGCCAGCCCCCGGCACAGAAGAACACATAGGTCTTGTCCTGCTGGAAGACCGGCTTGGCATAGGGGCTGTCCGGGTCGATCCAGAATTCGAGCATGCCGCGCGGGCAATGGAAGGCGCCGGGCAGCCGGCCCTCGCGCTCCAGCTCGCGCGGATCGCGCAGATCGACGAACTGCACATCCTCGCGCCCGGCCATCCCGATCGCCTCGTCCACCGTCAGCGTGCGGATGACGGCTTCGGCTTCCTCGAGGAGGGCCTTGTAGCCCTTGGTGATGACAGGTGGCACGGCAAGGCCCCGAATCGCTGGTTGATTATGCCCAATCTGCATGGTGTTGCCGGCCGCGCGCAATCGCCGGCACGGTAAAACCGGTCATGATTCACGACTTGACGGCCCGCGCGGCGCATGGTCTTCCGCGACCATGATGAATCCAGCCCCTGATCCGGCCGCCATCGAGGCCTGCATGCTGCGCCTCGTGGCCGAGCGCGGCCCCGAAAAGTCGATCTGCCCCTCGGACGTGGCCCGCGCCCTGGCCGGCCCGGCCTCCGAGCAATGGGGTCCGATCATGCAGCCGGTACGGCATGTGGCGGTGCGGCTGGCCTCCGCGGGGCGGCTGGTCATCCTGCGCAAGGGCAAGCCGGCCGATCCGCATGATTTCAAGGGCGTTTATCGCCTGTCCCTGCCCCGGCTCGACTGATCGGCCCCGGCCCCGCGCTCAGCCGCATTCCTGCTCGATCAACCCGGCGGAAACCCAGCCGGGCCGGGCCTTGCCGCCGGCCTCGTCGCGGAAGATGACGGCCTTCCAACCGCGCGGGTTCGGGCGGGTGGAATCGAGCTGCACCATCTCGCCCGCCTTCAGCCGGCGGATCAGCTTTCCCCCGGTCGAAGGCGCATCCCGCAGCGCGACAAACCCGTCCCGCGTGGCCTTGACCTCGCAGAAGGCCGTGGCGCGGGCGGGCAGCGCGTGCATCGCCGCCAGAACGGAAGCGGCGGCCAGGGCCAGGCCCGGCAGGAGGCGGATCCGTTTCGCAGGCCCGGGCATGGGCACCTCCATCGATCCGGGGGCGGCGCTCACGCCCCCTTGTTGAACAATTCGCGGCCGATCAGCATGCGGCGGATCTCGCTCGTGCCGGCACCGATCTCGTAGAGCTTGGCGTCGCGCAGCAGGCGGCCAGTCGGATATTCGTTGATATAGCCGTTGCCGCCAAGCAGCTGGATCGCATCCAGTGCCAGCTTGGTTGCCTTCTCGGCAGCATAGAGAATCGCGCCGGCCGCATCCTCGCGCGTGGTCTCGCTCCGGTCGCAGGCCTTGGCCACGGCATAGACATAGGCCTTGCAGGCATTCATCCCGACATACATGTCCGCGATCTTGCCCTGAACGAGCTGGAACTCGCCGATCGACTGGCCGAACTGCTTCCGCTCATGGATATACGGCATCACGATATCCATCGCCGCCTGCATGATGCCCAGGGGCCCGGCTGCCAGCACGGCGCGCTCGTAATCGAGGCCGGACATCAGCACATTCACGCCCTTGCCGATCTGCCCGAGAATGTTTTCCTCCGGCACCTCGCAATCCTGGAAGACGAGTTCGCCCGTCTCCGAGCCGCGCATGCCGAGCTTGTCGAGTTTCTGGGCCACGGAAAAACCCTTGAAGCCCTTCTCGATCAGGAAGGCGGTGATGCCGCGCGGGCCCGCCTCCGGATCGGTCTTGGCATAGACGATCAGCGTCTCGGCCGAAGGGCCGTTGGTGATCCACATCTTCGAGCCGTTGAGGATGTAGCGGTCGCCCTTCTTCTCGGCCCGGAGCTTCATCGAAACGACATCCGAACCCGCGCCCGGCTCCGACATGGCCAGGGCGCCCAGATGCTCGCCCGAGATCAGCTTCGGCAGGTAGCGGGCCTTCTGCTCGGCGCTGCCCCAGCGGCGGAGCTGGTTGACGCAGAGATTGGAATGGGCGCCATAGCTCAGCCCCACCGAAGCCGAGGCGCGCGAGATTTCCTCCATCGCCACGCAATGCTCGAGATAGCCGAGCCCGGTGCCGCCATCCTCTTCCGGCACGGTGATGCCATGCAGGCCGAGCGCGCCCATTTCGGGCCAGAGCTCACGCGGGAACCAATCCTCGCGGTCGATCCTGTCGGCCAGCGGCGCGATCTTGTCCCGGGAAAACGCCGCCACGCTCTCGCGGATGGCATCGGCGGTCTCGCCGAGATCGAAATTGAACGGCTTGGCGCTGTTCGGGATCATTTTTTCACTCCCAGGATGGTCGTTTCTTGTGCGGCGGGGGACGTCGGTTGATAGGACAACATTGCTGACCTTTCTGCCGTGTCTCCCTAGCTTTGGCAAGCCCGCCCGGCCTTTCAGAAGCTGCTAACCCTGCCGCCGGAATGCCGCAATGCCTTAACGCAGGAATGAACACTTGCCGCTAGCTTTCCGCAAGGAAAGGATGCGCATGGCCAGCCTGCCGGAGACCGATTTGCCGCCAGCGGGCCCTGCCGCCCGCTTGCTGCCGCGTTTCCTCGCGCGGTGGCAACGGCAGGGCGCGGCGCTTTCGGCACTCGCGGTCCGGCTCGGCGCCGCCGGCCTCGCCTACCTGCTCCAGATCGTTCTCGCCCGCAGCCTCGGCGCGGCCGAATACGGCACGTTCAGCCTTGTCTGGAACCTCGTCACGATCGGCGGCTTCCTCGCCACCCTCGGCTTCGGCCAGATCGCCGTGCGGTTCATGGCGCAGTACCAGGCCGAAGGCCGGGCCGATCTCGCGCATGGCTTCCTCCGGCTGGGCATGGCGACCAGCACCTTCGGCGCCACCCTCTTCGCCGCCCTCGGTTTCGCATTCTTCCCCCTGGCCGGCCCGGCCTGCGGCGGGATCGGCTGCCTGACGCTGGCCCTCGCCCTCGCAACCCTGCCCTTCTTCGCCCTGGCGGATTTCGCCGAAGGCGTCGCCCGCTCGCAGGGCTGGACCTTCCGGGCCCTTGTTCCGCCCTATCTCGTCCGGCAGGGGCTGCTCATCCTGCTGTTGCTGGGCCTGGTCACGACCGGCACCGGAATCGAGGCCGGCAATGCGATGATGGCGGCTTTCGCGGCCACCGCCCTCGCCGCCGCCCTGCAGGCCGCCCTGCTGGCTCCGGCCATCCTCCGCCTGTTCCCGGCTGCTCCGCCCCGGTTCGCGCTCGGCGAATGGCGGCGGGCGGCGCTGCCGATGCTGCTGTCCGATCTCGCGGTTCTGGCCCGCCAGAACATCGATCTCATCCTGCTGGCCCTGCTGGCCCCGCCGGCCATGGTCGGGCTCTATTTCGCGGCCACGCGGATCGCCTCGCTGTTCGGCCTGATCGAATTCGCGCTCGGCGCGGCCTTCGGGCACCAATTCGCGCGGCAGGCGGGCAAGAGCGATCCAGCCGCCTTCGAGGCGCTCTATGCCGAGACGCGGCGGTTGACCTTCTGGCCCGGCCTGCTGGCCGCCGGCGCCCTCATGCTGGCAACGCCGCTCATCCTCCGCCTGTTCGGCCCCGATTTCGCCGGCGCCACGCTCCCTGCCCAGATCCTGATCGCCGCCGCCGCGCTCCGTCTGGCCACCGGCCCGGCCGAGGATGCGCTGGCCATGGCCGGCCATCCCGGAACCGTCTGGCGCGGCCAATGCGCCGGCGCCCTGCTCACGGCATGGCTCTGCCTGCTCCTGGCCGGACCCTGGCAGGCCACGGGTGCCGCGCTTGCTGCCGCCGCCGGCAGCCTCCTCACCACCGGCTGGCTGGCGCTTGGCCTGCGCCGGCATCTCGGCTTCCTGCCCTTCGCCGCCCGCCGGCAGGATTCCGGGCGATGAGCGCTGCGCTGGTCTGGTCGATCCTGCCGCTGGATGCCCTCGGCGATCTGCGGGCCGAATGGGAAGCCCTTGCCGTGGCGGCAATCGATCCGAACCCTTTCTACGAGCCGGATTTCCTGCTGGCTGCGCAGGCCCTCGGGGAAGCCGGCCGCATCTCGGTGCTGATCGCGCGCGATCCCTCGGGCGGCGGCCCGCTGCGCGCGCTGATCCCGCTGCGCCGGCCTGGCTGGCGGCAGGGCTGGCTCCGGACCGCCTGGATGATGCATGACAATGCCTACACGCCGCTGACCACGCCGCTGCTGCATCGCGATGGCGCGGACGAGACGCTGGCCAGCCTGCTCGACGAGGCACCGGCACTGTTTCCCGGCAGCGCCTGGCTCTTCCCGCTCCTGCCAGCCGCCCGCCCCTTCCGGGCCCGGTTGCAGGCTGCGCTGGATGAACGCGGCCGCGCCCATCTCGTGGTCCGGCAATTTGCCCGGGCCGCCATCGAGACCACCGAGAATTTCGAGGCCTATACCGGGCGCCACGGCCAGACGCTGCTTCGCCGCGAACGCAAGCTCGCCACCCATGGCCGGATCCAGTATGTCGTTGCGGAAGGGGGCACACCGGCGGGACAGGCCATGCTCGACGCGTTCCTCGCGCTCGAGGCCAAGGGCTGGAAGGGCCGGCAGGGCACCGCGCTGGCCAGCCGGCCGGAAAGCGACGCCTTCGCCCGGCAGGCCTTCCGGGGCACCAGCCCGGCGACGCTCTACGAAGCACTGATGCTCAATGACCGGCCGCTGGCCATCAATGTGAACCTGCTCTCCGGCGGCGTCCTCTACACGATCAAGGCGGCCTTCGACGAGGATTTCCGGGGCTACAGCCCGGGGAACCTGCTCGACCGGCATACGATTGCGCTGGCCACCGGCAACGGGGCTTTCTCGCGCGTCGATTCCTGCGCGGTCCCGGACCATCCCCTCGAAATCCATTGGCAGGAGCGGGAAGCCATCGCTGTGATGCTGGTGGACTGGAGCGGCAGTTTCGGCGCGGCGGGGCTGGGCCGGATGGCCGCCCGCCTCACCCGTGTCGAGCAGGGCATCCGCCGCCTCGCGGCCCTGCGCGTCCGCTGGCGCAGGGGCAGCGCGGGCAGCCCGAAAGGCTGACCCTCACTCCTCGGCGTCGTTGCTGGCGACCTGACGGCCGCTGACGCCGTTCTCGGCGAGGAAACGCATCCAGTCCCGGCGCGGGCCGGCATAGACATTGCGGTCCACCGGGCCCTTGATGCCCGGCACGCGGCCGGTCGTTGTGAATTGCCAGAACTTCCAGTTGCGGTTGTCGTAGCGCTCGTGCGGCTCCGCCGCGACGGAACGCAGCCAGAAATCGTGGTCCTTGTAATGGCCCTCGAGCACATCGGCATGGAACGGAATGTCGGTGTAGATGATCGGCTTCTTGCCCGTATGCTCGCGCATGGCCTTCAGCATGACCGCGATCTTCTGCCGGGCCAGTTCGGGATCGATCTTCTTCGGGCAGGTCCGGGAATGGCCGTTCCACTCGACATCGAGCACCGGCGGCAGCGCATCGGCATCGCGCGGCACGTTCTGCCGGAACCAGGCCGCCTGCTCCTCGGCCGGTCGGCACCAGAACACGAAATGATAGGCCGCACGGGGCACGCCGGCCTGGCGCGCGCCTTCCCAGTTGATCCGGAAGCGCTCGTCGAGATGGTCGCCACCCTCCGTCGCCTTGATGAAGGCGAAGGCCGTGCCGGCGCGCTTGACTTCGAACCAGTCGATCTCGCCCTGCCATTTCGACACATCGATGCCATGCACGGGGAAACGGTGCGCCCGCGCCACGCCGGGATGCGGCTTGGCATCGCTCTTCAGCGGGTAATAGGAAGCCTCCATCACCCCGGTGGAGTTGCAGGCGGAAATCATCAGGGTCGCGGCCAGGGCGAGGAGACCCGAACCCAACCGCTTTCCGGTCGTTCTGAGGCAGATCGTCATGTCATGCAGCCTGTACTGGTGGAAGCAGGGTAGTCGGTTTCGGGTCTTCGGCAAGGGCGAGCTGCCCGATCGGAACCGGCCGGCCGAAGAGATAGCCCTGCAGCGCCCCGCATCCCGCACTGGCGAGAAAGCGGTGCTGCGCGGGAGTCTCGATGCCTTCGCCGACAACCTGCATCCCGAGCGAACGGGCGAGGCTGACGACGGAGGTCACGATCATCGGCGCCTCGGGCTTGTCGTCGAGGCTCATGATGAAGCCGCGATCGATCTTCAGCACGTCGAACTTGAAGCGCAGCAGATGCGTCAGGCTGGAATAGCCGGCGCCAAAATCGTCGATGGCGAAGCGGATTCCCTTGCCCTGCATGGTTTCCATGATCGCCGCCAGGCTGTCCGGGTCGCTGATGATGCTGGTCTCGGTCAGTTCGAGGCAGAGCCGTTCGGCCGCCACGCCATGCCGGGCGAGCGCATCCATCACGAAATCGACGAAGCCCGGGGCAAGAAGCTGGCGACCGGTGGCATTGACGGAGATCCGGCAAGCCCCGCGCGGGCCGAGTTCGGCCAGAGCGCGGTCGAGCACGAAATTGCCCAGGCCGATGATGAGATCCGACTTTTCGGCGATCGGAATGAAGTCGACGGGCGGAATCACGCCGCGAACCGGGTGCTGCCAGCGCACCAGCGCCTCGTAGCCCAGCACCTTCCCGGAAAGGGCGTCGACGATCGGCTGGTAGGCCAGGAACAGGGCCTGGGTGAGAATCGCCCCGCGCAATTCGCGTTCGAGCATGCGGCGATACGCGATGTCGCGCTTCATGTCGGGGTGATAGCACATGGCCAGCCCGCGGCCGGCCGCCTTCGCGGCATAGACAGCGAGATCGGCCATTTTCAGCAGGTCCTCGCCATCGCCGGTCTCGGTGGTCGAGTTGACGGCCCCAATCGAAACCCCGATCGGCACCAGCCCCTCCATCGGAACGCGTTGCCGCAAGGCCTGCTGGAGATGGTAATGGAGCCGCTGCAAGGCACCGTCATTGACGATTTCGGGCAGCAGCGCGACGAATTCATCGCCGCCGAGACGGGCCACGAACCCCGCCGTGCCGAGCTCGGCGCGGAAGACTTCCGCGGCCTGCTTCAGCACCCGGTCACCGGCCTGGTGGCCATGCTGGTCATTGACGCTCTTGAAACCGTCCAGATCGAGCATGAGCACCGTCATGGGCGGGACCGGCCGGGTCGATGGCGCAAAGGTCTGGAGATGCTCGAACAACGCGCGGCGATTGGGCAGACCGGTAAGCGGATCGGTATGGGCCAGCGTCTCGACCTGCTTGAGCTCGCCCAAGAAACCGTCCCGCGCCTGGCTCCAGTAGCGACGCAGAAGCATCAGCACGAACAGGCCCGCAGCGAGCGCGGTGGCAAGGATCGGCAGGATGAGCCCGGTGATCGTCTTCGAGATCCGCTCGCTGCGCCAGCCGATAAAGGCCACGGGATCGCCGTCGAGCCCGTCAATGCCCATGCGGCCATTGGCATGGAGGATATCGCCGGGCCGGGCGGCGATCGGCTGGAGATGGAGGCCGAAGCCCTCGAGCGTGGAGGTCAGCGGGGAAAAGTCGATCAGCGCCACCGCGAGGCGGCCCTGGCCAAGCACATCGCGGATCAGCGAGACGAAGACGAGATTCTCGTCTCGCGGCGGCCCGACCCGCACGAGATCCACGCGCCCGCCCTGCGGATCGATCCGCTCCAGCACCTGCAGCGCCTGCTCGAGCCGCGTGGCGGTGCCATCTTCGGAAAGCAGCCCGTGAATGCGGCTGCCGGGACGGCCGGTGACGAAACGCCCGGCCGGAGAAACGGTGAACGTGGCATGGTTCTGGACATCGCGAGCCAGCCAGCCATCAGGCTCCTGGCCGGGATTGGGCAGATGGTCCCGGAAATCGGCCGCAAGGCCGATCAGGCTCTGACGGACGAGAGTCACTTCGTTCTCGTAGGCACTGCGATCGATCAGCCGGGTCGTCCAGGCCATCAGGCTCAGTGTCCCGATCGCGATCACCATGATGATGATCGCGCCGGCATCGAGGGTGCGGACCAGCGAACGGCCGTGCATGCAGGGTTCTCCTAACCTGTCCCTGCCGATTTGGCTGACGAAGGTTTAAGGCGGCGTTTGAAAACGTCGTTAATGCAGTGACGTTCCGTTAGTCGTGGCGTCAACCCAGCCCGAACCACAGCGTCGCGACGCCCAGGAAGGCGAAAAAGCCGACAATATCGGTGACCGTCGTCACGAAGGGGCCGGATGCCACCGCAGGGTCCACCCCGGCCCTGTGCAGAATCAGCGGGATCAGCACGCCGGCGAGGCCCGCCGCGACAAGCGTCACGATGATCGCCACGCCGATCACCAGCCCGAGTTCGGCATTGGCGAACCAGATTGCCGCGACGGCGCCCATGATGACAGCGAAAGACAGGCCGTTGAACAGCCCGACCAGGATCTCGCGGTTGATGATGCGCCCGATATTGTGCCCGGACAGGGCCCGGGTCGCCAGCGCGCGCACCGCCACCGTCATGGTCTGCGTACCGGCATTGCCGCCCTGGCTCGCAACAATCGGCATCAGCACCGCAAGGGCCACCATCTTCTCGAGCGAGCCCTTGAAAAGGTCGATCACCACCGAAGCGAGAATCGCTGTCAGCAGGTTGACGAACAGCCAGGTAAAGCGCGCACGGGCGGTGGCCATAACCGAGTCGGAGAGTTCCTCGTCCGAGGTCACCCCGCCCATGGCGCGGATCTCGGCATCGGCTTCCTCGTCGATAATGTCGACAATGTCGTCGAAGGTCAGCACGCCGACCAGCCTTTCGGCGGCATCGACCACCGGGATCGAGACGAGATTGTAGCGCTTGAACAGCTCCGCCACCTCGTGCTGGTCATCGGTGACGCGGGCCACATGGTCGGCCTCGTCCATGATGTCCTCGAGCGTCACCGGGCGCTTGGTGCGGAGCAGCCGGTTGAGCGAGACATGCCCGATGATCCGGCCCGCCGGATCGATGGCGAAGATCTCGTAGAATTCGTCCGGCAACTCGCTCGTCTCGCGCAGGTAGTCGATCATCTGCCCCACCGTCCAGAAGGGCGGCACGGCGATGAAATCCGTCTGCATCAGGCGGCCGGCGGAATCATCCGGATAATCGAGACTGCGTTCGAGCGCGACACGGTCGGGCGCCGGAAGATTGGCGAGAACCTCTTCCTTGTCCTCCGGCTCGAGATCCTCGAGGATATAGACCGCATCGTCGGAATCGAGATCGCGGACCCCCTCGGCGATCTGCTCGTTCGGAATCTCGTCGAGGATCTCCTCGCGAACCGTGTCATCGACCTCGGTCAGCGCCTTGTAGTCGAAATCATCGCCGAGAATCGTCACGAGGCGCGGGCGCTCCTCGGCCGGCAGGGCCTCGATCAGCGCGCCGAGATCGGCCTCGTAGAGATCGCCCGCAAGCGCCATCAGCGCGCCGTGATCGGCCCGGTCGATCGCATCGCGGATCGCCTCGAGGAATTCGGCCCGGATCTCGCCCTCGTCATTGCGGAAATCAGGCGGCAGGGACGATTCGGCCATGGCAGGTTCGGCAGGCGGGGGCGACACCATCTGGAACCTCCGGGAAAAGCGGGCTGGACGACTTCACTTAAGGAGGCGAAAGCCGTTTGGGAAGGCTCGTTCTGCCGGCGCCGCGCAGCTTTGGCCGGGGAGCAGCCCGGAAAAGCGAAAACCCGGCCAGGGGACCGGGTTTGCAGCAGGCTCTTCGCGGAGAAGAATTGGTGCGGACGAGAGGACTCGAACCTCCACGGTGTTACCCACTAGCACCTCAAGCTAGCGCGTCTACCAATTCCGCCACGACCGCACACCGGCAAGGGGACGAGCCCGTCTCACCGAGGGGCGCTGTCTAACAAAGCCGGCCGGGTATGGCAAGTGCGAAAAGGAAAGTGCGAAAGGGCGATCCCCCCTGCGCACCCGCACCCGGCAGGATGGCTCAGAACGCCTCGTCCTCGTCGCGCATCGACCCCTTCGACAGGACCCGCTCGACTTCCGGCCGGCGGATCAGGCTGGTCACCTCGACCTGGATCCGCTTGCCCTGGACGATGACCTGCCCGCGGGCGACCGGGAAATCGTTCGCGAGTATCTCGATCTCGTCATTCTCGTTCGAATCGAGCTCGATCACCGCGCCGCGGCCCATGCGCAGCAGGTGATGGATCGGCATCCGCGAGCGGCCGATGACAACTGCGATCTGCACCTCGACGCTTTCGACCGTATTGGTCCGTTCTTCACCCGACATCCGGCACTGCCCCCACTGGATTGACCCGATCGCCGGGAGGTCTCAGGTTCGAACGACTCGAAACTTCGATTGACCCGGCAATTTCTGCCCATCTATGTGCCAGCTTATGGTCAACAGCCCGTTAACGCGCCCCGATTTCCGCCCTGTCGATGCTGCCCGTCCGCCTGTCGAATGGCGACGGTCGGAAGCGCCCGTCCCCTATCCCGAGGCCCTCGCCTGGATGGAGGCCCGCGCCGCCGCCATCGCCGAAGGCACGGCGCGCGAATGCGTCTGGCTGGTCGAACACCCGCCGCTTTACACGGCCGGCACCAGCGCCCGCAGCGCCGACCTGCTGGAGCCGCGTTTTCCCGTCTACGAAACCGGCCGCGGCGGGCAATACACCTATCACGGCCCCGGCCAGCGCGTGGCCTATATCCTGCTCGATCTCCGCGCCCGCCGGCAGGATGTGCGGGCCTTCGTTTCCGCGCTGGAGGGCTGGGTGATCGGCACGCTGGCGGAATTCGCGCTGACCGGCTTCACCGATCCGGCCCGTGTCGGCGTCTGGGTGAAGCGGCCGGACAAGGGCCCCGGCCACGAGGACAAGATCGCCGCGATCGGCATCCGCCTGCGCCGCTGGGTGTCGTTCCATGGCATCTCGCTCAATGTCGAGCCCGATCTCGGCCATTTCTCCGGCATCGTGCCCTGCGGCATCGCCGAGGCACGCTACGGCGTGACGAGCCTCGTCGATCTTGGACTGCCGGTGACGATGCCGGAAGCCGATCTCGCCTTGAAGCGGGCCTTCGGGCCGATTTTCGGAGATGTGGCATGAACGCGTCCCGGATCACCCTCATCCGCGGCTGGGCGCCCGGCCTGCCCGGCTGGGTCATCGCCGAGCATGGCCGCTCTTATGCCCGGGAATGGCAATTCGGCGCCGGCTTCGAGGCCAAGGTGGCCGAGGCGATGGGCGAGTGGCTTGGCAGGTACGACCCCGCAAGGGACCTCCTGCTGACCGCGATGCTCGATGGCGCGCCTGTCGGCTCGATCAGCCTTGATGGCTCCGGCCCCCATGCCGCTGCCGAGGGCGCACGCATCCGGTTCTTCATTCTCTCCGGCGCAGCAAGGGGCCTCGGCATCGGCCGCCGGTTGATGGGTGAGATGATGGGTTTCATCGGATCGGCCGGGTTCGACCGCGCGTTCCTGACCACCTTCCGCGGGCTGGATGCCGCCCGCCATCTCTACGAGGCGCAGGGCTTCGTGCTCGATTCCGAGACGCTGGATGCCAGCTGGGGCCGCCCGCTGCACGAACAGCTTTTCCGCTGGGAGAAGCCCGGGCCCTGAGCGGCCGGAATCAGCCGTCCCACTCGCCGGAGCGGGTGTCACGCGGGCGCTGGTCGGGTGTCGCCGCCCGCGGGCGCACGCCGGCCACCGGCCCGGCCTCGGGCGTCGCCGCGGCGGAAACCGTCTTCGCGCCGCTGCTTTTCCAGCGCGCGAGTTCGTCAAGATAGGGCTTCGGGAAGCCATGGGCCTGCGCGGCGGCGAGAATGCCCTCGAGATAGCCCGGCCGCGGGCGCCCCGGCGCGGCATTGGCCGCGACATAGACCAGCGCCCGTTTCGCGCCGTCGGCCGTGATCACCGGCTGGTTGATCTTGGCATAGAGGCCGCGATCGACCCCCTCGAACCGGTCGAGCGGACGGAGATCGGCCAAGGCGAGGTCCCAGAGCACGCCATGCACGCTCTGGCGCGGATCGCGCAGGATGCTGGCATAACCTTCAGCCATGATGATGAAGCGATGGCGCGGCAGGCGCGCGGGCCCGATCAGGCGGGATTGGGGCGCGCGGGCCGCCATGTCGGCGACATCCATATTGGCGCCATAGGCGAAATAGAGCGGCATGGACCCTCGGAATCGTATGTCTTCCCGAGGTCAGGCCAGCAGCCCGCTCCTGTCAAGCCGCCTGCCGCGTTCAGGAAGGCCGCCTGCCTCGTTCAGGCAGGCAGCCCGATTTCAGTGCCAGGCCCGCAACCGGTTGCGGGAATGCTTGAGCGCCAGTGCCGTCAGGGCCTCGGGCACCTCGTTGAGCTCGCGCACCAGGGCGAAGAGCAGCGCCGGCAGCGACGGCGAGGCCTCGCCGGCCATGCGCTCGACCAGCCAGGCCAGGTCCTCCGCGCCGATCCGGCCGGCCGGGGCGTTCTGCCAGACAAGGAATTCCACCATGGCCTCGACGAAATAGGCCGTCCATTCGGTATCCGCATGGCCCTTGAGGTGATCCTCGCGGATCAGCGCCTCGGCCTGGTCGCGGCTTTCGAGGATCAGGAAGGCGCGGGCATCGAACTGTTCGGCCAGGGAGGCCGGACATTCCGGGAAACCGGCCGTATCAAGCACCGGATAGACCGGCATACGCAGCAGCGCCGACATCGTTTTCTTCCCTGTTCGCGGGGCGCCGCGGCACCCCTTGCTGTGATCCCGGGTCCGGAGACCCTGTTTGCGCCTGTTCGGGCTTGCGCCCTTTTCCTGTTGTCACGGGACGTTTGCCGTCCTCGTTGTCGTGAGACTGACCTTTAGGTGTTGCGCAAACCTGAATCTGTGCGCTGGGACACAAATCGCGGTTTAGGCTTCACCAGCAAATGCCGTTAACGTGACGTTGCCGGCCGGGTGGCAAGGGTCATTCCCTCGCCTCCTATTCCCGTGCCATGATGCGGCGAATCCGTGATCGAATGACGATGGAATTGGGAAAAATGCAGCGTGATTTCATGGCCCGTGATTTTTTGGCCGAGGCGCGGGACTTCCTCGCACGGACGCGGCTTGTCGATGGCCATAACGACCTGCCCTATGTCATCTGGGCCCGCGGCACCAACGGCGATGTCCGCGCCTGGAACGCGGCCCGGCTGCATCCGGAAACCGATACGGATATTCCGCGCCTGCGGGCGGGCCTGGTCTCCACCCAGATCCTGACGGCCTTCATCCCGACCCTGGTCGAGAAGCCGATCGACGACCGGCTGGCCGTGATCGATGTCATGCTCCAGCTCGAGCAGCTCTATCCGGAGACGTTCCACCCCGTTCTTGCGCCGGACGATATGATCGCCGCGCAGGCCGCCGGAAAGATCGGGCTGTTCAAGGCGGTGGAAGGGCTTGTCGGCGTCGAATCCACCGGCCATCTCCGCCTGCTCCACGCCATGGGCATCCGGCTCGTCACGCTCTGCCACAACGAGACCCTGCCCTTCATCGACAGCGCCACCGATCATCCCGGCCGCCGGCCGGGCAACCGCCCGCTCTCGCCCTTCGGCGAGAGCCTCATCGCGGAAATGGAGCGGCTCGGCCTCGTCATCGACATGGCGCATGTCTCGCCGCCCGCCCAGCATGCCGTGATGGATTGCGCGAAGGGCCCGGTCATGATCAGCCACGCCAATGCCCGCGCGCTCTGCGACCACCCGCGCAACGCTCCGGATGACGTGATCCGCCGCATCGCCGAGGGCGGTGGCATCGTCATGGCGACCTTCGTGCCGGCCTTTCTCGAACAGAAGGTCTTTGACGGCATGCAGCCGGTCATGGACGGGCTGGGCAAGGTGCGCGACGATATCGAGGACGAGGATTACCGCCGGCACAAGAATCAGGCCTTCCGCCGCTTCGACGGCGACGGCATCGACGCGCTGATCCGCCATCTCGAATACATCCGGAATATCGGCGGCGCGGATTGCCTCGGCATCGGCTCGGATTTCTATGGCGGGCCCAACCCGCCCGGTCTCGAGGATGCGGCCACCTTCCCCGCCCTCTTCGCCCGGCTGATGCAGCGCGGCTGGTCGACCGCCGATATGGAAAAGCTGGCCGGCGGCAATTTCGAACGGCTCTGGCGGCAGGTCTACCGCGAGAAGCCGGCCATGGCCTGATCGCGGGCCGTCAGCTGCGCGGCAGGCAGGCCTTCAGCGCCTGGACATGCCCGGCCAGCCCGGCATTGGCCTCGCCATCCTCGCGGCCGAACAGGGTCTCGAATCGTGCGATCTCGGCCTCGGTCAGCCGGCGTTTCTCGTCGCGGTCGCCGAGCGGATTCAGCGCGCTGAGATAGGCACAGCTGGCGACATGGAGGGGCAGCGGATTGCGCTGGCTGAAGGTGCAGATCTGCCGGATCAGCGAGACCGGCAGCACATCGCGCCGTCCATGCAGCAGCAGCCCGATCCCGACCATGGTGATGCTGGCGCTGGCATCGCCCTTCAGCAACCGGGCCCGGGCGGCATCGAGCGCTGCCGCCGGCTCGGCGCCGGCATTGATCGCCGTGGTGGCCGGTTCGGCATAGCGATCGAGCAAAAGGCCAAGCCGGCCGATCAGGGCGCCGCAATCCGGCCCCTGCGCGCGGCCCGCCTGTGGCAGGAGAAGCAGCAGGACGAATGCGAGGCTAGGCAGCGAGCGCCGAGAGAAGCGCCGCCGCAGCCCGGAAATCGGCGAGGCGCAACGCCCGGCGGCGGGCGGCTTCCTCGTCATGCCCCCAGAGATCCATCTCGTAATCGGCATCGACCTCTCCCGAATCGAACCCGGCCTCTGCCGCCATCATGCCATCGGCCACGGCCAGCGCGACAAGAGCAGAGCCGGAAATCGTGGTCAGGACATGGAAAGCCGCCAGGGCCGCCGGCCGCTCGTGCCGCTCGATGCCGGGCCGCAAGGCCGCAATCGCTTCGGGATGCTGGGTGACATGGCTGATGCCTTCCGAAAGCAGGAACCGGGCGCCATAGCAGCCCTGGGCATGGGCAAGGACAGGATCCCAGTGCCGGGCCTGCAGGGCCACCAGTTTCTCCGGCTCGCCGGCGCGATAGCAGACGAGATCCGTTCCGGCATAAGCGAGGATATCGGCGATCACCGCTTCGCGGGCTTCGGCCACATGATCGATGGCAGCATGGGCGATCCGTGTCACCGGCATGGTGGACGGATCAATTTCCTCGCCCTGCGCCGCCCATTCGGCCACGAGCAGGCCGGCAGCGGCCTCGGTCTCGAGCGCGAGCGGGCGCCGGAGCTTGGTCCGCGCCGGCCGCCCGTCGAGCAGCAGCTGAAAGCCCGGCGCTGCCGGCGCCATCGAGACCGCCGTGTAGAAGCGCTTCAGGCGTTGCGGCTTCATGGCCGCGCGCGTGGTCCGGACGGGATCAAGCCGCGCCGGATCCTCGCCATCGCCAAACCAGTCTTCGGTGAATGTCGTGCTCATGCGCCCGGGAGATAAGGCCGCAAGCCGGCCCTGTCATCCCGCAAGCTGAAGAATTCGGGCGAGATCGTCAAAATCGGCCGCAATCGTCTCCGCACCCGCCGCCCGCAAGGCCTCGACGGGCTGGAAGCCCCAGGCCACGCCGATCGCCCGCGCGCCGGCCGCCCGGGCCATCTGCATGTCGAAGACGGAATCGCCGATCATCACCGTATCGCCCGGGGGAATGCCGGTTGCGGCGGAAGCCTGCAGGATCATGCCGGGATGCGGCTTGGAAGGCGCGTCATCGGCCGTCTGGATCGTGGCCATGATTTCGTGCCAGCCATGGGTATCCAGCAAGGCCGCCACGCCCCGGCGCGACTTGCCGGTGGCCATGCCCAGCCGGAAGCGCGGATCGGCCGCGGCGCGGGCCAGAAGCCCGGCCGCGCCCGGATAGAGCGGCTCGCCGATCGTCCCGGCCTTGCGCAGGGCATGGAACACCTCGCGATAGGCGGCAACCAGCGCATCGACGGGGCCATCCGGCCCGGCCAGCACCGTGAAGGCTTCGTGCAGCGACAGGCCGACAATGGAAAGCCCGCGCTCCCGGGAGGGCGCGGGCAGGCCGACGGCCGCGAAGGTCTGGGCCTGGGCGGTCAGGATGATCGCTTCGGAATTGACGAGCGTGCCGTCGACGTCAAACAGGAGGAGCTGGGTCACGCGCCCCGGATACACGACCGCATGAAGTCGCGATACGGGCCGCTGCGCTTTTCCAGCTTTTTCGAATCGGCTTCGCGCCGGCAGGCCAGCGCCTTGGCAAAGCGCGGATTATCCTTCGCGATGCATTCCTCGATGCCGGTGCGGCGCTCGTCCTCGGTCAGGCGCTGGTTCTTCAGGCCCTCGCGGCAGGCCTTGCGGGCCTCCTTCTGGGAGGTGCGATCGGCACCACGCAGCTCGCGGATGCGGCCGCGCTCGGCCTCGCTCAGCTGCGGGCCAGCACCGGCCCCGCGCCGCTCGGTCATGCATTTGCGCATCGCCTCGCGGCGATCCTCGCCACGGAGATCATTCCCGACCTGGCTGCGGCAGGCATCGCGCGCGGCGGCACGCCAGTCACCCCGTGCCCCATCTCCGCCCGGAGCCGTGCCCGGCTGGGCCGGAGCATTGGGCGCCGGCGCCGGATTCGGGGCTGGCGCGGTCTGGGCGACGGCCAGCCCGATCGCGAGGATCAGGACGCCGGCACTGACGGCCGCGCGCTGCAGGAAAAGATGAAGGGTCATGGCAGGCTCCTCGTGCATATCTGCCCAAGGTGTAGGTGAGTCCACCTGCCCGGGAAATGACGGGAACCTGAACTCTTCGTAATGTGCGATACGCCTACTTTTCCGGTGCCTCTTCAATCGGATCGTAATGGCTGGCATCGAAGCCGAGCAGGTTCCAGCTCTGCTGCATATGCGGCGGCAACGGCGCCGAGACATCGATGATCCGGCCATCACGCGGATGCGGGAACTGGATCCGCCGGGCCAGCAGGTGCAGGCGGTTCTGGATGCCGCCCGGCAGGTGCCAGTTTTCCTTGTCGAAATATTTCGGATCGCCGACGATGGGATGGCCGATCTCGGCCGTGTGCACGCGGAGCTGGTGCATGCGCCCGGTCACGGGCTTCAGCGAAAGCCAGGTCAGCTTCTGCCCCGCCGTATCCACCACCGCGTAATAGGTCAGGGCGTGATCGGCCCCGTCATCGCCATGCTTGGCGATCTGCATCTTCTGGTCGCCGCGTTCATCCGTTCCCTTGGCGAGCCAGGTCGAGACGCGGCCCTGCCGGACGCGCGGCACGCCCGGCACCAGCGCCCAGTAGATCTTCCGCGCCGAGCGCGAACGGAAGGTTTTGGCCAGGGTCGCCGCGGCCAGCCTGGACTTCGCCACGATCAGGCAGCCGGCCGTATCCTTGTCGAGCCGGTGGACCAGCCGCGGCTTGACGCCGTCCTTGTCGCGCAGGGCTTCCAGCAGGCCATCGACATGCCGCGTCATGCCCGAACCGCCCTGCACCGCCAGGCCATGCGGCTTGTTGAGGACCATCAGATCCTTGTCCTCGTAGAGCGTGATGGACTTGAGGAAAGCGGCATCGTCATTCATCCTGCCGCCACGCCGCACCGGCACCGCGCTTTCAGCCTCGGCCCGCGCGGCCTGCGGGCCGGCAGCCTTGCGCGCCGGGGCACCGACCTCGCGGATGCCGGGCGGCGGCGCGATAACCTCCACCCGTTCCAGAGGCGGGATGCGGATCACCTGCCCCGGCTCGATCCGCGTCTCGGCCTTGGCGCGCGCCCCGCTGACGCGCACCTGCCCGGTGCGCAGGAGCTTGTTGAGATGGCCGAAAGCCAGATCGGGATAATGGGTCTTGAACCAGCGATCGAGCCGCATGCCCGCTTCGTCCGGCCTGACCTCGCGCGTCGTGACGCCGCTCATGCTCTTTCCTATCGTGTCAGCAGGCCGCCAAGCCAGAGGCCGGCCGCGAGGGCGGCGATCGAGCCGCCGACGGAAGCCGCGACATAGGCCATGGCCATGGCCGCCTCGCCCCGGTTCCAGAGAGTGACGGCATCCAGCGAGAAGGCCGAGAAAGTGGTGAAGCCCCCGAGGATGCCGGTCATCAGGAAGATCCGCGCATCATGCCCGCCGGAAGGCAGGCCGACGAGCAGCCGCGCCAGCACGCCCATGACCAGCCCGCCGGCGAGATTCACCGCCAGCGTGCCGGCCGGAAATCCCGGCCCGAAGGCGCGCAAGGCTGCAAGCCCGACGAGCCACCGCCCGACCGACCCCAGCCCGCCGCCCAGAAAAACCAGCAATGCCGTCCGCATGCCCCCTTGTGAACCAAGGGGGGGCAAGGCGCAAGGGCAGGCCCGCCGTGCCGGCTGCACGTAGGTTGCAGG
>JAIXSR010000002.1 GCA_027484605.1 Hyphomicrobiales bacterium | reverse complement strand
CGGCGCAGATTCCGCAGCAGGCAACAGCCGAATCCCCCCTGTCTCCTCTGCTTCCCCCTGCCCTTCGGTTGGCCACGGCCGGTACCAAGCCGCCGGCACCTTCCATGCAGGCGGCAGCGGATGCGGCCTTGCCGGTGCTCGACCTCGGCACCCTTGAGCGGACCACCGCCTTTCTGCCCCCCGAAATGGCGCTCTCGCACCTGCGGACTCTGGTGCAGAAGGTCGAGGCCTTGTTGCGCGGCCTGCGCATCCCGAGCGCCGTCGCGGCCACCGGTGGCACGCTTGCCGAGGCCGCACACAGCCTTGCGGGCAGTGCCGGCCTGTTCGGCTTCGCGCGGCTTGCCGCGGTGGCGCGCCGCTTCGAATGCGCGGTCGAGACCGGTACGGCGGCAGCCGAGGCTGCCGCCAGCGACCTCATCCTTGCCCTTGAGGCAACGCGCCGGGAACTGAACCAACGCACGACGACTACCGTGGAGACCTGAAGCCCGTGTCACATCGCATCCTCGTCGTCGAGGACGACGATCTGCAACAGCAGGTCCTGAAGTCCGCTCTCGAGAAGCGTGGCTACGAGACCGCAGTCGCATCCGATGGTCTGACCGCCGTGCGGATGCTGCGTGGCGGCGGCTTCGACCTGGCACTCATTGACTACTACCTGCCGGAGATGGATGGCCTTGCTTCGGCACGGCTGCTGCATGACCTGATGTCCGAGGAGCGGCCGAAGCTGATCGCGGTGACCGCGGCGCTGGACAGCCTCGGTGGCCGGGACATGCAGGCATCCGCCTTCGATGCGATGGTCGCCAAGCCGCTCGACCTACCGGCGCTGATGAATGTCGTGGCCGGGCAGTTGCACGAAACCGCCGCCGACCGGACCAGTCGGGCGGCGCTGGATACCTGGCGCGAGCTTGGCATGGCCGATGCGCCGGCGGTCGCCGTATTGCCCTGCCCGACGCCCTCACAGGCCCAGCTGCTGCGCCATTATTTCGACCTTTCGGGCCGCCGCGAGGCGGAGGCTGTGCTGCTGCTGACACCGACGGCAGGTGACGAGGCGGTCGAGGCGCGCACCCGGTCGTCGCATTTCACCCTGCCCTTCATCGACCTCACCGGCTGCATTGCCGGTGCAGATGCGATCTTCTCCGCCGCTGATCGCCAGAGCTGGGGCAAGGTGGCCTCCGCCATCCGGCATTTTGCCGAACGGCGCCGGGCGCTTGCCCGCACCATCGGCGAAGCCACCGACCTCGAGACGCGCCTCCTCGCCTATATGTTCGTATCGGGGCATGCCTTCGAGCCCACCCTGGATGCGACCAGCCGCGACTGTGTCCGTTATGCGGGTTTCTTCCCGGATGGCGATGCACGTCTGGCGGCCGAGCGCCTGGCCACCGGTGGCCTGCTGGAACGCCGCTTCGTCGAGCGCTTCCATGCCTGCGGCAGTTGCGGATCGGCTCGGCTCAATGTCCGCGAGGAATGCATGTCCTGCGGCTCCGCGCATCTGCGCGAGGTGCCAATTGTGCATCACTTCCGCTGTGCCCATCAGGCGCCGGAAGCCGACTTCATCCAGGGGCCGAACCTGGTCTGCCCGAAATGCCGCCAGCACCTGCGCCACTACGGCAGCGACTACGACAAGCCCGGTACTGTCATGAGTTGCGTCGATTGCGGCATCTTCAGTCCCGAACCCGCTATCGGCTTCGTCTGCCTGGATTGCGGTGCCCATACCGATGGCGATGCTGCGCCGAAGCGCGACATGTTCAGCTACCGGCTGACCGCCGCAGGCATCGCGCTGCTGCGGCGTGGGACGGCACGCCTGGCGGCGACGGCCGATCAGCCCATAATGTCGCTGCCGGCAAGCATCCGTGAGGAACTTGCTCGCCCAGGGCCGGCCGCCATGCTGGTCACGCTGCACTACGGTGCAAGGCAGCGTATCCTGGCGCGCCGCGGGCCGCGCGGCTTCGAGGCCATGCGCCGGCTGTTCATGGAGAACCTGGTCAGCGCCATCGAAGGCCAGTGCACCGTGGCAACCGAGGCCGAGGCTGACTACCTGCTGATTCGCCCGGCCACCGCCGTGACGCTGGATGAACTCAGCCCGGCCCTGCTCGATGCCTGTCAGGAGGTCCTGTCCGAAGGACTCGAGCCGGAACTGCGTGTCCTGGAACAGCCCGTTCGGGAGCGGCCCCTGGCCGCAGCCACCGCCCGATGAATGAGATAGGTCTGGCGCTCGATTTCCTGGCATCGCAATCGACCGAGGGGCTGGTGCGGCTGTTCTGGTTCACCCTCACCCTTGAGATCCCACGTTATATCTGTGGCTTTATCGCGCTCGGCATCGCCGGCGCCTCGATCGGGCGACGGCTTGCCCGTGTGGGCCATATCCCGCGCGCCATACGCAGCACCGTGAGCGTCATGGTGGTCGGGCACAACGAGGCCGATGCGCTCGAGCGCTGCCTGCGCAGCCTGCACGAGCAGACCCTGCGCCCGATGGATGTCATCATCGTCAGCGATGGCTCGGTGGACGGCATGGCGGAGGTCGCCGCGCGCCTGGTCCGCCAGGGGCTGGCGCATCACGCCTTGGCCGTCGACCTGCGCGGCGGCAAATCGGCCGGCTTCAACCTGGCGCTGGCCGTCTGCCGTGGACAGATCGTGGTCAATGTCGACTGCGACTGCTCCTATGACCGCTTTGCGCTCGAGAACATCGTCGCGCCTTTCAACGATCCCAGGGTAGGCGCCGTCTCCGGCGAGATCGCACCGCGCAACGGGACCATGAGCCTGGTCGCGCAGATGCAGGAGATTGAGTACCTGCTGTCGATCTCGGTCGGCCGCAGGGTTGCGACCATCCTGAACCAGGTCTCCTGCGTCTCAGGGGGCTTCGGGGCCTTCCGCCGGACCGCAGTCCAGCAGGTCGGCGGTTGCGATGCTGGTGGGGGCGAAGATCTCGATCTCACCCTGCGCCTACGTGCTGCCGGCTGGCGCATCACCTTCGCTGCCGGCGCCATCTGCTACACCGACGTGCCGGCGAAGCTATGGGGCTTGATCCGGCAGCGGCTGCGGTGGGAACGCGATGCGATCCGCCTGCGCTGCCGCAAGCATCGCCGCATGCTGATGAATCCCGGGCACCGCAGCGGCTTTGCCGAGGCGGTCAATCAGTGGGACTTCCTGCTCTTCGAGCTGACGGCGACGCTGGTCTTCCCCTGTTATCTTGCCTGGCTGTTCACGGTCTATGGCGGGATGGCGGTCCCGATCCTGCTCGCCATGCAATTCGGCCTGCTGCTGCTCGATACCGCGGTGCTCGCGGTCGCCTCGCTCAGCGTTCGGCGCGCCGTACCGCTCAGCCTGCTGCTCTACATGCCGGGCTACGCAATCTATTCGGGCTGGGTCATGCGACCGGTTCGGCTACTGGCCTTCGTGCAGGAGTGGTTCCTGTTCAGTTCGCGGCAGGACAACTACGTGCCGTCCAAGGTCAGATTGATACGGAAGTGGTGACACGATGAAACGTATCCGGACGCTCACGCGCGTCGACACGCTCGGCAGCGAGCAGCGCGCATCGCCGGTCCTCTGGGGCCGTCGGATCTATCTCGGGATCCTGGTCGGACTGCTGCTGCTTGGGCTCAATTGGGCGATTGGCGATGCCCTCATCCTGCGGGCGGATGGGCTGGTGGTCGCCGAACGCAGCGTCTCCGGCGCGGTCTATCCCGGGCGCGTATCCAGGGTCCTCGTGCAGGAGGGGCAGCGCGTCCTGGCCGGCGACGTCGTCGTCGAGGTGGAGTCGGTCGATATCCTGCGCGATCTTGCCCAGGTTTCGGCGCAGAACGCCGACCTGGCATTGCGCGAGGTGCAGTTGCGCAGCCGGCTGGCGGCAATCGACGCATTGCTGCCGCTGGCCGAGCGGCATGCGCGCGAGAGTTCGAGCGCGATCGGCCAGATGGACCGCCTGTCCAATGCCGGGCTGATTTCGGCGCAACGGCGTGACCAGGCGCTTGGATCGGGGTTCGAGGCCGCCTCGCGGCTGTCAGGGCTGCGCTCCGAAGCGGCGCTGCTTGCCACGGAATTGCCGGTGCTCGGCCGTGCGCGCGCGGAATCGGGCGAAAGGTTGCGTCAGCTCAAGGCGGTCTATGATCAGGGGATGATCCGGGCACCGCGCGACGGCACCGCCGGGCCGCGCGTGCCGGCGCCGGGCCAGGTCGTCAAGGTCGGCGATGAATTGCTGCAGGTCTTCGGCGACGAGACGAGCGTCATCGCCTATCTGCCGGACATCTACCTGTTCGCGCTCGAGCCTGGCGACCGGGTGGAATTGTCGGGTGGAGCGGCGCGCGCCCAAGGCGTCGTCGAGGCGCTGCTTGGAGTTACGGACGCGCTGCCGCCGGAATTCCAGAGCATGTTCCGGCCGCGCGACCGCAGCCGGCTGGTGCGCATCCGGCTGGACCGCAAGAATGATTTCGCGGTGACGCAGAAGCTGCAGGTGCGCGGCTGCGCCCTCGGCTGGTGCTGGAAGTCCCAGCCGGTCACCGAGATGATGAGCGGGCTGTGGCACCGGATGGTGGCGCGGAGTTAGCGCTACCCAAGGCAGCCCGCACCGGCGGGCCTATTCCGCGCGAATATTGGCCTCCCGAGCGATGCTGCCCCATTCCGCATATTCGCGCCGCACTCGCGCGGTGAATTCCTCGACCGTGCCACCGCCGAT
>JAIXSR010000168.1 GCA_027484605.1 Hyphomicrobiales bacterium | reverse complement strand
CCGGTTGTGGCCGCGGGGCTCAAAATAGAGCCATGCCGAAACTGGGTGACACTGTGATCTGGCGGCGTTGCTGAATACGATGTCTGGGCGCCTTGGGTGCGGGTTCTTGCCCTCTCAGGCGGAGCACCGGAGGGTATGGACGCCCAAACGCATCAATTCGCCTGGAACCAGCGACCTGCAGGGCTGCCCCAATCACGCCTGGAATAAAATCGATCTTTCGGGAAATATTTTCGATTTATACAAAAATATCTTATCATCAAAATAATAAAAAACTTCAAGGGAACACGGCAGAGACAGGGAGGATATACTTCCCTATGAAACACGACGCGTCCAACCTCGCATCTGTTCTTATGGGCTTGTTAATCGCCGCGCGGCCAATCCCGACTCGCAGAGGGCAATGGAGGGGTTTGGGGAGGAAATGCTTTTTCCTCCCCAGACGGACACTTAACGGCCGGGGCCTCCAGCAAAGCCCGCGACCGGCGCGGTCATGTCGGGTTGCGACGGAAGGCTTCCCGACGGCCGGCGATCTCTTGCGTCACCAGCAGCGCAGCCTGCGGATCCATCTGCGCCATGATCGGGCCGGCCTGGCGTTCGGGGATCTTCAGCAGAATGGTCGCCGCGCGCGGCGCTTCCAGCCGCTCCAGCACCTTGGCCGCCTGTTGCGGCCGCATATTGACATAGAGCGCGACCAGCGAATCGATATCGGCATCGGCGGCGGTGGCTTCGCGCACCACCAGGCGCTCCATCTCGTCGCGCAGCTTGCTGAGCGTGGCGAGCTGGACGCGGGCCAGGGTCTCGGCCGCCGTCGCCCGCGTCTCGCGGACCTCGATCATGCGTTCGCGGCGTTCGGCCTCGGCCTGCCGGCGGGCCACCTCGGCCAGCAGGCGGGCGGCGGTCTCGTTCTCCTCGCCAACCGGGTTGGCGCGCCCCGGGCCGGCCAGGAGGACCGAGAGAGTCGGCATGGCCAGGATGCCCTCGCGCAACGGCACCGGCTGGCCGGCAGCGACGCGGCCAAGGCTGGGACCTTGGCTGAAACCCTGGCTGGAACCCTGGTTGGGAATGGGCGCAGGGTCCGGCAGCACCCGAGCGGGCTGCGTCGTGACCGGCGCCGAGGCCTCGAACAGGGGCAGCAGGCTGACAACCCGTGCCGGCACCATAGCGGCGATGCCAAGGGCCATCAGCGGCAGGCCGAGCCTGGGGCCGAACAGGCGGCGGCGCGGATTGGCGGCGGCCTGGCCGAAACTGGGCAGGGGGGTCATGCGAGCAGATCTCCGACGCTCAACCGAGTTTCACGCGCACGCTGCGCTCCGCCCGTACCGGAAACGGCTCCGGCGCCTGGAGCACCGGGGCGCGGGTGAGTTCCGCCGCCAGCAGCTGCTGGGCGAGCGCGGCCTGGGCAGGCCTTGCCGCCTCCGCCGCGGGGGGGGCTTCGCCGCGGGCGCTGAGCCGCGCCGCGAAGCCGAGCGGCTCGACATTCTCCCGTGGCGGCGCGGCCGTACGGGCATTGTTCAGCTTGAAATTCTGCCGCAATGCCTGGTCGAGCCGGGCCGCGACCTCCTCGGCATTGCGCGAGGCGATGGTCAGCTCCTGCGCGATGTTGCGGCAGGCGGTCAGCTTGCCGTCCACTTCGGCCAGGCCGTCCTTCACCTTGCGGGTGATGCCGCCGCTCGAGGCATCGAGCCGCTGGGCCGCGGCATCGAGCTGGCCGATCACCGTACCCGCCGAGTCCAGCGTCGTACGCAGATGGCCCAGGCGGCGATGCAGCAGGATGATCCAGCCGGATTGCGCGGTCAGGAGGGCAAGCCCGGAGGCGTCGAGGATCTGCAGCAGGGTCATGCGTATCTCCACCCGCGCCGGCGGGATTGGCGGAAAATCTGTCTCATGTGCCAGCCTTTGCCGGTTCGTGGGCTGCGAGGTCGGCGGCCCGGGCAACCAGCCAATCGTTCTCCACCACCTTCTCGTCGATCTGGAGAACGATCCGGTCGCCCTTGGCGGCAATGACGGCCCGGCAGATCAGCAGGTTCTGGCAGAACACATCGACCGGCTCATGCTGCCGGCGATCGAGCTTGAGGACCGAGCCGGGATGCCATTTGGCGATCTCGGAGAAGGGCATCGCGCGGCTTTCGATCACCGCGCGGAGTTCCACCCCGGCGCGCGGCAGTTCCTGGGTCAGGTGCGCCCGCCAGATGGTGTCGCCGCCCTGCTTCTTACCCAGCACTTCCTGGCTGAGCAGGTCACGCACCGGCTCGATCGTGGAATAGGGCACGAGGAAATCGATATTGCCGCCGCGGCCTTCCATGGTGATCTCGGCCCGGAAGGTGATCGCCGAGGCGCTCGGCTTGGTGATCAGCGCATAGGTCGGGGTGATCTCGAAACGTTCGAGCTGGAAGGTCGCCGGGCAGACCGCTTCGAAGGCCTTGCCGAGATCCTGGGTCAGCACCGCGACCAGCTTGTCGACGAAGGTCCGCTCGATCGCCGTATAGGGCCGGCCCTCGATCCACTGCATGGCGTTGCGGCGACCGCCGAGCAGGATGTCGACGATCGAGCCGATCAGCTTGGAATCCAGGGTGGCCAGGCAGTAGCCGTCCCATTCCTCGATGCGAATAACGCCGATCAGCGCCGGTAGCGTGACGGTATCGAGGAAGGCGCCGACGCGGACCGGGCGGATCCGGTCGATCACCACCTCGGCGTTGTCGGCGGTGAATTTGCGGATGCTGGTGGTCAGCAGGCGGGCCAGCCGGTCCACCACGATTTCCAGCATCGGCAGCCGCTCGTAGCGCACTGCCCCGCCAAACAGCGCCTCCAGCCCGCGCCGCGGCCGCTCCTCCACCACCGGCTCCGGGCCGCCGAACAGGTTGTCGATGTCGCCCTGGCCCATCTCGGGCTTGGCGGTGCCCCAATCATCGTCTGCGGCGTCGTCGTCGGGGATCTCATCTTCGGGAGTCATCGCTCAGGCCACCACGAAACCGGTGATAAGGACGTCGCGCACCACATTGGGGCCGAGCAGCAGGTCGAGCCGGCGGAAGAGGTCGCCGCGCAGCCGGTCGATCGCCAGGGCGCCCTCCAGCTCGCCGTCGCGCAGGGTGCGCAGATAGAGGATGAGGGAGTCGAACACCCTCGGGCTGATCAATGCCGGCTTGGCGAGCTCCGGGTCGCCGGAGACCTCGATCGCCAGGGTCAGGCGGAGCTGCCGGGGGCGGCCGCCATTCGGCAGGGTCAGGGTCATTTCCGGCAATTCGACAAAGGCGGATTTCGCCACCGGCGCCGCGGCGGGCGGGGTGGCAGGGCCGCCGGGCAGCAGGCCGCCAAGGCTGGCACGCAGGCTCTCGGCCACACCGGGCAGGAAGAAATAGGCGCCGGCGCCGCCCGCCCCGATCAGAACGAGCACCGCCCCGATGATCAGCAGCAGGCGGCCCCGACGCTTCGGCTTCTGGTTCTTAGAATTTTTCGCAGCACTGTCGGTGTCCGGATCTGACATGGCGGATTCTCTCGCTGCCGGTCTTTTCGCATAGGATAGCGGTATGCGAAGGTTTTATGCCGTCTGACGTTTTTGCGCTATGCGAAAAACATTCAAACGGCTATCTCCTTTCACATCGCGGGTGGGCAGATCCGCCATAGGACGAAACGACAGAACGTCGATGGAAACACTGACCTCCGTACCCCCTTTCGAACTTCGCAGCCTCGGCGCCTCCCTGGCCCGCCTGGGGCCGGTCAAACTCGGCGTGCTGGGCGCCGTTGCTCTGGCCGCCCTGGTCGGTGTCTGGCTGGTCGCCCGGGCGCCGCAGGCCGCCGACGGCCTGCTCTATGCAGGTCTCGAGCCCTCCGACGCCGGGCGCATCGTCAGCCGGCTGGAGGAGCTGAAGGTGCGCGTCGAAGCGCGCGGCGACGGCACCGTGCTGGTCCCGGCCGCGCAGGTGGCGCGGCTCCGGATGCAGCTCGCCTCCGAAGGCTTGCCGCGGCAGACCGGTGCCGGCTACGAGCTGCTCGACCAGGCCAACCCGATGCAGATGACGGCCTTCATGCAGCGGGTGCAGCGTCTCCGGGCGCTCGAGGGCGCGCTAGCCCGCACCATCCTCAGCATGCACGGGGTGCGCCCCGCCCGCGTCCATATCGGCATG
>JAIXSR010000103.1 GCA_027484605.1 Hyphomicrobiales bacterium | reverse complement strand
GGCGGCGCATCGGGCGGCAGCGGACCCAGCGAAGGGTGCTTGTCATACTCGCCCTTGCAGACCACCGACCGCTCGCCGCGGATGTTCAGGGTGGAGAGACAGTTCAGCCCGGTGCCATTCTCGATGCCGACGATCATGCCATATTGCTGGTCGACATCGGGGTCGGAAGCTGTGGGCTCCATCCGGCCGAATTCAAGCGGCTTGCCCTTGTAGCGGTCATAATCCGGGAAGACATCGCTGACCTTGACGGTGTCTGTCGGGAATTCGATGGGAGCGCCGGCTCGCACCGTGCCGCGGGCCGGCGGAATGGGGTTTCCATCCTCGGTCACCAGCTTGCTGGCCACTCCGTTGAAGGCCCGGGCGCGGGCAATGTAGTGCTGCACGATCTGCACCACGGTGATTGACCCGGCCCGGATTGCCGCATGCATCTCGTCGATGGTCGCTTCTTCAAGCTGGAACGGGACGGCTGTCATTGGTGCCGCCTTTGCCATCGATCCCGAACTCGCCTGCGGGTTCGATGGTCCCTCTGCGCGCCTCATTGCCTGCGTCATTGCTGCCTCCGATTGTCGATCCCACCGCAAACTGGCCGGATGCGAAAAGTTGACAGAAGGTGAATGGGCTTGTCAAGTTACTTGAGTAAAAATCAATATGTTGGATTTTCAATCATGTCTTGACTAAAAACGCAGCATCCTTGATTGCACTTTCAGCAAATCACCCCCGAAAACGTGAGACTCGGATGGCGACCGACAAAGACAGGCAAAGCCCGGGCCAAATGGTTCGTGAGCGGAAAAATCCTGACGATCGCCAGCACATGACGGGTGCGATCGAGGACGAAGCAGGGGCGGCACGGGAAGCCTTGAGCCGGGCGCTGGACTCGCCACGACCGGGCCCCCGCCTCAAGCATGCGCGGCTGATGAAGGGCTACACGCTGAAGGCTTTGGCGCAGGAAGTGTCCTGCTCGGAAAGCATGATTTCGAAGCTCGAGAACGGGAAGCTCTCGCCTTCGATCTCGCTGCTTCATCGCCTCGCGAAGGCGCTCGGCACGAGCCTCGCCGAGTTGCTGATCGATACCGGACCCGCTTCGGATTCACCCGGAGTGACCGTCTTTCGCGTCGGCAACCGGGCTCGGTTCGATGTCGACCCTTCCAGCGAGAAGGACGGTTCCTGGTTCGAGAAAATTCTGCCGATCCATCGCTCGGGCCTGCTCCAGGCCAACATTCTCAACATCCCGCCCCGTGCCAAGACGACGTCCCTTGTTCAACATGATGGCGAGGAATTCGGCTACATGATCGAGGGCACGCTGGAGGTGATCGTCGAGCGGAAGGTCTACGTGCTTCAGCAGGGCGATTTCATCTATTTCTCGTCGGCACTCGAGCACGGCTATCGGAATACATCGAGCGTGACAGCGAAGGCGCTCTGGGTCAACACACCGCCAACTCTATGATCGATATCGCATTTTCCGGTGTTTCAAGACGAGCCGCCGCTCTCAACGAATAGCGCCAGCTTTGCGCGGCGTGATCCGTGCCGGGACAGGGGGCTTTCGGAGACTTTTTTTCGTAGTCTGACACCGCCCAACCGAAGCGTGGACCGCAATTTTTCCTCTGACAATGTCCTTACAGAAGCGCTTTCGGGATTCTCTGTTCCTTTGCCGCATTCGCCCGCCGGAACCAGATCGTCAGCGCCGTCGAGGACAGAACGATAAAGAGCGAATAGAGCGCGGGCACCGCCATCACCTGCTGCTGCATGCTCTGGAGTGGGCCCACGAAGGTGAAAACCACGATCGCAATCGCCAAAGGCCCATTCTGGATTCCGATTTCCATGGCAATGGTCTGGGAGTCCCGATCCGAAAAGCGAAGCAGGCGCGAAAACACATAGCCGAAGAAAAATCCGAGCCACCCGAGCAGGATCACGCAGGCAAAGACCGAAACGGGCGTGTTCATCAGGAACTGCCAGTTGCGCGGCACCCATGTCACAAGCAGCAGCACGATGAAGAGGACGCCGAGTGCCCCGCCGGTGAGTTCCACCAGAGCACCCACATTGGCATTCCAGCGCCGGAGGAGCACGCCGACCATCACGGGGACGAGCAGAAGAACCAGCGTGATCACGATGTTGCTCGCGGGGATAACCACGGAAATCGCGCCAACGGCTTTCAGGATCGCGAGATTGGTGATCACCAGGAACGGGATGGCCAGCACGCCGACCAGCGTCGAGTTCACCGTCATCAGCACGGAAAGCGCGAGGTTGCCCTTCGCAAAATAGGTGAAGATGTTCGAGGTCGTGCCACCAGGCATGCTGCCCATGATTACAATGCCGACCTTCACCGCATCCGGCACCGGCAGGATGAGCGCGAGGCTGAGCGCGATCAGCGGCATGATGCCGTATTGCGAGCCAAGGCCGACCAAAAGCCCGTAAGGCTTCTTCAGCGCGAGCATGAAATCGCGCGGCGTCAAGGCCGCGCCCATGCCGAGCATGATGACGAAAATCATCGCGGCCAGGATGGCCTGTTCGAATGCGCCAACCATATCAGCCTCCCGCCTTTTCCAGTTCAGCGCGCAGGTCGCGCCGGAGGATCTTGCCGACATTGGATTTCGGCAATTGTTCGCGGAACTCGATGCGTTTGGGCACCTTGTATGCGGTCAGATGCGCCTTGCAGTGCTCGCGCAATTGCTCGACGCCCGGGGCCTGATTGTCGCGCCGAACGACGAAGGCGCAGACGGCCTCGCCGGCCGCGCCATCCGGAACGCCGATCACCGCCGCCTCGAGCACGCCGGGATGCGCCGCCAGCACATCTTCCACCTCGTTCGGATACACGTTGAAGCCGGAGACGAGGACCATGTCCTTCTTGCGATCGACGATGCGGTAGAAACCTTCGGGATCGACCGTCGCGATATCGCCGGTCATCAGCCAGCCATTGCGCAGCGTCGCCGCTGTCTCGTCCGGCTTGTTCCAGTAACCGGCCATCACCTGCGGACCGCGCACCGCGAGTTCGCCCGGCTCACCCGGCGGCACCTCGCGCCCCTCCGCATCCAGCAAACGGATTTCCGTCTCTGGCATGGGCTGGCCGATCGTTCCGAGCCGGAACTTCTGGCGGGAATTGAAGGTAACGATGGGCGAGGTTTCCGTGAGCCCATAGCCTTCGAGCACATCGATGCCGGTCACGGCTTTGAAGCGTTCGGCAACCGGGGCCTGCAACGCCATGCCGCCGGCCACGGCGCCGCGCAGGGAGCGTGGCGGGTCTTCCGTGAACCAGAATTCGTTGTTGAGCGCGTTGAACAAAGTGTTCACGCCCGTCATCCAGGTGATGGCGTGGTTCTCGAAAGCACGCTTGAGGTTCGAGATCGGGCGCGGATTGGGGATGAGGATGTTCTGCGCCCCCCATTTGTGGAAGAGCAGCATGTTCGCGGTGAAGGCGAAGATGTGGTACAGCGGCAGGGCCGTCAGCACCACTTCCTCACCGGGACGCATTTCCCCGCCGAAGCAGCTTTCAGCCTGCGCGACATTCGTGACCAGATTGGCATGGCTCAGCATCGCACCCTTGGCGACACCCGTTGTCCCGCCCGTATACTGCAGCACCGCGAGGTCATCCGGACGGATATTGGCGGTGTAATCCTTCGCCTGAATGCCGCGGCTGGCGCGGACGGAGGCACCGCGCGCCAGCGCATCGGCGAAGAGATGATGGGGCCGGCTGATCTCCGGCAGGGACTGGTCCCAGTAGCGCTGCACCAGACGGATCACCCCGCTCACCATGCGCGGCATTTTCTCCGAGACCGCGGCAATGATCACATGCTCGATCGGGTGGATCGCGAAAGCTTCATCGAGCTTGTCCGCGAACATGTCGACGATGACGAGCGCGCGGATTCCGGCATCGGCGAATTGCCGGCCCATTTCCGTGCCCGTGTAGAGCGGGTTGGTGTTCACCAGAACCAGCCCTGCCTTCGCAATGCCAAAGGCTGCGATGGGGAATGTCAGGCTGTTTGGCACCTGAAGCGCAACGCGATCGCCGGCGCTCAACCCGAGCTCCTCGCGCAGATAGACAGCAAAATCATCAGACAGGGCGTCGATCGCCTCGAAACTCAGTTTGCCGTACATGCCGTTGGGCATGACCACGGAATAGGCCGTTTTCGCACCGTAACCGACCGCCGCAAGACGCGCGACATCGCCAATCAGCCGGACGTCCGGACTGTTCTTCCTCTCCCGCAAAGCTGTTCTCCCCCGGACGTTTTTTTTGGTTGTTGAACAAGAATTAGATCGCCGGTTCCAACAGGCAATATGGAATGATCAAATGGGATCGATTTTGGTCGAAAACCGCGCCTTTCGACCCACGCATACCCAGCGCTTCGCTCGCATTTCTGGAAGGGCGCTGTCAGATAGACATAGGGTTGCCGCCGGAGCAGGCGCGGCTAACCTCGTTGGTATACCTCGCGCCCGCATTTCCCGCGGCGTCAACACCGCACCCGAGTTCATGTGCCTCGCGGTGATGACGGATGCCCCATCGCCGCTGACGCTGCGGAACGTCGAAAACCTGC
>JAIXSR010000098.1 GCA_027484605.1 Hyphomicrobiales bacterium | reverse complement strand
GTCGTGAAGAAGCCCTACATGCAGGTCTTCTCCGAGTTCAAGGGTTCGTCCTTCAAGCCGGATGACGTGCAGGGCTCGGGCGATGTGAAGTATCACCTCGGCACCTCCACCGATGTCGAGATCGAGGGCCGGAAGGTCCATCTCTCGCTCCAGCCCAACCCGTCGCATCTGGAGGCGGTGAACCCCGTCGTCGCCGGCAAGGTGCGCGCGCGGCAGGACATGGCGGGCGATGTGAAGCAGCGCACCAGCGTCATGGGCATCCTGCTGCATGGCGACGCCGCTTTCGCCGGCCAGGGCCTGGTCTATGAGACTCTGGCGATGAGCCAGCTCATCGGATACCGCACGGGCGGCACCATCCACATCGTCACCAACAACCAGATCGGCTTCACCACCGTCCCGGCGCATGCCTATTCCGGCCTCTATTGCACGGACGTGGCCAAGGCCATCCAGGCGCCGATCCTGCATGTGAACGGAGATGACCCGGAGGCGGTTGTGTGGTGCGCCCGGCTCTGCGCCGAGTTCCGCATGCGCTTCCAGGCGGATATTGTGCTCGACATCGTCTGCTACCGCCGCCACGGCCACAATGAGAGCGACGAGCCAGCCTTCACGCAGCCCACCATGTATAGCCGCATCCGGCAGATGAAGACGACGCGCACCCTCTATGCCGAGCGCCTCGCCGCGGAGGGCTCTGTTCCGGCCCAGGAGGCGCAAGCCATCCAGGACGCTTTCAACGCCAAGCTGGAGGATGCCTTCGAGGCCGCGGCCAGCTTCAAGCCCAACAAGGCGGATTGGCTGGAAGGCCATTGGACCGGCCTCAAGGCCGTGGGCAGCACGGAGGAGGTCGAGCAGCTGCACGACACCGCCGTGAGCCTCGACACGCTGCGCGAGGTAGGTGGCGCACTCTGCCGCGTGCCGGCCGACTTCAACGCCAATTCCAAAATCGTCCGACAACTCGAAGCAAAGAAGACCGCGATCGAGACCGGCGAGGGCCTGGACTGGGCGACCGGCGAGGCGCTGGCCTTCGGCACGCTGTTGCTGGAAGGCCATCGCGTCCGCCTCTCGGGCGAGGATGTGCAGCGCGGCACCTTCAGCCACCGCCATTGCGTGCTCGTGGACCAGAATGACCAGCGCGAATACGCGCCGCTGAACCATATCCGCGAGGGTCAGCCCCGCTTCGAGGCGTTCAACTCGCTGCTGAGCGAGGTGGGCGTTCTCGGCTTCGACTACGGCTATTCGCTGGCCGACCCGAAGACGCTCGTGCTGTGGGAGGCGCAGTTCGGCGACTTCGCCAACGGCGCGCAGGTGATCATCGACCAGTTCATCGCCTCGGGCGAGACCAAGTGGCTGCGCATGTCGGGCCTCGTCATGCTGCTGCCGCATGGGCATGAAGGGCAGGGGCCTGAGCACTCCTCCGCCCGGCCGGAGCGCTACCTCCAGCTCTGCGCTGAGCGCAACATGCGCGTCTGCAACTTCACGACGCCGGCCAATTACTTCCACGCATTGCGTCGCCAGCTGAAGGCGAATTACCGCAAGCCACTGGTCGTGATGACGCCGAAGTCGCTGCTGCGCCACAAGCTCGCGGTCAGCAGCCTCGCCGAATTCGGCCCCGGCTCGGCCTTCCATTACGTGATCCCGGAAGTTGAGGCGATCGCGCCGGATGAGAAGGTGAAGCGCGTCGTGCTCTGCACCGGCAAGGTCTATTACGACCTTCTCCAGGAGCGGCGCGACAAGGGCGTGAACGACGTGGCGCTGATCCGCGTGGAGCAGCTCTATCCCTTCCCGGCCAAGAGCCTCGCCACCGCACTCGCGCCCTACAAGAACGCCGAGATCGTGTGGTGCCAGGAGGAGCCTGAGAACATGGGTGCCTGGCATTTCGTGGACCGCCGGATCGAGAAGGTGCTGAAGGAGATCGGCCCCGCCCGTCGGCCCGTCTTCGTCGGCCGCGAGGAAGCAGCAAGCCCGGCCACTGGCCTGGCCAAGGTGCATCAGGCGCAGCAGGACGCGCTGGTGCGCCAAGCCCTTGGCCTCTGATGTGACGCCCGGGGCCTGACGCCCGGGTCCCAAATGGATTAAGACGAGTTCCAGGAAAAAGCGGAAAACCATGGCAACCGACATTCTCGTGCCCACCCTGGGTGAAAGCGTCAGCACCGCGACCGTCGCGCGTTGGCTCAAGCAGGCCGGCGAGGCGGTGGCGGCCGACGAGCCGCTGGTGGAGCTTGAAACCGACAAGGTCACCGTTGAGGTGAACGCGCCCGCCGCCGGCGTGCTGGAGGCGATCGCCGCTGAAACCGGCGCCGAGGTCGAGCCGGGCGCCGTGCTGGGAAGCATCGCGGCCGGCGCGGGCAAGCCGGCCGCACCCTCCACCGCCGCCGCCAAGCCTGTCGGCACCGGGGGCGGTTCGGTCGCCGCGGCCGAGGTGCATGGCACTGCTCCCGGCGGTCATGCGCCCGCCGCGACGCCGGCACCGCTGCCCGCCGCCGCCAAGCTGATGGCCGAGAACAACATCTCCTCCGCGCAGATCGGCGCGGGCTCCGCCAAGGATGGCCGGATCGCCAAGGGCGACGTGCTGGATTTCCTGAGCCAGCCCGCAGCCAAGGCGGCTCCGGCGGCCGCCAAGCCCGCCCGCGGCCTGGAAGCCGGCGAGGAGCGCGTGAAGATGACGCGCCTGCGCGCGACCATCGCCCGCCGTCTGAAGGAGGCGCAGAATACCGCCGCCATGCTCACCACCTTCAACGAGGTGGATATGGGCGCCGTCATGGCCATGCGCGGCGAATACAAGGACCATTTCGAGAAGCGGCACGGCGTGAAGCTCGGCTTCATGTCCTTCTTCGTAACCGCCTGCGTCGCCGCGCTGAGGGAATTCCCGGCCGTCAACGCCGAGATCGAGGGTGACGAGGTCATCTATCGCAACTTCGTCCATATGGGCATCGCGGTGGGTGGCCCCTCGGGCCTCGTCGTCCCCGTGCTCCGCAACGCCGACGGTATGGGCTTCGCCGAGATCGAGAAGCGTATCGCCGATTTCGGCAAGCGCGTGCGCGACGGGCAGTTGAAGCTGGAGGAGATGGCGGGCGGCAGCTTCACCATCACCAATGGCGGCATCTATGGCTCGCTCATGTCCACGCCGATCCTCAACCCGCCGCAATCGGGCATCCTCGGCATGCACAAGATCCAGGAGCGGCCCATGGTGGTCGGCGGCCAGATCGTGGTCCGCCCGATGATGTATCTGGCGCTGAGCTACGATCACCGCATCATCGACGGCAAGGAAGCCGTGACCTT
>JAIXSR010000023.1 GCA_027484605.1 Hyphomicrobiales bacterium | reverse complement strand
TGGTGGATGACACGCAATTATGCGTCATGAACCCGGCGATGATGAGCTTCTGGCCAACCCCGCCGACATGGTCGGTGAGATTTGTGCCTGAAAAGGCATTCGGCCTGGGCTTCTCCACAATCACCTCATCCGGAAGCGGGGTCAGCGCGGCAACAATAGCGCCGCTTTCGCCAGTCCGATCGAACAGCCCACCCGCGGCTCCCTTGTGGGCGACATGGATGACCCGGCTTCCAGCCGCGCGGGCGGCCTCCAGCAGGACCCCCGCGCGATCCACGGCTTCCGCCGCGCCCACAAGGGCCAGCGGGCCACGGAGATAGACATTCTGGTAGTCGATCAGCACCAGGACGGCCTCGGAAAGGCGGGGAAGGACCAGTTTGTGACCGGCGAGATCGAAAAGTGTGAAGGCGGGCATCAGCATTCTCCATGGAACAGGTTCTCACAGGAATAGGATCCGTGTTAATGCAGGGCAATCCGCAAGAAACGATGGGGATCCTGCATGAATGCAGAGAGCTGGAGTGATCTCGAACTGCTCGAGCGACTCATTGAAGGCCGTACATTGAGCGCGGCTGCCCGCGGGCTGGGCGTGGACCAAACGACGGTGAGCCGGCGCCTTTCAGCCTTTGAGCGGCGGCTCGGCACGCGTCTCTTCGATCGCGTGGAGGGCCGTCTCGTCGCGACGCCCGAACTCGCGGAAGTTCAGGGACGCCTGCGGCTTATCGCGGAGGAGGCCGCCAGCACGCTCGCGACCCTCAAGCGCTCGACTGCCGAGTTGCGCGGGCAGGTTCGCATCACCAGCGTCGGTTTTGTGCTCACGCGCATTCTGGCGCCAGCGCTTGGGGAATGGGGCGCGCGCCATCCAGGTATTGCGCTGGAACTGATCGCGGATGATCAATCCCTGAGCTTTGCGCGTCGAGAGGCGGATATTGCCGTGCGTCTCGGTCGCAATGCGGAAGATTCCGCGCGGATCCGGCAGATCGGTCAGTTACGCTTTATGCTCTATGCGCCGGCAGGCATGCCGCCCGGCCAGACGCTGCCGGTGGTGCGCTACGGCGAGGCGCTGGATCACCTGCCGGAAATGCAGGCGCTGAAGTCGGCCCGCCCCGGTGCCCGTACGGCCCTGCGATCCAACCGGCTAGATATCCTGATCGAAGCCGCGCTCGCGCTCAAGGCGGAGGTCATGTTGCCTGTCGTCATGGGCGGACAGGACACGCGCCTTGACCGCGTTTCGTCGGTCGAAGCTGCGGCTGAACGGCCGCTTTTCCTGCTTCTCCACTCCGAACGGGCGCGCTTGCCGTCCGTAGTGCAGGCCGCGGCCTGGGTGGAGACGAGTATCCGGCGCTGGAATGCTCCCGGTGCCTGCTTCAGCGAGAATGGGCAAAGCCCGAATGCCTGAAATGGCTCTGGCATCCGAGGAGGCATGGTAACCCTATTCAGCCGTTCCGATGAAGAGACTGGGCGATGCACCGCTTTTGGCGGATGCAGACAGCAGGTCCGCGCAATGAATTCTCCAGAGATTCGCCGCGGTTCACGGCTCGATCCACAATCACTTCAACCAGGAACGACACCTCTCATCCAGGCCAGCTTTCAAGGAAAGACGAGCCGCCGCACTCACCGAGTGGCGTCACCTTTGCGCGGCCTGATCCATGTTGGGATAGGGCGCTTTCCTAGACTTTTTGGGTTTGTCTGAAAGCACCCCGATGGCAGCGGATCGAAACATTAGCGCGCCTCCCAGACCTTTGTGTGGCACGTGGCGTGGTCGAAAAGGAGCTTTCAGACGGGTTGGCTGGCTTTGATCATCTCGTAGAGGCTCACCCCATGCGCATCGATCGCGACAGTCACCGGGCCGAGATTTTCCACCTCGAGCCGGACCAGCCGGTAATGGATGAGCATATCGCTCCAGCCGACCTCGATAACGCGGCGGATGGCTTTGGTGTGCAGGGTCGCCCCGCCGCCGAGGAAGGAGAGATAGACTCCGCCGACCTCCTGCAAAGCCTCGACACAAGGACGATCCAGGCCGCCCTTGCCGCCAACCGCGTGCCAGTTGAAGCCCTTGATCAGGCGCGGCATGACCGCATTGAAGCGCGTGCTGGTGGTCGGATTGAGGTAGAGGATCTCGAATTCGCCGCTCTTTTCCTCGCTGTAACTGCCGAGATGAAAGACCGAGGCGCCGTTCAGATCCATCGGCATGGGCTCAGCATCATCGAGGCAACCCAGCAGCCGGTGATGTGTGGGCAGCCCAGCCGTCACGACGATCTGGCCGCTCATCACGACCATGTCGCCGGCCCGCAGGGTGCGAGCGGATTCCGCACTGAGCGGAAAGGTGAGATGGTGCGTCCGGATGGCCATGGATTACTCGATTGTCTCGACGCGGCCATCGTTAAAGAGGCGTGCGCGGGTGCGGCGGTTGATCCAGCAATTGAAGGTGACGGCCACCGGCGTGAAGCCATGGCCTGCCGCGTAATCGACATGCACGGCTGTCGCGGTGCTGTCGCCGCCCGTTCCCATCGGCCCGAAACCGGTCTTGTTCACGGCAGCGAGCAGACGCTGCTCCATGGCGGCCACCATGGGTTCGGCATGGGATTGGCCGATGGGGCGAAGGGTCGCTTCCTTTGCGAGCTTGCAGGCATAGTCGAAGGTGCCGCCGATGCCCACTCCAACCACCACTGGCGGGCAGGGTTGCGAGCCGGCCTTCCGCACGACATCGAGCACATAGGCCTCGATGGTCGGAAGGTCGGGAAAGCTGAAAATGTCCATCGCCGACCAGCGCCCTGAGCCGAGAGCCTTGGGTGAGCAGGTGATGTCGATGAAATCGCAATCATCGACCATGTCGAAGGTGACGATGGGCATCTGCCGCCCGCTATGGCCGCGTTCCAGCGTCAGCGGATTGGTCACATGCGGCAGCAAGGGTGGCTGGATGCTGGCGACAAGCTCGGCGAACCCATCGACAATCGCCTTGCGGACATTGCCCTCGAAGCGGGCCTGCGTTCCCACCTTGATGACATAGACCGGCACGCCCGAATCCGAGCAGACGAAGCGCCAGGATGTCTCCGCCTCATCCGCGCTTTTCAGCATGGTCTGCAAGGTGTGGCGCGCGGTCTCGTTGGTTTCGAGACGATCAGCCTTGGTCAGCGCGGCTTTCGAATCCTTGGGGATGAACCGCAGCGACCGATCGTAGAGGTCGGCTGTGACACGCTTGATCGTTTCGGACGTGATGGCCATCGCAGCCTCAGAAAGCCGGTTTGCGTTTTTCGGCAAAGGCGCGCTGCGCCTCGCGAAAATCGTCGGTGGTTGCAAGAATGGCGGTTTGCGATTGCTCGAACTTGTAGCCCTCCTGCAGCGGCAGATCTTCCGTCACGAGGAAGGATTTCTTGGCCGCGCGAACGGCAGCGGGGCTTTTCGCAGCAATCTCTCGTGCGATGCCGCGGGCGGCCTCGACAACCTTGTCGCGCGGGACAGACAGAGACGCGACATTCATCCGCAAGGCTTCCGGCCCGGAAACGCGACGCGCCGTGTAGATCATCAGCCGCGCGTCGGACTCGCCGAAATGGCGGCGGATATGGCTGACACCGCCGGCCAGCACATAGTCAACCTCGGTCATCGCGAGATAAGCCTCGTCAGCCATCACGATGATGTCGCAGACCAGCGCCAGCACGCAGCCGGCGCCAATCGCCGCGCCATTGACCGCGGCAATCACCGGCTTCGGGCATTCCATCACGCAATTGAAAGCCTCGCGCACCTTCCGGCTATGCGTGGGGTAGGCGCCCGCCGCCTGAGGGTCAGGCCGATCCTTGAGGTCTGCGCCGGCCGAGAAGATCTTGCCCGCGCCCGTCAGCACGATGGCCCGGACATCGGGCCGTTCGCCCAGACTGTCGAACAGGCCTGTAATCTCCTCGCGAAAGGCGCGGTTCTGCGCATTCACGGGCGGCAGGTTGATGGTGACCGTGGCCACATGATCGGCAATCTCGACCAAGAAGGCCTGATGGGGTTCTGTCATGGCATAGCCTTGCTGAGCGGTGCAAAACCGTAAAGCGCCTGCGGATTCTCGACGAGGATGCGTTGCGCAAGCGCCGGATCGGCCGTCCAGTCCGCGAACAGGTCGAGCATCGCCCCGGCATCGGGCGCGGGCTGAAGTCGCACATAAGGCCAATCCGATCCCCAGAGCAGCCGTTCCGGATTGGCAACGATGCAGGCATCGTGGAAAGGGCGTGCCTCGCGATAGCCGGGCGCATCCCTGGCCACCCGGCAAAGGGTCAGCTTCACCCAGACCGACCCGTCGCGCAGGGCATTCAGAACTGCCCGGAAAGAAGGCGCATCCGGTCCCGCGGGCATATCGGGGCTCGCCAGATGATCGAGCACCAGTGGCAGGCCCAGCTTTGAAAGTGCCGGAAGGTGCTCCGCATAGGTTGCCGCACTGGCCCAGAGCTGTGCATGCAGGCCATGTTCGCGCATTCGCGGCGCAAGTCGCACCAGAGCATCAAAGCCCACGCTTCCGGGATAACGCTGACCGGTTGGCGCGCGCATTTCCACGAAGCGAAGCCCCTTGACCCCGCGCGCTGACCAATCGGCCAGGGTTTCACCGCTTACCGTCTCATCCGCGATGGCGATGCCCTTCAAAGCGCCGTTCGATTGTGAAACGGCATGGAGCATGGCGGAAGCATCCATGCCATAGGGCGCGGGCTGAACCAGCACGCCTCGACTGATGCCCATGGCTGCCCGTGCCGCCGCATGGATCGCGGGCGGGGCATCCGGCAAGGCATAGGTCGATGGCTCGCGCGGCGGAAAGGTGTCGAACGGACCAAAGACATGGCTATGCGCATCGCAGGCACCCGCCGGCGCGGCAAGGCGTGGTGTGTTGACCATCGGTGCCGGCGCGGTCTCCGTCATGGGCGCTTCGCCTCCGGCAGATCGGCCAGCCCATCGGAAGCAATCGGGGTCAGCGGCGGCGTTTCGCCTTCCGGCAGCGGGATGTCATGCGCGTTCAGCGTCATGGAGACCATCGTGTAATACCCGATCACGGCCGTGAGCTCGACCACGCCCTGTGCGCCATGACGCGCCACGACGCGATCATAGACCTCTTGCCCGACCGTGCCGGTCATCTGGAGCTGGCGGGCGAACTCGTAGATGTCTGCCTCGGCATGATCGGCAAATTCGGGGGCCTGACCCGCATGGATGGCCGCAATGACATGCTCGGCAATGCCGGCTTTCGCGGCGGCCTTGGCATGAACCCACCACTCGACCTGACTTGTCCAACGGCGTGCCGTGACGATGATGGCGAGTTCCTTGTGTGCCGATGGCAGGCAAGTGCGATAGCGCAGATATTCGCCGAAGCTCGACCACAGGGCTGCCAGTTCGGGACTGTGAATGACAGCGCGAAGCGGGCCGATCATCCGCCCGCGTGGGCCGGAAACCACGGAATCATACAGGCGGCGCTGCGCTTCGTTCATCTCGTCCGGATCGGGAAGCGGAATGCGCGGCATCAGATCTTCCCTCTGGACTTGAAGTCAGCAATCGCGCTGTCGGAAAAACCCAATTGCGACAGCACTTCATTCGTGTGCTCGCCGAGCAGCGGCGCAGACCGCGAGAACTGCAAGGGCGCATTCTCGAAACGCAACGGGCTGACGACATGCCGAACCATTCCTGCCAGCGGATGCGGCAGATCACGCACCATCTCACGATGCCGGATCTGCGGATCGGCAAGAACATCGGGGACCGTGTTGATCGGAGCAGCCGGAACGCCGGCAAGATCAAGCCGCGCGATGAGATCATCCCGCGAAAAGGTCCTGAACCGAGCGGATAGCAATTCGGTGAGTTCGGGATTGTGTTTCACACGACTGGCATTGATCGAGAAGCGTTCATCTGCTGCCCATTCGGGATGCCCCAGCACTTCGCAGAGCTTCGCGAATTGTCCGTCGTTGCCAACGGCGAGCACGAGAAAACCGTCAGCGCAAGGGAAGACATCCTGCGGTTGGATGTTGGGGTGCCGGTTGCCGCCCCGCTGGGGGATACGTCCTCCCACAAGATGGTTCATGGCCTGATTGGCGAGGAACGCGGCCTGCACATCCAGCATGGCGAGATCAATCACATCGCCAAGGCCGGTCTCGTTGCGCCGAGCCACGGCCGCGAGAATAGCCACGGCGGCATACATGCCGGTCATCAGATCCACGATCGGCACGCCAACCTTCTGCGGTCCACCGCCCGGCTTGTCGTCGCGCTCGCCGGTCACGCTCATCAGCCCGCCCATCGCCTGAATCGCGAAATCATAGGCGGCCTGATCCTTGCGGGGGCCGTCCTGCCCGAAACCGGTCACGGAGCAGTAAATGAGACGCGGATTTTCCGCACGCAGGCTCGCGGCATCCAGCCCGTAGCGCTGGAGCGTCTCGGCCTTGAAATTCTCGATGACGATATCCGCTGTGCTGGCCAATTGCCGGACAATATCCTGCCCTTCAGGCGCCGAAATATCGATTGTGACCGAGCGCTTGCCGCGATTGACCGAGAGATAATAGCCGGATTCGCGGGTGATTGATCCGTCTTTGTCCTTCAGGAAGGGCGGACCCCAGCTTCGCGTATCATCTCCGGCGCCGGGGCGCTCGATCTTGATGACATCAGCGCCGAGGTCGGCAAAGATCTGCGTAGCCCACGGTGCCGCCATGATGCGGCTGAGATCCAGCACCGTCAGATGCGAAAGCGGGCCCGTCCGGTCCTCAGGCATCGACGATCTCCGTCGAGCGAGCCGAGGCCCGGCCTTCAAAGGCCTCGTGCCAACCGGCGAGGCCCGGGCGCGTCTTGCGCCAGCCGAGGTCACCAAAGCGGAAATCGACATAGGACAGGCAGCAGCCGATGGTGATCTGGCTGATATCGAACGGGCTTGCCTTCAACCGATCGGCCGCCTGCTCCAGCCTGTCCAGTCCCGCGCCAACGCGAAGCTCGAAACTCGCCAGCAAGGCAGCCGTCTGACGCTCCGCTGGCTTGTCGCGTTCATTCCGCCAGAGGATCAGGAGATCAAGCAGGCCGTCCGCCAAGGCATGATCTGTCAGTGCCTGCCAGCGCTTTTCCCCCGGCGCGGGAAACAGGCGTCCGGCACCGGCCAGATGATCCAGATACTCGCAGATGGTCAGGGAATCGAATAGCATCCGGCCATCATCAAGCACCAGTGTGGGGATCTTGCTGAGCGGGTTATCCGCCATGATATCCGGATTGGGCTTCGTCATCATGGCAACGCTGCGCACGAGCGTGATGCTGTCGGCCAGCCCCAGTTCGTGAGCTGCGATCATCACCTTTCGAACATAGGGCGATCGGGGCGACCAGTGCAGTTTCATGAATATCTCCAGATCCTTGTCGCCTGAACAGACTTCTTCCGAGGCGAAGGGCCTCTATCGTGCGGACGACTAGCGCAGCTTCATGTCCAGCCGAACGAGATCGCCGCGATAAATCCCGTCTGCCAACAGGACAACGAACCCGTCGCGGTCGACCGCCGTGCGCTGAACGAATGCGACCGGAGAATTGAGTGGCAGTCCGAGAAGCTTCGCGGTTTCGATATCCGCCCCGCCGATCGTGAGGGTTTGTCGCGCGTCGGTGATCTCGATGCCCGGAACGTCTGCGACCAGTTTCAGCGCGGTCTTGGTCCGGATGTCGCCCTCAGAGATCCGGGACCGAAGGCGTTCGTCAACGAAGACCTCCGCAAGCAGAAAGGCCTCTCCGTCACGGGAATGGCGCCGCCGCAAACGGCGATAGCCCGCAGCCGGCTCACCGATAGCATGCGGAAAACTCGCTGGCATCTGGTCGGGTTGATCTTCGAGGATTTCGATTGTCGCGCCATCGCGAGCGCGCAAAAGGCCCGCGAAGTTCGTTTCCATCGTCAACCACAATTGATCCCTCGGCTGCCAGCGCACGAAAGTGCCCTTGGCCCGAAGCCGCTCAATCATTTGCTCCTGTTCAAGGATGCCCAAAGCCTGGCGCAAGGTCGCGCGCGCCACGCCCGTCTCCGCCGCCAACGTGTCAACCGTTGGGATCTGCTCACCATGCTTCCACTGCCCAGTCTCGATCTTCCGGCGAAACATGGTCGCGAGCTGGATGTAGCGGGGGATGGGGCTCTGGTTGAGCGTATTCATGGATTTTCCGGCTTCCTGTCGGTGGGGGCACATTGCCCACTTGCTC
>JAIXSR010000104.1 GCA_027484605.1 Hyphomicrobiales bacterium | reverse complement strand
GTCCTCATGCGTGCGCGGCAGGATGCGCATCACCTCGCGCCCGCGCGCGTCAACACGGATGTTGGAGCCGACCGCATCCATCGCATCGATGGTCTCGGTCTTGCGTAGCTCCCAGGGACGCGCCTTGAATTCATAAGGCGCGGAGACAAGTGCGCCCACCGGGCACAAGTCGATGATATTGCCTTGAAGCTCGGAGGAGATCGCCTTGTTGAGATAGGTGGTGATCTCCATGTCCTCGCCGCGGCCCGTCGCACCCATCTCCTCGATGCCGGCAACTTCGGTGGTGAAGCGCACACAGCGCGTGCACTGGATGCAGCGGTTCATGTGGGTGTTGACGAGCGGGCCTAAGTACTTGTCCTCGACGGCCCGCTTGTTCTCGTGGAAGCGGTTCTTGTCGATGCCATAGGCCATGGCCTGGTCCTGCAGGTCGCATTCCCCGCCCTGGTCGCAGATCGGGCAATCCAGCGGGTGGTTGATGAGCAGGAACTCCATCACCCCCTCGCGCGCCTTCTTGACCATCGGCGATTTGGTGAAGACCTGCGGCAGCGAACCATCCGGCCCGCCGCGCACGTCCCGCACATTCATCGCGCAGGAGGCCTGCGGCTTGGGCGGGCCGCCCTTCACCTCGACGAGGCACATCCGGCAATTGCCGGCGATCGAGAGCCGCTCGTGGAAGCAGAAGCGCGGCACTTCCGCGCCCGCAGCCTCGGCGGCCTGCAGCAGCGTGTAATGCGGCGGCACATCGACTTCGACATCATCGACGAGGATCTTGGTCATGCTTTCCCCTCACTCCGCCGCGACGCGCACAGGCTCGCTGTGCGGATTCGCCGAATACTGGTCGATCTTCTTCTCGATCTCATGTCGGAAATGCCGGATCAGGCCCTGGATCGGCCAGGCCGCGGCATCGCCGAGCGCGCAGATAGTATGGCCCTCGATGCGGGTGGACACATCGAGCAGCATGTCGATCTCGCGCTTCTGCGCCCGCCCTTCGGCCATGCGCATCATCACGCGGGCCATCCAGCCCGTGCCCTCGCGGCAGGGTGTGCACTGGCCGCAGCTTTCGTGCTTGTAGAAATGCGAGATCCGGGCAATCGCGCGGACAATGTCTGTCGACTTGTCCATGACGATCACCGCCGCCGTGCCGAGGCCGGATTTCAGCCCGCGCAGGGTGTCGAAATCCATCGGCGCATCGATGATCTGCTCGGCCGGAACGCAGGGCACCGAGGAGCCACCGGGGATCACCGCCAGCAGATTGTCCCAGCCGCCACGGATGCCGCCGCAATGCGTGTCGATCAGCTCGCGGAAGGGAATCCCCATCGCTTCCTCGACATTGCACGGCGTATTCACGTGGCCGGACACGCAGAACAGCTTCGTGCCGACATTGTTCGGCCGGCCGATGCTGTTGAACCAGCTCGCCCCGCGCCGCAGGATCGTGCCGGCCACGGCGATGGATTCCACGTTGTTCACCGTGGTCGGGCAGCCATAAAGGCCCATATTGGCCGGGAAAGGCGGCTTCAGCCGCGGCTGGCCCTTCTTGCCCTCGAGGCTCTCGAGCAGGGCCGTCTCCTCGCCGCAGATATAGGCGCCGGCGCCATGATGGACGTAGATGTCGAAGGGATAGCCATGGACATTGTCCTTGCCGACCAGCTTGGCGGCATAGGCCTCGTCCACGGCCTTCTGCAGGGCGATCCGCTCGGCAATGTACTCGCCGCGGATATAGATATAGGCGGCATGCGCCGCCATGGCGAAGGAGGCGATCAGGCAGCCCTCGACCAGCAGATGCGGGTCATGCCGCATGATCTCGCGATCCTTGCAGGTGCCCGGTTCCGATTCGTCGGCATTGACGACGAGGTAATGCGGGCGGCCATCGCTGACCTTCGGCATGAAAGACCATTTCATGCCCGTCGGGAAGCCGGCTCCGCCGCGCCCGCGCAGGCCGGAAGCCTTCATCTCGTCGATCACCCAATCCCGGCCCATGGCAAGGATATGCCTGGTCCCGTCCCAATTGCCGCGCTTCAGCGCTGCTTTCAGGCCCGGATCCTGCCGGCCATAGAGATTGGTGAAGATGCGGTCGCGATCATGAAGCATGCGCTACATCCGGTTGGGGTTTGACAGAACAGGGCGGATAATCGCCCCGGAACGCGTTTCGACCGGCACGACGAGCATCGCATCGTCGCGCCAGTAATCATTGGCAAGGTCGATCTTGCTGAAATCGACCCGGTCGAGCTGGTAGGTCACGCGGGTCACCACGAACCAGCGCGCCTCGGGAAGCTGCCCAAAACGGAAAGTCCCGGCCATGTCGCATTGCGTCACACGGACGGCCTCCCTGTGCGTCTCGACGAGGGCGGCTGCCTCCTCGAAACGGTTGCCGGCGCGGAAGACACTGATCCATTCGCGGAAATACGGCGTATCGGGCACCAGGAACACCTCGCTGCCCGCGCAGCGCACCAGGCGTCCATTGGGGCGGCGGAGGAAACCCTCGCCGGCAATGGTCGCGGTGCCGCCGGCGCGGAAGGCGAGATGGTCGGCCGGGGAATAGGCCACAGCCTTCGGCACGCGCTGGGCACAGGCGGCGACGATCACGGCCACGACAAGAAGGGCGAGGAAATGGGGCGCGCGGCCAAAAGCCGGCCCCCGGAAAAGGGACAAGGAAACCATCGAGGCAACACCCAAAGAAAGAACAAAAAAAGTATTGATTTCAAAAAGATAAAACACGGCCACACAAAACGCGGCCGTCATCGCCCGGGCAAGGATGCCCGTTCCCGGGAACAGGGAGACCTGCCCGGAAGGGAGTGCTGTCAGATCGGTTGCCCGATCACATGCCATCTGCCCTGCCCCTCATTCCGCCGGCTTGTCGCCGGCAGCGTTGGTCGGTCGCCAGCCACTCGCCAGCTTCTTCGACTGGCCGATCCAGTCATCCCGCTTCGCGCGACCCTTGAACCCCTCGAGATTCTGGTCAACCCAGGCGAGGTTCTGATCGGTCCAGCCCGCGATCTGGTCGAAATGGTAGACGCCCATGCGGTTGAGCATCGCCGCCAGCTTCGGCCCGACACCCCAGATCAGCTCGAGATCATCGGCCTTGCCGCCCCGGGCCTTCTTCAGCAGGTCCGGCTTGAATTCATCGCCGACCGGCGCCGGCTCCTCGGCCTTGGCCGCCGGTTTGGCGGGCGCGGGCTTGGCCGGAACAGGCTTGGCCGGAACAGGCTTGGCCGGAACAGGCTTGGCAGCAGCAGGTTTGGCAGCAGCAGGTTCGGGCCCGGCCTTCGCAGCCGGCGCGGGCGCCGCTGCAGGAGCGGGTGCCGGAGCCGCTGCCTTGGCCGCCTCGGCTGCCTTCGCGGCCTCTTCCTTGGCCTTCTTCTGCGCGGCAGCGCGTTCGTCGAAGGCCTTCTTCCAGCCACCCACGAGCGAGCCGTCATAGAGGGCGGGGTCGAGCAGCGTCTTGATCGAATCCTTGGGCTCGGAGGCCTTGCGGCCATTCTGCGGACCGACCTTCACCGGCTTGCCGGCGGCGAGGTCATCCAGCAGCCTGCCAAGCGTCTCCTGCGTCAGGTCCTCGAAATAATCATCGTTGATCTGGACCATCGGCGCATTGGTGCAGGCGCCGAGGCATTCCACCTCGAGCCAGGAGAACTTGCCATCGGCCGAGACATGGCGTTCGTCGCCGATCCGCGCCTTGAGGGTCTTCTTGAGATCCTCCGCGCCCATGCAATGGCAGGGCACGGTGCCGCAGAGCTGGACGAAATAGGTGCCGACGGGTTCCAGATTGAACATCGTGTAGAAGGTCGCCACCTCCATCACGCGGATCGGCGGCATCTCGAGAACCTGGGCCACATGCTCGATCGCGGCCTTTGACAGCCAGCCATCCGCCTGCTTCTGCGCCTGCCAGAGCAGCGGGATCACGGCGGAGGCCTGCCGGCCCGGCGGATATTTGGCGATCTGGGCCTTCACCCATTCCCGGTTGCTGGCGTCGAACGCGAAGGAAGCCGGTTGGACGGCATCGGGAGCAAGGCGGCGTACAGACATGGTTCTTCCTCGAACGCGCGGTTTCTATCGCGGCGCAGCGAATGACCGGGTCTTACCACCCTTGGCGCGAGGGGCAAGACTGGAAACACTAAAAACAAAGGCGAAGGACCACCCTCGGAGGAGTGATCCACATCGCCGGTTCAGAAACACGCCGAATCCCGGCGAAGCGCGCGATTCTGGTCGCGGGTGATGCGCATGAGGCACGTGCGCAATTCGCCCGAGCGTTGCACCATCACCACGAAATCCATGCTCCGTTCGGAGGTGCGCTCGATCGCCTTGACCTCGAAACCCTGCCGGACCAGCACGTCCAGCGTGATGACCGGCTGGTTCGGCTGCGGCGTGGCAGGCGGCAGCGGGTTCTGCCCCGGCGGCGCCGGCGGGTTGGGCCGCTGCGTCGGCGGCGGCATCACGAACGGATCGGGGGCCGGCGCCTGCTGGGCCAGGACCGGAGAAGCAAGAGCCGGCGCCACCGCCAGCAGGAGAACCAGCCGGCGCGCTGCGGCCCTCACCGGTCAACTTCCCCGAACACGATGTCGAGCGAGCCGAGAACGGCCGAGACATCGGCCAGCATATGGCCCTTGCACATGAAATCCATCGCCGAGAGATGCGCGAAGCCCGGCGCCTTCAGCTTGCAGCGATAGGGCTTGTTCGTGCCGTCGGCGACGAGATAGACGCCGAACTCGCCCTTGGGCGCCTCGACCGCGGCGTAAACCTCGCCGGCCGGCACGTGGTAACCCTCGGTATAGAGCTTGAAATGGTGGATCAGCGCTTCCATCGAGCGCTTCATCTCGCCCCGCTTCGGCGGCACGATCTTGCCGTCGAGCGACGAAATCGCCGTCTTGCCATCGGGCCCGCGCAGCTTGGCGATGCATTGCTTCATGATGCGGATCGACTGCCGCATCTCTTCCATGCGGATGCAGTAGCGATCGTAATTGTCGCCGTTCTTCCCGATCGGAATGTCGAATTCCATCTCCGAATAGCATTCATAGGGCATCGAACGGCGCAGGTCCCAGGCGGCGCCAGAGCCACGGACCATCACGCCCGAAAAGCCCCATTTCCAGCAATCCTCGAGATTGACGATGCCGATATCGACATTGCGCTGCTTGAAGATGCGGTTATCGGTCAGCAGCCCCTCGAGATCATCGCAGAGCCGGAGGAAGGGATCGCAGAAGGCCTCGATATCGTCGATCAGGTCCTTCGGCAGGTCCTGATGCACGCCGCCCGGCCGCACATAGGCCGCATGCATGCGCGCGCCGCAGGCCCGCTCGTAGAAGATCATCAGCTTCTCGCGTTCCTCGAAGCCCCAGAGCGGCGGCGTCAGCGCGCCGACATCCATCGCCTGCGTGGTGACGTTGAGCAGATGGCTGAGAATACGGCCGATTTCCGAATAGAGCACGCGGATCAGCTGGCCGCGCTTCGGCACGGTGATGCCGAGCAGCCGCTCCACCGCCATCGCGAAGGCATGCTCCTGGTTCATCGGCGCGACATAGTCGAGCCGGTCGAAATAGGGCACGGCCTGCAGGTAGGTCTTGTGCTCGATCAGCTTCTCGGTGCCGCGATGCAGCAGGCCGATATGCGGATCGGTGCGGGTCACCACCTCGCCATCCAGCTCAAGCACAAGCCGCAGCACACCATGCGCCGCCGGGTGCTGCGGGCCGAAATTGATGGTGAAGTTCCGCATGTTGGGTTGTTCGGTCATGGCCAGCCTCTCAAGCCTTCGCCTTCTCGTCGCCCGGGAGTACGTAATCCGTGCCCTCCCATGGCGACAGGAAGTCGAAATTCCGGAATTCCTGGTTGAGCTTCACCGGCTCGTAGACGACCCGCTTTTCCTGGTCGTCGTAGCGTACCTCGACGAAGCCGGTCAGCGGGAAATCCTTGCGGAGCGGATAGCCCTGGAAGCCGTAATCGGTCAGCAGGCGGCGCAGGTCCGGATGGTCGGAAAACAGGATGCCATACATGTCATAGGCCTCGCGCTCGAACCAGTTCGCACCGGGATAGAGGCTGACGATCGACGGCACCGGCGTCACCTCGTCGGTCTGCACCTTGATGCGGATGCGGCGGACATGGCGCGGCGACATCAGGTGATAGACCACGTCGAAGCGCTGTTCGCGCTCGGGATAATCGACCCCGCACAGATCGGTGAAGTTGAGGAAGGCGCAATCCGGATCATCATGCAGGAAGCGCAGGATCTCGAGGATCGCGCCCGCCTCGGCATGCAGCGTGAGTTCGCCAAGCGCGATCCCGTGTCCGGTCACCTTGCCCGGCAGGGCCTTCCCGATATGGGCGGCGAGAATTTCGAGTGCTTCGGACATACCCAGCCTCCGTAGCCTTACTTAATACGTTCAAAATCGAACCGAAGCGAACCCTTGGCCGGACTGCGCACGGTAAACGTCAACAG
>JAIXSR010000037.1 GCA_027484605.1 Hyphomicrobiales bacterium | reverse complement strand
CTGCCCGCCACATTTTGCGTTACGCAAGGGCGCCCTCTCTAGCCCAAAAGATCGCAAAACGGAAACGCCCTTTGTTGAGAACCGGGACGGATGCGTCCGAACCGGGCGCGGGCCGGCGTTTCGGGCTCAGCATTCCGCCTTCTTGCACTGGCGCCAGGCCTGCACGCGCTTGGCCAGTTCGTCATAGCCGCGCGCGCCGACAATCAGCTCCTCGGCGACGACATAGCTCGGCGTGCCGTTGATGCCGAGGGCATCCGCCAGCCCGCGCGATTCCTCGAGCGCCAGCGGAATTGCCGGCGAGGCCATGGCCACTTCGAGCTTCTTCAGGTCGGCGCCGAGATCCTTGGCCACGGCGAGCGCCTGCTCGCGGCCCACATTGCCCCGCGCATTGAGCAGGTTCGAATGGAATTTCCAGAGCTTGTCCTTGTCGAATTGCTGGCGGAGCGCCAGCGCCACAATGGCCGCATCCCGCGAGCCGGGCGAGAGGATCGGGAATTCCTTGATCACGACGCGCACATTCTTGTCGGTATCGAGGAGCTTCTGGATGTCGGCGAGGCCCCGTTTGCAGAAGCCGCAATTGAAATCGAAGAATTCGACGACCGTCACGTCGCCGTTGGGGTTGCCAACGACGGTGTGATGCTCGGAAACATACAGCGGGCTCTGCGGATCGGCCGTGATGCGCCGGATCGCCTTCTGCTCCTCTTCCTTCTGCCTGCGTTCCAGCTCGACCATCGCCTCCTGGATGACCTCGGGATGCTTGAGCAGGTACTCCTTCACGATAGACTCGATGGCGCCGCGATCGAGCGTCGGCGCGGCCGGCGGCGTGCCCTGCGCGAAACTGGCGCCCTGGCTGGCGAGAAGCAGGAAGCTGCCGGCCGCAAGCATCCGGGTGCGGGCGGAAAGGGGGATGCGGCGCATGGTCGTTCCTTCTGGGCTGCGGGAGCGGCGGATCAATTGGTCTTCTCGGGCTTGGCCTCGGCAATGTCCCGGGCGGCCAGATAGCCGGCGGAATTGGGAGGAAGCAAGGGCATCGCGCGGCGTGCGAAGCGCTGCGCATCCTGGAACTGCCCCTCGATCAGCGCGCCGCGGGCGGCGGCCAGGGCGGCATTGCCCTCGTCGCCCTTCCGGCTGTAGGCCTGCGCGAGATAGCGGAATCCCTCGAAATTGTCCGGATCCCGGCTGGTCGAGTTGGTCAGTTCCTTGATCGCCTCGGCGATCGATTGCGGCGTATCGGTCGCCACGAGTGCATGGCCGAGCATGGTCCGGATCAGCGGCTGGTTCGGCGCCAGCGACACGGCCCGCCGGAGCGGCGCGACCGCCTGGCTGGCCCGGCCCGCTTCCAGCAGCGCCTGCCCCTTCAGCTCCCAGAAATACGGGTTGGCCGGCTGTTCCGCGATCAGCGCGTCGATGGCCTTCAGCGCGGCATCCGGCCGGCCGAAACGGTAATCGATGATGGCCCGGGCATAGCGGGCGGGCAGCGAAGTGTTGTGGCCGGGATAGCGCCGCGCGATCTCCCCTGCATTGCCGGTGAAGGCATAGAGCTTGGCACGGATCATCTCGTGCTTCATCAGCCGGGCCGGCGGGTCCTTCTCGTTGAAGAAGGGCGACCTTGCCGCCGCCTCGCGCAAAGAGGCGACGCGATCCTGCGGCAGCGGATGGCTCTGGGTGTATTTGTCGAGCCGGGTCGAGGAAAACAGCATGTCGTTCGACATCCGCTCGAATGTCTCCAGCATGCCCTTGGGCGATTGCCGGGTCTTCTCGAGGAACGACAGCGCGGCGCGATCCGCCGCCTGTTCCTCGCCGCGTTGATAGGCCAGCAGCGAACGGCGCGCCATTTCCGGCCCCGTCAGCAGGGCGCCCATCGCCCCGCCCGGATTGCTGCCGACCTGACGCGATTGCGCCGCCCCGATGATGGCCGCGCCGCCGAGCAAGGTCCCGATGATGGCGATGGCCTGCGCCTTTTCCAGCTCGTTCCGCAGCCGGGCGAGATGCCCGCCGGAAATATGGCCGGCCTCATGGGCCAGCACGCCGATGATCTGGTTCGGTGTCTGCGAGTCCATGATCGCGCCGATATTGACAAAGACGCGCTTTCCGTCGGCCACGAAGGCGTTGAAGCCCCGGTCATTGACCAGCACGACGCGGATGAAACCCTTGCGCAGCCCCGCTGCCCCGAGGATCGGGTCAAGATACTCGCGCATGACCTGCTCGATCTCGGCATCGCGGATGAAGCTGATCCGGCGCTGTTGCGCTTCCGCCGGCACGAGCGCGCCGAGGGCCAGCGCGCCGGCGAGCAGCACGGCAAGCACCTTGCGCGCCAGACGCAGCGGTCCTGTCCCGGGGTGTGAAGGCGTTGCGTCCACCACCATGACCTCTCGATTGCTCCATCCGTTCCTAGGCTAAAGCCAGCAATGCGGTCAATTCTGGGCAGGCCGGGTCGCGCGGTTGTGAAGGGAGCCAGTGACGCAGGGCCCCGCAGGCCGGCCGCCGATTGACTTGCGGCCGGGAACGGCGGAGAAGGCGCGGCCCCCGAGCCCATGGAGCCCAGATGTCGAGCCCGACCCTTTCCCGCCGCTCGCAGATCGCCGCCTTCATCGCCATGGATGTCCTGCGCGAGGCGAGGGATCTCGGCCGCGAGGCGGCACGCACCGGGCGGCCGGGCATCATCCATCTCGAGGTCGGCGAGCCGGGCGCGCCCTCGCCGCGTCCGGTCCGCGAGGCGGCCATGCGGGCGCTTGAATCGGGCCGTATCGCCTATACCGAGGCGCTCGGAATGCCGGCTTTGCGCGAGGCCATCGCCGCCCATTACCGCGGGCGTTATGGCATCGACATTCCCGCCACGCGGATCGCGGTGACCACCGGTTCCTCCGCCGGCTTCATCCTCGCTTTCCTCGCCATGCTCGACCATGGCGGGCGCATCGGCATTCCCTCGCCGGGCTATCCCGCCTACCGCAACATCCTGCAGGCGCTGGGGATCGAGGCTGTCGAGATCCCGACCGGGCCGGAAACGGGCTTCGTCCTCTCGGCTGCAGCGATCCGCGCCGCCCATGCCCTCACGCCGCTCGATGCCGTGCTGATCATGAGCCCCGCCAATCCGACCGGCGTGCTGACGCCGGCCGCCGAGGTGGCTGCAATCGGCGGGACCTGCCGGGAGCTTAGCCTCTGGCTCGTGTCTGACGAGATCTATCACGGTCTGACCTACGAGGGCGAGGAAGCCACTGCGCTGGCCGCTTCGGACGAGGCGATCATCGTCAATTCCTTCTCAAAGTATTTCTGCATGACCGGCTGGCGCATCGGCTGGCTCGTCGTGCCCGAGCGGATGGTCCGGCCGCTGGAATGCCTGGCCCAGAACCTCGCCATTTCGGTGCCCTATCTCAGCCAGGTCGCCGCGATCTCTGCCTTCGAGGCCGGCGAGGAACTCGAGGCCATCAAGGCCGGCTATGCCCGCAACCGTGCCGTGCTGATGGAGGCGCTGCCCGCCCTCGGCCTCAAGCCGCTGCCGATGGACGGCGCCTTCTACGCCTATTGCGATATCGGCCGGTTCTCGAACGATTCCATGGCCTTCTCGAAAAAGGCGCTGCACGAGGCCGGCCTCGCCATCACCCCCGGGCTGGATTTCGACCGGAGCGAGGGGCATCGCTTCGTCCGCCTCTCCTATGCGGGCAGCGAAGCGGATATCATCGAAGGTGTAGCGCGGTTGAAGCGTTGGCTGGGGCCCTGAAATGCCCATCTCGACCATGATCATGCTGGCGGTGCTGATCGCGATGCGGGTGCTCTGCTTTGCGATCTCGGCCCTGTTCGTCCTGCTCGCCATCCGCAGCCTGTTTGATGCCGACCTCGCGATCCGCTGGTGGCAGGCGCTTGTCGGGGCGGGCATCTTCCTCGCGACAGGCCTCGCTTCCGGCGTGTTGCGCAAGGCTCTCGCGCGCCATTCGCGCTAGCCCGAACGCCTTAACCCTTGACGCTGGCCGCGACCCTCGCGAAAAGCGAATCCTCCTTCGATCGTGAAAGCAGCATCATGTCGCTCGATATCCGTTCCGCCCCGCCGAAATACTGGATCAAGGGGGCAAAGGCCGATTGGGAAATCATCATCGGCATGGAGATCCATGCCCAGGTCAATTCGAAGGCCAAGCTCTTCTCGGGTGCCTCGACCGCTTTCGGCGGCGAGCCCAATGCCCATGTGAGCTTCGTCGATGCCGCCATGCCGGGCATGCTGCCGGTCATCAACCGCGAATGCGTGGCGCAGGCGGTCCGGACCGGCCTCGGCCTGAAGGCGCAGATCAACCCCCGGTCGCGGTTCGACCGGAAGAACTATTTCTACCCGGATCTGCCGCAGGGCTACCAGATCAGCCAGTTCGCCGAGCCGATCGTCGGCGAGGGCGAGGTCATCGTCGATATCCCCGGGGAAGCCGAGCCGATCATGGTCCGGATCGAGCGCCTGCATCTCGAGCAGGATGCCGGCAAGTCGATCCATGACCAGGACCCGGCCAATTCCTTCGTCGATCTCAACCGCGCCGGCGTGGCGCTGATGGAGATCGTCTCGAAGCCGGACCTGCGCTCGGCCGAGGAGGCGCAGGCCTATGTGACCAAGCTGCGCCAGATCCTGCGCTATCTCGGCACCTGCGACGGCGATATGGAGAAGGGCAATCTCCGCGCCGATGTGAATGTCTCCGTCCGTCGGCCGGGCGAGCCCTTCGGCACGCGCTGCGAGATCAAGAATGTCAATTCCATCCGCTTCATCGGCCAGGCTATCGAGGTCGAAGCCCGCCGGCAGATCGCCATTCTCGAGGATGGCGGCAGGATCGACCAGGAAACCCGTCTCTATGACCCGGGCAACCGGGAAACGCGTTCCATGCGCTCGAAGGAAGAGGCGCATGATTACCGCTACTTCCCGGATCCGGACCTGCTGCCGCTGGTGCTCGATGCGGATTTCGTCGCCGGGTTGAAGGCAGAGCTGCCGGAATTGCCGGACGACAAGAAGGCGCGGTTCGTGCGCCAATACGGGCTTTCCGCCTATGACGCTTCGGTTCTGGTGATGGAACGCGAGAGCGCCGATTTCTTCGAGGCCGTGGCGGCAGGCCGGGATGGCAAGATCGCTGCGAACTGGGTGATCAACGAATTGTTCGGCCGCCTGAACAAGGAGGGCCTCAGCGTTACCGAGAGTCCGGTCAGCGCGGACCAGCTCGGCGGCATCATCGACCTGATCGGCGCGGGCACCATCTCGGGCAAGATCGCCAAGGATCTGTTCGAGATCGTCTGGACGGAAGGCGGCGATCCCGCCGGGATCGTCGAGGCGCGCGGGATGAAGCAGGTCACGGATACCGGCGCGATCGAGAAGGTGGTGGACGAGATCATCGCCGCCAATCCGGACAAGGTCGAGCAGGCCAAGGCCAAGCCGACCCTGCTGGGCTGGTTCGTGGGCCAGGTGATGAAATCCTCCGGCGGCAAGGCCAATCCGGCCGCCGTCAACGAACTGCTCAAGTCGAAACTGGGGATAGAGTGAGCGCCCCGGTCATCCGCGCGGCGCGGCAGGAGGATCTTCCGTCCATCCGGGATGTGTTGCTCCGGACCTGGCACGCCACCTATGACGAGACGCTCGGCGCCGGCAAGGTCGCCGAGATCACCAGCCGCTGGCATTCGCCCGAAGCCCTGCAGCGTCAGCTGGAGGATGTGCGCCTGCAGCCCGACCGGCGCATCTTTCTCATGGCCGAGAAGGACGGCCGAGTGATTGCCACGGCATCCGCCCATCTCGGGGCAGATGACCGGATCGAGATCAGCCGCATCTACATCCTGCCGGAATGCCAGCGCGGCGGGCTGGGCCGGCGCCTGCTGCACAAGCTGCTTGCCGCTTTCCCTGGGGCGCGGCGCGCCCGGCTCGAGGTCGAGCCGCGCAACGCCGTCGCGCTGGCCTTCTATCGCCGGCATGGGTTCCTGCCTGTCTCGGCCGGTCATTCCTGCGGTGGCGATGACGAAGGTGCCGTGGCCCACCTTGTTCTCGAAGCGCCGCTGCCGCTCTGGTCGCTTCGCCCCGCGCGGGACGAAGATGCCCAGGATCTTTTCGGCCTGCTGGCCCTGTGCTTTGCGGAATATCCCGGATGCTTCGTCGATCCGCATGACGACCTGCCCGATCTCGTCCGGCCGGGCCACTGGCTTGAACGTACACGCCCCGGGCCCGAGGGCCGGGCCATCCCGCTTGGCGGCGCCTTCCTGGTGCTGGAAGATCTGCGCGGCCGGGTCTGTGCTTCGGTGGCCTATGACCTGCCGGAGCCCGGCATCGCCGAACTGCACCGGCTCTATGTCCGGCCGGATTGCCGGCGGCAGGGCATCGCGGAGCGGCTGGTCCTGCATGTCGAGGCGCGGGCGCGGGCGGATGATGCACGGCGCATTATCCTCTGGTCGGATACGCGCTTTACTGCCGCCCACCAGCTCTATGTCCGCCTCGGCTATGAGGCCGCGGACCAGACGCGCGATCTGGGTGACATCTCGCGCTCTCGGGAGTATCATTTTATCAAGATGCTCTGATGAGCCCGGGCCGATGCCTCGATCCCGCCCCGGTTTGTTCAGCTTCCCGACAGGTGCGAAAGCGCACTTTCGCATCCGAGCGGCAAGGTTATGGGTATATCGACGGAGCCGGAAGGCAGGAGGGGACAGGACCCCACCGGCTTCGAGCAAAAGCGGAGAATGATCATGATCAATGCGATTTCTTTCAAGAAAACCTCGGCTCTCGCTGCGGCCGCGCTTGCGCTGACTTTCGCGGCGCTCCCGGTGCAGGAAGCAGAAGCCCGGCGCGGCCGGAATGCGGCTCTGGCCGCCGGCCTGATCGGCGGCGCCCTCATCGGCGGTGCGCTGCTCGCTCCGCGGGCCTATGCGGCCCCCGTCTATGGCCACGGCCCGGTCTATGTCGACGAGCCGGTCTGCTACCGGGTTCGCGAACGCGTCTGGGATGATTACCGTGGTCGCTGGGTCCGCGTGACCCGCCGCGTCTGCGAGTGATCGCGGTGCCGCGCAACTTGCGGTGAATTCTGCAACCCCGCCTCCGGAAGAGGGCGGGGTTTTTCGCTTTTCAGGTGAATTTCATGAAGCCGGAGAAGACGCTCCGGAACCATTCCGACGAGACAACCAGATATCCCGGCGCAAAAAAGGTCAGAATCCAGCCCAGGGCACCGAGCACGTTGGCGGCCATGAAGGGGACTGGTCGCATGCGCGAGATGCCGGCGACAATCGGGATCAGGACGCGCAGGGGCCCGGCAAAATGGCCGATCATGACGGCCAGAATCCCCCATTTCCGCGAAAACGCAATGGTTCTCGAGACTGTCTCCGTATAGGTGCGGAAGGGCCAGAAGGTCAGGATCCTGTCCCCCATGGAGACGCTGATCAGGTACATGATCGAGAAGCCGAGGGATGCGCCGAGCCAGCCTGCAATCAGCGAGGGCATGAGTGGTACACCCGCTGCGGCCATCACCCCGCCGATCGCGAAGAGCAGGAAGGTCGAGGGAATGAAGACCGAGACAATCACGATTGTCTCGCCCATCGCCATCAGGAAAATGGCCAGCGGCGCCATGGATTGGTTGGCCTGCACGAATGCGAGGATCCGGGAAGTTTCAATCTCAATGGCCATTGGAACCAAGGTTCGAGAGGCGGAAGGGGCAGGGTGTGTTAGCGGGAGAGCGCAGACCCGTCTAGCGGCGACGTCAACTTATGGGTAATCCGGGCGCAAGAACGGTTGATGGAAGGCAGGACAGGGGGAGACATGGTGCAATCGGCGCTGATTGTGGAGGGGGCCGTCATCGATGATCTGCCCGGCATCGTCGGGATTCTCTCGGAGGACGAGGTCGGCGGCAAGGGTGATGCCTGGAATGATGTGTCTGGACCGGTGTATCGGGCGGCGTTCGAGTCCATCCTGGGCAAACCCGACCACCGGATTCTGGTGGCCCGCGGCGAGGGGCAGGTGCTCGGCTTCCTCCATCTCTATTTCCTCCAGGGCCTGCCATCGCGGGGGCGCCTCAAGGTTGTCCTGAACTCGGTTTTCGTTGCCGCCGCCGCGCGCGGGCAGGGTGTCGGCGCCCGGATGGTGGCCGCGGCCGAAGATGTCGCCCGCATGGGCGGGGCGATCGAGGTGACCCTGACCTCGGGCAAGAAGCGGCTCGATGCCCATCGCTTCTATCGAAATCTGGGTTATGGCCAGCGCCATGAAGGCTTCGGCAAGTCACTGATCGATCAGTGACCGCGCGCCTTGAGCCGGTCCCGGCATTCCCGGCTGAACAGGCGCCAGTCCCGGCCCTTGTCCTGGCCGGCCGCCCGGAGGGCGCGCCATTCCGCGCCGCAGAGCCGCGTCCGTGCGGCGCTCTCGCGCTGGCGCTCGCTCGCCGGCTTTCGCTGCTGGATGAAAGGGCCCGCAGCGTCGGGCTGGGTGGCACTTTCCTCGGGCCTGAGCGGATGTCGTCCGGGCGCCTGCGCAGGCAATCCGGCGGAGGTTGAAATCATGACGAGAAGAAGCGTGGCCCCAAGGGCCATCCAGAGGCGCCGAAACATTGAAAATCTCTAAAATACATCAATGAAAACAGAGATATGGTGATGCCTTTTGCCTCCCCGGTAAAGCAAGCAGGCGTTGCATTCGCGGGGCTGTCACGTTTTTGTGCCCGGCCTTCTCGGGGGCGCCCCTTGTTGACGCGCGGCGCATCACGATATGACAGGAAACATTCCGAATTCTGGAGCCTTTCATGCAGCCGATCGATCTTCACTACTGGCCGACCCCCAACGGCTGGAAGATTTCCATTGCCCTCGAGGAGCTAGGACTTCCCTACCAGGTGCATCTCGTCGATATCACCAAGGGCGAGCAGTTTCAGCCCGACTTCCTGAAAATCGCGCCGAACAACAAGATGCCGGCCATTGTCGACTACGACACGGTCGGTGGTGAGCCGATCTCGCTCTTCGAGAGTGGCGCCATTCTCCAGTATCTCGGGCGCAAGACGGGGCAACTCTACCCGGTCAACGAGCGCAAGCGGGTCGAAGTCGATCAGTGGTTGTTCTGGCAGATGGGCGGTTTCGGGCCAATGCTTGGCCAGACGCATCATTTCCGGATCTATGCCCCGGAAAAGATCGAATACGCCATCAACCGCTACACCAACGAGACGAAGCGGCTCTACGGCGTGCTCGACAAGCGCCTGAAGGACCGGGAATGGGTGGCCGGGGAATACTCGATCGCCGATATTGCCATCGGCCCCTGGGCCAAGCTCTGGGAGCGGCAGGGACAGGACATTACCGAGTTTCCGCATGCGAAGCGCTGGCTCGATGCGTTCCTCGCCCGCCCGGCCGTGCAGCGAGGGCTTGCCGTCGGGTCCGAGAAGCGTGATCCCTCATCGCAGAACATGAAGGATCCGAAGGTCCAGGAGATCCTGTTCGGCAACAAGGCGAAATCCTGATCGATGCGATATGCGGCCCTTGTCCTGGTGGTG
>JAIXSR010000108.1 GCA_027484605.1 Hyphomicrobiales bacterium | reverse complement strand
GGTCCGGCACGACCTCGGTGGCACGGTCGAGACGACTTACAGTGCGGCAGGATTAGGCGTTGTCCTGATCCTTCCGCGGGCCGTCATTGCCAACTCCGGCAGGAAACATCAATCCAACGGGTGATGGCTCCAGGCCGCTCTGGAGCCGCGAGCCGCACACGAGGACTGCCTCGTGCCGAAACGAGGAGCACAGGGAGCGAAAGAGGCTGATTGCGGCAAGCCTTGTCCAACCCGCGGGAAGGGCGGATCGCGTGTTAGAAAGTGGCAGTCAACCTGTGTCGAAATCTGTAAATTGGGCTTTGGCGTTACCGTACCCGCTAAGAGTGTGTACGCGAATAAATCCCTTACTGCGCTTCGGTTTGAGCGACGAGGCGGCGTGAGAGAATGGATGTCATTGCGATCCAGATGTGCGCGGCAAAGAGGTCAGGCGCGCGGTCGTACACGATGTTGAGCCGCCGATAGCGGCTCAACCAGGCGAACAGCCGCTCCACCACCCAGCGGATCCCGCGCGGCAGAAAGCGTCCGACTCGCGTGCCGCCGGGCGAGACCACGACATGGATGTCGTGCTCAAGTGCCGCCTCGGCGAAGGGTGCGCCCTTGTAGCCGCTGTCGCCGAGCAGATCGCCTTGGAAGCCGAGTGCGGCCAAACGCGGCAGCGCCGGCAGGATGCCCGCGCGGTCGTCCGTGTTGGCCCGATGCAGCTCGAGATCGAGCAGTGAGCCGTGCTTGTCGCACACGACGCAGAGCTTGATGCCTTTCACCAGCTTGCCGCCATCGATGCCGCGCGCCCAGGCGGTCGGAGCCGAGCGGAGCGAGCGGCTGTCGGCCACTACCGCCGAGGGCAGCACCTCGTCGCCGCAGGCCAGCCGCCAATCAAGAGCGAGGCGCTGGCCCAGCCGACGCCACAGCCCTCGGCGAGACCAGCGGGCGAAGCTGGTGTGCAGCGTGGTGAAGGGAATACCCGAGAGCAGCCCAGCGATGCGCCACTGCATACCACCGAAGGTCAGCATCCAGATCAGCCCGATGACGCGCCTTCGCAAGCTGAGGTCCGGCTTGCAGCCGCGGCGATGCACGCCGACCCGCTCGCGGTCCATGGCCTCCAGCTCGGCCTCGACGGCGAAGATGAACACCTCAATGTCGGCCAGGACGTTCCAGCCGTCGCTGCGGCTGGGACGAGGAACGGGTCGGGCGGAAGGCAATGGCAGATTGACGGGGCTCAAGATGCTGGCGTGAGACATCGGCCCGATATAGTGCGCCGCCGCCGTCCCATGCCTTTATGTGCTGCGACCGACACAAATAGTCGGATTATTTCGCGTACACATTCTAAGCGAGCAGGATCGGTAACGTTCCAACCGGACGCTCGCTCTCCGTTGCCTGGACATGGCAATATTACCGGCATGGCCTTCACCCCTGAGATGACTTTTGTCGAATACCTCCTGCGTCGCCGCACTTACACTGAGGCGGGCTTTGACTTCCAGCAGGTGACCGCAGGCTTTCCGGCGAACATTGATACCCTGGACGATGCCTTGGCGTGGTTGCACACAACGCCGGCCGGCAGTGCGCATGCCGATATGATGCGGGACGCCTGGAAGCGCTGGCTGGATTACCAGCGGCGCAAGCAACGCCAAGCCTAAGCTGCGCCACTGGATGGGGCTGCGACGCGATCAGGTCGGGCCGTCCCCAAAATCCGCAGGGGGCCGGAGCCGGCCGACCCCATCAAAGGGGCGGAGGCCGGCGGAAACACCCTGTTGACTTTGTGGGCGGCAAGCCGAAGCGGACGAGCCTGGGGCTTATGCCTCCCGGATGTTGGAGCGCGCGACCTTCGCCACGGCGCGCTTCCCGATGCGACTTGGACCACTTATCTCGCTTCCGATAATACGCCTCCATTCGTTATGAAAGGACGGGGTTTTTTCGCCTTCTGAGAGAATTGTGGACCACTAATAAGCCAAAATTTTTATTCCAAGCACGGCACCGAGATGCTATCGACGCAAATGTATTTACATACGGTGCAGTCCAGCGCATGGGTTAACACCCTACGGTGGATGCCTTGAGCGATGCGCAAGCCAATTACCATGCGGTTCGACCCCGACCTCCTGGCCAAAGCGAAGCTGAAGGCGGCTTGGGAAAACCGCACTCTGACCAACTTTATTGAGACCGTGATCCGTGAGCGAGTGGCAGATGTCAGCCTGACCCTCAATGCGGCAGAGGCCTATTCGGCGGAGTCGTCTCTCGGGGCCGAACCCAAAGGGAGCGGGAGCCGTTGAACATCGAGCCTACCCGGGTCTCGCCCAGCTTGCGAGCCGCACATCCGCTACCCAAGCCCCCGCCCGGGATTAGCGGTTTCGACGATATTACCTTCGGCGGCTTACCGCAGGGGCGGCCGACATTGGTTTGCGGTGGCGCCGGTTGCGGCAAGACGCTCTTTGCCATGACCTTCCTGATCAATGGCGCCCGGCACTTCGGCGAGCCTGGCGTCCTGGTCAGCTTCGAGGAAAGCGCAGAAGACCTTGCAGCGAACGTCGCCTCGCTTGGCTATGACGTGCCTGGCTTGATCGCGGCGAAACGGCTGCTGATCGACCAGGTTCGGGTCGAGCGCAGCGAGATCGAGGAGGCCGGAGAGTACGACCTCGAAGGCCTGTTTGTCCGGCTTGGCCATGCCATAGATACCATTGGGGCACGCCGTGTCGTCCTTGATACACCAGAAGCGCTGTTCTCAGCCTTCTCCGACCAAGCAGTGCGGCGTGCAGAGTTACGTCGGCTCTTCGGCTGGCTAAAGGACCGTGGCGTGACTGCCGTAATCACCGGCGAACGCGGCACGGGGCAACTGACGCGGCACGGGCTGGAAGAGTACGTCTCCGATTGTGTCGTCCTGCTCGACAACCGCGTGCACGATCAGGTCACCACACGGCGGCTGCGGGTCGTCAAATACCGCGGGTCGGCACACGGTACCAACGAGTACCCCTTTCTGGTGGACGATCAGGGCATCAGCGTCCTGCCGATTACCTCAGCTGATATTGGCTACCAGACCTTTGCCGAAGCCGTGCCGACGGGTATTTCCGGACTTGATTCAATGCTGGGTACGGGCGGCTACTATCGCGGCTCCAGCGTCCTGGTTTCCGGCGGCTCGGGCACGGGAAAAACGATCCTGGCAGCACATTTCGCTGATGCGGTTTGCCGTGGCGGCGGCCGGTGCCTCTATTTCGGGTTTGAGGAGGGACCGGGTCAAATCGTACGAAATGTCCGTTCCGTTGGCATCGACCTCGCGCCGCACCTCACTGCCAACCTGCTCCGCTTTGAGGCGGCCCGACCGAGCATCTATGGCCTCGAAATGCATCTGGCCCGCATGTACCGTGACATCGAGCAGTTCGTACCCGAGGCCGTGGTGGTCGATCCGATTAGTGCCTTTCGCGGGCCGGAGGTGGAGGTTCATGCGACGTTGTTACGCATGGTCGACCTATTCAAAGCCAAGGGCATAACAGCGGTTTTCACCTACCTGACTTCGGGGTCCAATCAGCGGTCCGGCTACAATGGGCATGACCTATCGTCGCTGATGGATACCTGGATCTCGTTGCGCGACATCGAGGCGGACGGCGAGCGCAACCGCGGCCTCTATGTCCTGAAGTCGCGCGGCATGGCCCATTCCAACCAGATCCGTGAATATGTGCTGAGCGCCGAAGGCATGCGCCTGATCGAGATCTACGCCGGGCCGGGCGGTGTGCTCACTGGATCGGCTCGGCTAGCGCAGGCCGCACGCGAACAAGCCGAGGTGAGGGAACGAGGGCAGGAAATCATCCAGCGTCGGCGTCGATTCGAAGCACGCAAGCATGTGGTCGAGCGACAGGTCGCAGAACTACATGCCGCGCTGGAACAAGAAGGGGAGGAACTCGCCGCTTTTCTCGGTGAAGCCGAAGAGCACGAGGCGGGCCTCGGGCGCGACCGGGACGCCATGCGCGCGAGCCGGAGCCCGACAGAATGACCGCCAACGCGCGCGAGCCTGTTGGCCTACGTTTTGATGCTGATCCTGTTGAGACCGCTGCGGGACAACCTGAGGGCGCGTCCCTGCCTGCCGGCGAACACTACAACCTTCGCCTCTATGTCGCAGGCCAGACTCCCAAATCCACCGCCGCTGTCGCCAACCTACGCCGCATCTGCGAAGATCACCTGGCTGGGCGCTACACGGTCGAAGTCGTCGATCTATTAGTGCAACCGCAACTTGCGGCGGGCGATCAGATCCTGGCGGTACCAACCTTGGTGCGCCGCCTACCGGCGCCGCTCAAGCGGATCATTGGCACCTTGGCGAATACCGAACGCGTTCTGGTCGGTCTCGACATTCGACCAGGCACGTCCACATGACCGTCCAGAGCGGCAACACCCCTTTGGATGGCTCACGCTACGTACTGCGTCTATACATCACCGGCTCGACACCTCGCTCAACCAGAGCAATCGAGAATATGCGCCGTATCTGTGAGGAGTACCTAAAGGGTCGCTATGATCTCGAGGTGGTTGACCTCTATCAAAGGCCCGAGGCGGCGCGCGAGTTTCAATTGGTCGCTGCGCCCACGCTGGTGAAGCTTCTGCCAGCACCGCTGCGGCGCATCATCGGTGACC
>JAIXSR010000029.1 GCA_027484605.1 Hyphomicrobiales bacterium | reverse complement strand
GCCTGAGCCGCGACGGTCAGGGCGTCTCGAGCGGTGCGGCAATGGTCGTGCCGCGCTCCAGCCAGGCCGGCACCGGCAGGTTCTTGCTGCGCAGGAATTCCGGGTTGAACAGCCGCGAGGCATAGCGGGTGCCGTAATCGCACAGGATGGTCACGATCGTGTGGCCCGGGCCCATTTCCCGCGCCATCCGGATCGCGCCGGCGACATTGACGCCGGAGGACGAGCCGAGAACGAGTCCTTCCTCCTCGATGAGCTGGTAGACGATGCGCAGGGCTTCGTCATCCGGCACGCGGCAGGCGAAATCCGGCGTGAACCCCTCGAGATTCTTCGTGATCCGGCCCTGCCCGATTCCTTCGGAAATGGAGGAGCCCTCGGCCTTCAGCACACCCTCGGTGTAATAGCTGTAGAGCGCCGCGCCATGGGGATCGACGAGGCCGATCCGGGTATCGGGGCGGACGGCCTTCAGCGCCATCGCGGTGCCGACCAGCGTGCCGCCCGAACCGACGGCGCAGATGAAGCCATCGACCTTGCCGTCGAGATCACGCAGGATTTCCGGCCCGGTCGTCTCGATATGGGCCTGGCGATTGGCGATATTGTCGAACTGGTTGGCCCAGACCGCGCCGTTCGGCTCGCTCTTCGCCAGTTGCTCGGCCAGCCGCCCCGAGACACGGACGAAATTGTTCGGGTTGGAATAGGGCGCGGGCGGGACCTCGATCAGGATCGCGCCGCCGGCCCTGAGGGCGAGCTTCTTCTCCTCGCTCTGACTGTCGGGGATGACGATCACCGTGCGCAGGCCGAGCGTGTTGCCAACCAGGGTGAGGCCGATCCCGGTATTGCCAGCCGTGCCTTCCACCACCACGCCGCCCCGGCGCACCAGCCCCTTGGCGAGCGCATCCTTCAGGATGAAGAGCGCGGCCCGGTCCTTCACCGACTGGCCCGGATTGAGGAATTCCGCCTTGCCGAGAATCGTGCAGCCGGTCTCCTCCGAAGCGCGCCTGAGGCGGATCAGCGGGGTGTTGCCGATCGCAGGGACCATTCCATCAAAAATCATGCGGCGTCTCCGGGCAGGGCTTGCAAGTCCTGCCCCTTCCTCTAAAGCCAGCAGCGTGCGGCAACAAGGCTGAGGTCAGGCATGACATCCATTCTCGTCTTTTCCGGCTCCACACGCCCGGCCTCGCTGAACCAGCGGCTGGCCGATGTAGCTGCGCAGAGGCTGGAGGGACTGGGTGTCACCGTCACGGCCCTTTCGCTTGCCGATTACCCGCTTCCCTTCGCCGATGATGACGGCCGGGCCGACCCGCCCTTCGCCGCGCAGGCGCTGACGACGCAGGTCCTGGAGCATGACGGGCTCTTCATTGCCTGCCCCGAATACAATTCGGGCTATCCGGCCCTGCTCAAGAATGCCCTCGACTGGGTCAGCATGGTCCGCAAGGACGGGCCCGGCCTTGCCGGCAAGGTCGTGGCGCTCGGCGCGGCCTCGCCCGGCGCGCGCGGCGGCTACCGCGCGCTCACGCAGTTCCGGACGATGCTCGAACTCGGCTTCGGCGCGCTCGTCATTCCGGACATGGCCTCGGTGCCCTTCGCCAACAAGGTGCTGCCGGCCGAAGGCGGGCTGACCGACGAAAGTGCCGGAAAGTTCCTCGATGCGACGCTCCGGCGCCTCGTGCTGGAATGCCGGCGCAGTGCGGCCGTGCCCCGGCTGGAGGGCCTGTGATGGATCTGCGGGACCGCGTCATCATCGCGCTCGACCTGCCCGATACGGGCGCGGCGCAGGCCATGGTGGATCGGCTGGGCGACCAGGGCCGCTTCTACAAGATCGGCTACGAACTGGCCTTTGTCGGCGGGATCGATCTTGCGCGGGCGCTGATCGCGGCGGGAAAACATGTCTTCCTCGATCTGAAGCTTCACGACATTCCCAACACGATCGAGAAGGGCGTCAGCCAGATTGCCGGCCTCGGTGCCCGGTTCCTCACCGTGCATGCCTATCCGCAGACGATGCGCGCCGCGGCGAAGGGGGCAGCCGGCAGCACGCTTTCGGTGCTGGGCGTCTCGGTCCTGACCTCGATGGATGACAGCGATCTTGTCGAGGCGGGCTATGCCCGCACGGTCGCCGAGATGGTGCCGCTCCGGGCCCGGCAGGTCATGGCGGCGGGCATTGGCGGCCTCGTCTGCTCGGCGACCGATATCGAGGTCGTCCGGGCGGCTGTCGGACCCGATCTCCTGCTTGTCACGCCGGGCATCCGCCCCGCCGGGGATGCCGTGGGCGACCAGAAACGCATCATGACGCCGCGCGACGCGATCCGGGCGGGGGCCGATCACCTGGTCATCGGCCGGCCGATCACGGCCGCTCCGGACCCTGCCGGTGCCCTCGCCCGCATTCTCGACGAACTGGCCTCAGCCAAGTGAAAGGAAACGCCATGCCCAAAGCCTATATTGTCGGCCGTGTCTCCGTGCATGATCCCGAGGCCTACAAGGCCTATGCCGCGAAGGCGAGCGAGGCGATCAAGACGTATGGCGGCACGTTCCTGGCGCGCGGCGGCCGGTTCGAGATCGTCGAGGGCGAAGGCCGGACGCGCAATGTGGTGATCGAATTCGAAAGCTTCGACGCCGCGAAGGCCTATTTCTTCTCGCCCGAATATACCGAGGCCCGCCGCGTTCGCTGGCCGGTCAGCATCGGTGATTTCGTGATCGTCGAAGGCGTGTGAGGGAGGCCGGGATGGGCAACGCAACCAAGGCCTACTGGATCGCCCGGGTGGATGTCAGCAATGACGATGCCTACCAGAAGTACCGTTCGCTCAACGTGATCGCCTTCGAGAAATTCGGCGGCCGCTTCATCGTCCGTGGTCCGGCGGGCCTCGTCGCCAAGGGGCAGCCGCGCAAGCACAATGTGGTGGTCGAGTTCCCCGATTACGACACGGCGGTCGCCTGCTACCACTCGCCCGAATACCAGGCGGCGAAGGTCCATCTCGACCAGGTCGGCGAGATCGATCTCGTGATCTGCCCGGGCTATGCGGGCTGAGCCGATGGCGGATCCGATGCGCCTTGTGGTGGTGGGGGCCGGCGGCCGGATGGGCCGCGCACTCGTGCGGGCCGTGACCGAAAACCCGGATACCGTGCTGCATGCCGCCGTCGAGCATGCGGCCTCACCTTTACTGGGCCAGGATTCCGGCATTCTGGCCGGCCTGACACCGAACGGCATTCCGGTGACCGGCGATGCACTCGCGGCCTTTGTGAGCGCCCATGGCGTGCTCGATTTCACGGCGCCGGCCGCGACATTCGGCTTTGCCGAACTGAGCGCCCAGGCCCGGCTTGTGCATGTCGTGGGCACGACGGGTCTCGCCGATGCCGATCTCGACCGGCTCGATGCCGCCGCCCGCCATGCAGTGATCATCCGCTCGGGCAATTTCAGCCTCGGCGTGAACATGCTCGCCGCGCTGGTCCGCCGGGCCGCAGCCTCGCTGGCAACGGACTGGGATATCGAGATCGTGGAAATGCATCACCGGATGAAGGTGGATGCGCCCTCCGGCACGGCCCTGCTGCTCGGCGAGGCGGCCGCGGCGGGCCGGCAGGTCGATCTGAAGAGCCAGTCCGTCCGGGCGCGGGACGGGCATACCGGCGCGCGCGAGCCGGGAACGATCGGGTTCCAGGCCCTGCGTGGCGGGACCGTGGTGGGCGACCATACGGTGATCTTCGCCGGCAACGGCGAAAGGCTCGAACTGCGCCATGTCGCCGAGGATCGCGGCCTCTTCGCGCAGGGGGCCGTGAAGGCCGCGCTCTGGGGCCAGGGCCGCAAGCCCGGGCATTACTCGATGGACGATGTTCTCGGCCTGAACGGCTGAGCCCGGCGCCCGCCGGAAGCAGGGGTTGAAAGCCGGGCGGTTTCGCGCCAAGAACCGGGCGCCCGCCTCCGGGTGGCCCTTTGCCTGAGGAAGAACCGATGTCTGATCGCCTGCTCGTGCTCTGCCGCCATGGCCAGAGCGAATGGAACCTGAAGAACCTTTTCACCGGCTGGAAGGACCCGGCCCTGACAGAGCAGGGCATCGAAGAGGCCAAGGCTGCTGCGGCGCGGCTGAAGGGCGAGGGCATCGGCTTCGACATCGCCTTCACCTCCGATCTCAGCCGCGCGCAGCATACCTGCCGCCTGATCCTAGAAGGGCTGGGCCAGCCCGCGCTCGAGACGATCCGCGACATGGCGCTGAACGAACGCGATTACGGCGAGCTTTCAGGCCTCAACAAGGATGATGCCCGCGTGAAATGGGGCGAGGAGCAGGTGCATGTCTGGCGCCGCTCCTACGACATCCCGCCGCCGGGCGGCGAGAGCCTGAAGGATACGGCGGCGCGCGTGCTGCCCTATTACATCCACCGCATCCTGCCGCAGGTGCTGGGCGGCAAGCGCGTGCTGGTGGCCGCGCATGGCAATTCGCTCCGCGCCCTGATCATGGCCATGGAAGGGCTGTCCGGCGAGGCGATCATCGCCCGCGAACTCGCCACCGGGGTACCGATCGTCTACCGGCTCAATGCCGATTCGACGATCGCCTCGTGCAAGGAACTGGCCTGATCGCGAACGGCCCGCCGCCAGAGGCGGGCCTCGTTGCTTTCTAAGGTCAGCTGCGGGCCGCTCAGGCCCGCTTGTCGAAGCGCGGCTTGGCCGGGTCGCCCTGCTGCGGGCGCGGCGCCTCGGCGGCGGGAGCGGCCGCCGGTTCCGCCGGCGCCTCGGTTTCAGCCGGCGGGCGGGCCGGTCCACCCCGGGACACGCCGACCATGGCGGGGCGCAGGGTCCGTTCACCGATCGTGTAGCCGGGCTGGACGACCTGCATCACCGTGCCGTTCGGCTGGGTCTCGTCCGGGATCTCGAACATCGCCTGATCGCGATGCGGGTCGAAGCGCTCGCCCATCGGCATGCGCTTTTTCACGCCATGGCGTTCCAGCGCCTTGATCAGTTCGCGCTCGGTCAGCTCGACACCGTCGATCAGCGCCTTGACGGCCGGCTCGCGCTCGGCGGCCTCGCCTTCCTCGGCCTTCGGCATGGCATCGAGGGCGCGACGGAGATTGTCAGCCGTGCCGATCATGTCGCCCGCGAACTTGGTGATGGCGTAGGCGCGCTGGTCCTGCAATTCGCGCTCGGTCCGCCGGCGGAGATTTTCCATCTCGGCCAGGGCCCGGAGCAGGCGGTCCTTGAGGTCGGCATTCTCGCGCTCGAGCGTCGCCAGACGCTCGGCATCCGGCACCGCGCCATCGGCCGCGTTTGCCGCGGGCTTGTTGTCCTGATCGCTGCTCATCGATCGTCCTTCCAACACTTGCAATGAATTGAGAATCTGATCTCGATATCAGGATTCCCGGCCGCAAAATCAAGCGGCGGATGGGGAATTCGCCGTTTGCGCCGGATCGGGCTCGGACAGCACATCCAGCAGGGCCTTGCGCAGCCGCTGCTGCCGGGCAGCCTGGGCAATCTTTCCCCCGGTCAGGTCGGTGACGTAGAAAACATCGACCGCCTTCTCGCCATAGGTGACGATGCGCGCGGAATTAATGTTGAGGTTCTGCTTGCCGAATTCGGTCGTCAGTTCATAGAGCAGGCCGGGCCGGTCCAGGCCCGTCACCTCGACCACGGTCGATTTCGAGGACAGCTCGTTATCGATGGTCACATCCGGGGCAACACGGAACGCCTGCGAAACCGTGGTCTGGGCGCGGCGCGAGGCCACGATTTCGGGCAGGCGGACCTCGCCCTTCAGCGTGGCGACGATATGCCTGGCCACGCGCTCGGCGCGCCGCATCTCGTCCGCATCCTGGTTGAAGGCCCGCGAGATGGTGATCGTGTCGAGGGCGAAGCCGTCCTGGGTGGTCGAGATCTGCGCTTCCACGATATTGGCCCCGGCCGCCGCACAGGCGCCGGTCAGGATCGAGAGCAGCCGGGGATGGTCGATGGCGAGGACGGCCAATTCCGTCACGCCGCGGAAGGCATCGGTCGCGGTATCGACCTGGAACCGGTCCCCGGCCTTCTCGGCCTTCTCGACCAGCCGGGCATGCTGGAGCTGGTGGGCGAGATCGACCTTCATCCAGTAGGCGGGGTTGTGCCGCTGGGCGAAGGCGCGGAAACGCTCGTCGCTCCAGTCCGGCAGCTTCTCGCGCAGGGCACGCTGCGCCGCCTGGATCCGCTCGCCGCGCTCGGCGCCGCCATAATCGCCCGAAAGCATCATCTCGGTCTCGCGGTAGAGCGAACGCAGGAGCTGGCCCTTCCAGCCGTTCCACACGCCCGGCCCGACGCCGCGGATGTCGCAGACGGTGAGCACCAGAAGCAGGCGCAGGCGCTCCATCGTGTGGATGTTCTCGGTAAAGGTGGCGATGGTGCGCGGATCGGAAATGTCGCGGCTCTGGGCGGTCTGCGACATGATCAGGTGGTTCTCGACGAGCCAGACGACTGTATCGGTTTCCTGCGGCGTCAGCCCGAGCCGCGGGCAGAGCTGGCGGGCGATGCGCGCGCCGACGGCCTCGTGCGATTCTGTCCGGCCCTTGCCGATATCGTGCAGGAACAGCGCGACATGCAGCAGCCGCCGGTTCTGGATCAGCGGCATGACATGGTTGGAGAGCGGCAGCTCCTCGCGCAATTCGCCGCGTTCCAGCTGGGCCAGCACGCCGAGGCAGCGCAGGGTATGCTCGTCCACCGTGTAGTGATGATACATCGAGAATTGCATCATCGCGGAAATGCGCGCGAAATCGGGGATGAAACGGCCGAGGACGCCGGCCTCGTGCATCAGGCGCAGCACGGTATCCGGCTGCCGGCGCGAGGTCAGGATCTCGAGGAACAGGCGGTTGGCTTCCGGATTCTGGCGCAAGGATTCGTCGATCAGCCGCAGCGAGAGCGTGACCAGCCGGGTGGCATGCGGGTGGATGGGCAGCTGGTCCCGGTCGGCATACCAGTAGAGCCGGATCAGGTTGACCGGATCGTCGCGGAAGACATCCGGCCCCGATGTCGAGATCCGGTTGTTCTCCAGCACGAAGCTGCGCGTGCCGGAAAGCGGCCTTGCGCGCCCCCGCAGGCGGCCCACGAAGCGGGAGAGCAGGGCCCTCGGCTTCTCGTCGCGCGCCTCGAGGGCGGCGGAGACGATGGCAGAGAGATCGCCCACTTCCTTCGCGATCAGGAAGTAATGCTTCATGAAGCGCTCGACGCCGCTGGTCGGCCGCCGGTCGCGGTAGCCCATGCGTTCCGCCACGATGCGCTGGACGTCGAAGGTCAGCCGCTCCTCGGCGCGCCCGGTCGCGAAATGCATGTGACAGCGGACCCGCCAGAGGAATTCCTCGCAGCGGCGGAACAGGCCGAGCTCGCGCGCGGTGAAGACCCCGACCCGCACCAACTCGCGCGGATCCTTGATGCGATAGGCATATTTGACGATCCAGTAGAGCGTCTGGAGGTCGCGGAACCCGCCCTTGCCTTCCTTGACATTCGGCTCGACGAGATAGCGCGACTGGCCGGCCCGGAGGATGCGCTCGTCGCGCTCGGCCAGCTTGGCCTGGACGAATTCCGTAGTCCGGCCCTGCACGACCTGCCGGTCGAACCGGTTCTGGAAATCCTCGAAGACCGCGCGATCACCGATCACCAGCCGCGATTCGAGCAGGGCCGTGCGGACCGTGAGATCCTCACGGCCGACGCGAATGCATTCCTCGATGGTGCGGGTGGCATGGCCGACCTTCAGCCCGATATCCCAGAGGCCATAGAGCATGGCCTCGGCGATGCTCTCGCCCCAGGGGGTCGAGACGGGCAGCAGGAACAGGATGTCGGTATCGGAACCCGGCGCCAGGGTGCCCCGGCCGTAGCCCCCCACGGCAACCACGGCGATCTTCTCGCCCGATGTCGGGTTATGGGCGCGATAGAGCCGCTCCCGCGCGAGGTCGAACAGGGCCTCGATCACCATATCCTGCGCGGAGGAGAGGATGCGGGCGCAGGCAAAACCGCCCTCGCGGCCCAGCACCGCCTCGGCCTCGATCCGGGCCTTGGCGAGGAAGGTCTTGGCCCGCTGGACGAAGACGCCGCGGGCCTGCTCGCCCGGCAGGTCAGCCGGCATCGGCTCGGTCAGGCTGCCCGATGCGTGGCGAAGGAAATCCTCGCCCGCCCTCACCCGAGCCGCCTTTCGATCGCATCCCAGACAGGCACGGCCAGATCGGGGCCGCCGAGCCGCTTGATGGCGCGGATGCCGGTCGGCGAGGTGACGTTGATCTCGGTCAGGTTGCCATCGATCACGTCGATGCCGACGAAAATCAGCCCGCGTTCGCGGAGCAGCGGGCCGATCCGCGCGCAGATCTCGCGTTCCCTGGGGGTGAAATCGGTCGATTCGGCGGCGCCGCCCCGGACGAGATTCGAGCGGATATCGCCGGCAGCAGGGACGCGGTTGACGCCGCCCATCGCCACGCCATCGACAAGGATGATCCGCTTGTCGCCGGCATGCACTGCCGGGAGGAAGCGCTGGATCATCCAGGGTTCGCGGGCGATCCCGGCGAAATGATCCATGAAGCCGTTGAAATTCAGGTCTTCGCGGCCGACCTTGAACACGCCGGCGCCGCCATTGCCGTAGAGCGGCTTCATGACGAGATCGCCATGTTCGGCACGGAAGGCCTCGATCTCCGCACGGTCGCGCGAGATCAGGGTCGGCGGCATCAGGTCCGGAAATTCGGTGACGAGGATCTTTTCCGGCGCATTGCGCACATGGGCCGGATCATTGACCACCAGGGTCCGGGGATGGACGCGCTCCAGCAGGTGGCTGGCGGTGATATAGGCGAGGTCGAAGGGCGGGTCCTGCCGCATCAGCACGACATCGAAGGCGGAAACGTCGAAACGCTCGGGCTCGCCGAGCGTCACATGGTCACCCACGACATCGCGGACAATCGCCGAGCGCATGCGCGCGGTGAGATGGTTGTCCCGCAGCGTCAGGTCCTCGGCGCCATAGACATGCAGGGCATGGCCGCGGGCCTGCGCCTCGAGCATCAGGGCAAAGGTGGAATCGCCCGCGATCCTGATCTTCTCGATCGGATCCATCTGGACGGCGACTTTGAGCGCCATGCTGCCTCCGGCTGTGATCGCCGTTCCGGTGGAGCTTTCTCCACCACACCGGCACGGTATTCCTGATTCCCTGCATTTCCCAAAGACGAACCGGAAAGGCCGCGCCGGAAAATACAACTAGTCGAGCGGCAGGTCGCCGATCGCCTCGATATGACGCGGCCAGCTGCCCGGCGCAACCAGGATCGCATCGCAGCGGATCACCTTCGGTTGAGCCTGACGGGCCGCAAGGAAAGCGCGGGCGGCGCGCGCCATGCGGGCCAGCTTGGCCTCCGAGATCGCGGCCAGGGCCTCGTCGAGACTCGGCCGGGCCTTGACCTCGACGAAGACCAGCGTGCCGAAACGCTGGGCGATCAGGTCGATCTCGCCCCCCGCGCGGAGATAGCGCTCGGCCAGGATGCGGTAGCCTTTTGCCCGCAGCAGCAGGCCGGCCCAGAATTCGGCATCATGGCCGAGAAGGAAGGCCCGGCGGCGGTCAGATGCTGTCATCGGGCGTCCCGTCGCCAAGGCGCAGGGCGCGCGCATAGACGCGCTTGCGCTGCAGGCCGAGTTCCGCAGCGACGAGATGGACGGCATCCCGCTGCGTATGGCCGGCAAGCGCCGCGCGGAGCGCGGAGTCGATGGCCTCGTCGGTAAGCCCCACCCCGGCCTGGGGTGGCCCGACCATCAGCACGACCTCGCCCCGGGGCGGGCCTTCGGCCGCGAAGGCGGCAGCGAGATCCGGCAGCCGGCCCCGGCGAACCGTCTCGAATTTCTTGGTCAGCTCGCGGGCCATGGCGGCCGGCCTGTCGCCGAGGATATCCGCGAGGTCGACCAGGGATTCAGGCGTGCGATGCGGCGCCTCGAAGAAGACGAGCGTGGCGGGAATCGCCGCCAGTTCTCCGAGGCGGCGGCGCCTTTCGGTGGTGCGCGCGGGCAGGAAGCCTTCGAAGAAGAAACGGTCGCTCGGCAGGCCGGACAGGACAAGGCCGGTCAGCACGGCGGAAGCGCCGGGAAGGGCGGTCACGTGATGGCCGGCGGCCACGGCTGCCTCGACCAGCTTGTAGCCGGGATCGGAGACCAGAGGCGTGCCGGCATCCGAGACGAGGGCCAGAGCCTGCCCGGCAGCCAGCCTTTCGAGGACAACCGGCCGCATCTCGCCGGCATTGTGCTCGTGATAGGCAAGAATCGGCGTCGTGATGCCGTAATGGGCGAGGAGCACCTTGGTCACCCGCTTGTCCTCGGCGAGGATCGCATCGGCGGCGGCCAGGGTGGACAGGGCGCGCAGGGTGATGTCGGCGAGGTTGCCGATCGGGGTCGCCACGATATGCAGGCCCGGCAGCAACCGGTCAGCCTCGGCCGCCAGCCCCAGAACCGTGAATTGTGACGCCATGGCGTGATCCAGCCCGTGCTACCCCCGCCCAGGGACGATTCGGGGCAGGATTCCTGCCTTGCTGCCACAGCCCGGGGCGGTTTGCAAAACAGCGATCCCGCATGAAGAGGCGTGGCAAGGACAACATGGTTTGCAAATATCGTTAACGCTCTTTTCAAGTGATCCTTGAACTTGCCCCAATTTATGGCTTTCGTGACTCTGGAAATGTGCAGGATTCCGTCCGGACGGGCCTGCGCATGAGAGGGTGGAGTACCGCGATGATGCATCGCAAGCCTGCAGGCAATGTTCGGGGGCCGGATCATCCGCTCTTCGTGGCGACGGCGTCACCCTCGCGGCGACGGCTTCTGGCGACGATCGGACTGGCCAGCCTGGTCGCCGGATGCGCCGGCAGCCTTGATGGCCTTGTGGGGCCCGGCAGCGACGCGCCGCCGCCCAACACGCCGACCGGCGATGTGATCGGCAACGGCACGGTCAAGGTCGGGCTCATCCTCCCCCTTTCCTCCGCCAACGGCCAAGCGGCCGCCTTGAGCCTGCGCAATGCCTCGCAGATGGCGATCAGCGACTTTTCCGGCGGGCAATCGAACATCCAGCTCCTCGTCCGCGACGACAAGGGCACGCCGGATGGCGCGCGGCAGGCGGCTCAGGAATTGCTCGGCGAAGGCGTCGAGATGATCATCGGCCCGCTTTTCGCTCCTTCCGTCCAGGCTGTGGCCGCCATCGCACGGCCGGCAGGCAAGCCGATCATCGCCTTCTCCTCGGATGCCGCGGCAGCGCAGCGGGGCGTCTATCTCCTCAGCTTCCTGCCGCAATCGGATGTCCAGCGCATCGTCGGCTTCGCCGGCAGCCGCGGCAAGCGCTCCTTCTCGGCCCTCATTCCCCAGACGCCCTATGGCAATGTCGTCGAAGCCGAGTTCCAGCAGGTGGCGAACCAGGCCGGCCGTCGCGTCGCGACACTGGCCCGCTACCAGCCGGGAAACAAGGCCTCGATCGATGCGGCCGTCGCGCAGATCAAGGGCGCGCAATCCTCGGCCGACACGCTGTTCATCGGCGAAGGCGCCGACGGGATCGGCGCGCTGACCCAGAGCATGGCCGCCGCCGGCCTGACCGGCCGCGACCTCCAGATCATCTCGACCGGAATCTGGAACGATCCGCGCGTGCATGGCATCGGCGCGCTCGATGGCGCGTGGTTCGCCGCACCGGACAATGCACGGTTCAACGCCCTTGCCGGGCGTTACCAGAGCCAGTTTGGCGCGCCGCCGACGCGCATCGCCACGCTCGGCTATGACGCGGTGACGCTGGCCAGCGCCCTGACGCAGAATTTCGGCACCCAGCGCTTCAGCGAGGCCACGCTGACCAATGGGAATGGCTTTTCAGGGCAGGATGGCGTGTTCCGCTTCCGGCAGAACGGCCTGAACGATCGCGGGCTTGCGGTCTACGAGATCCGCTCCGGCTCGGCCCGGGCGATCGCGCAGGCGCCGGGCAGCTTCGTCGGCCTGAACTGAGGATCAGGCCGCGAGATCGGCCACGATCGCATCGAGCACCGGGAAGCCTTCGCGCGAGACGCGAAGCCTGCCGTCGCGGCAGGGCTCGATCAGCCCTTCCTCGGACAGGGCGGCGAGGCGCCGGGCATCGAAGGCCTTGCCCTTGAGCAGGGCAAAGCGCTTCGGATCGATCCCCTCGCGCAGGCGAAGGCCCATCAGCAGGAACTCGTCCGCCTCGTTCTCGTTGGTGAGCGTCTCGTCGCCCACCACGCCATGGCCATCCCGCTCGACATAGTCGAGCCAGGATTCGGGCGAACGCTCGGTCACCAGGGCGCGGCGTCCCCGCTCGGTGAAGAGACGCCCATGGGCGCCGGGGCCGATGCCGGCATATTCGCCATAGCGCCAGTAGAGCAGGTTGTGGCGGCATTCGTCGCCGGGCCGGGAATGGTTCGAGACCTCGTAGGCCGGCATGCCGTATTTGTCGCAGATCTCCTGCGTGGCCTCGTAGAGGTCGCGGGCCAGATCATGATCGGGGATCACCAGCTTGCCGGCCTCGTGCAGGGCCTTGAACGGCGTGTCGGGCTCGATGGTCAGCTGGTAGAGCGAGAGATGCGTCGGCGCATGCGCGAGCGCCTCGACAAGCTCCTCGCGCCAGGCCGCGACGCTCTGGCCCGGGCGCGCATAGATCAGGTCGAAGGAGAAGCGCTCGAAATGCTTGGCGGCGATCGAGACCGCGACCAGTGCCTCGCCCACGCTGTGCAGCCGGCCGAGGGCCTTCAGGTCCGGCTCGACGAGCGACTGGACACCGAGGGAAACCCGGTTGATCCCGGCCGCGCGATAGCCGGCGAACCGCCCGGCCTCGACGCTGGTCGGGTTGGCCTCGAGCGTGATCTCGCAATCCGGCGTCACCGACCAGCGGGCGGCAATCGCCTCGAGGATGGCGCCGACGGTTTCCGGCTTCATCAGCGAGGGCGTGCCGCCGCCGAAGAAGATCGAGCTGACCTGCCGCGCCGGCGCGAGGCTGGCCATATGGTCGATCTCGCGGGCAAAGGCGGCGACGAAGCGCGCCTCGTCGATGCCGCCGCGCCGGACATGCGAGTTGAAGTCGCAATAGGGGCATTTGGCCTGGCAGAAGGGCCAATGCACATAGACGCCGAATCCGGCATCGAAAGGCGGCTGGGCGGGCTTCATCAGCGCTGTTCCGTCAATCCGGCCTTCGCCACGAGGCGAATGAAGGCCCTCGCCCGGTGGGACAATCCCTCGAGGCGGCCATCGATGCGCCGGATACCATGTTTTTCCTCGGCGGACATCTCGCCAAAAGTCCTGTCATGCCCATCGGGCCGGAAAATCGGATCATAGCCGAAGCCGGCACTGCCCCGCGGCGGGAAGGTCAGCCCGCCGAAAACGCGCCCCTCGGCGAGAAGCGTCTCGCCATCCGGCCAGGCCACGACCAGAGCCGAGACGAAATGCGCCCGTGCGCCTTCCGGCTCGACATCGCGCAGGCGCAGTTCTTCGCCGACCCGCGCCATGGCGCGGCCGAAATCGCGCGGCTTGCCGGCCCAGTCGGCCGTGAAGAGGCCGGGTGCGCCATCCAGCGCCTCGACCGCGAGGCCGGAATCATCGGCCAGGGCCGGCAGATTGGCCGCCCGTGCCGCGGCCAGCGCCTTGATGGCGGCGTTCTCGGCATACATCATGCCGTCTTCCTCGGGCTCGGGCAGGCCGAGCGCGCCCGCCGAGACGGTGGCGATGCCATAGGGCGCGAGCAGCTCGGTCATCTCGACGAGCTTGCCGGCATTATGGGTGGCGATGACAAGTCGGCCGGCGATCGGACGGACCATGGTTACCCCGCAATCGCGGTCTTCTGCAGCACGACGAGTTCCTGGATGCCCTTGCGCGCAAGGCCCAGCAGGGCGAGCAGGTTTTCTTCCGAGAAGGGCGCGCCCTCGGCCGTGCCCTGGACCTCGACGATGCCGCCGCGGCCGGTCATGACGAAATTGGCATCCGTCTCGGCGTTCGAATCCTCGGCGTAGTCAAGGTCGAGGACCGGGTTGTTGCGGTAGATGCCGCAGGAAATCGCCGCGACATGATCCCTCAGGGGCATGGTGGCGATCATGTTCCGCGACTGCATCCACGCGAAGCAATCATGCAGCGCCACCCAGGCGCCGGTGATCGCCGCCGTGCGGGTCCCGCCATCGGCCTGCAGCACGTCGCAATCGATCGTGATCTGCTTCTCGCCGAGGGCGGGAAGATCGACAACGGCCCGCAGCGCGCGGCCGATCAGGCGCTGGATCTCCTGCGTGCGCCCGGTGGGCTTGCCGGCGGTGACCTCGCGGCGGGTCCGCTCCAGCGTGGCACGGGGCAGCATGGCATATTCCGCCGTGACCCAGCCCTTGCCGGTGCCGCGCAGCCAGGAGGGCCCGCGCTCTTCCAGCGACGCCGTGCAGAGCACATGCGTCTCGCCGAATTTCACGAGGCAGGAGCCTTCGGCATAGCGCGCGACATGGCGCGTCAGCGAGGCAGCCCGCATTTCGTCGAGCGCGCGTTTCGAGGGACGCATGATGGTTTTCTCCTTGGCCCCGGGCAGCGGGAGCCGGCCGGGGCTTCTACGCGCGATTGCGCTGGCATTCAAGCCGCACGGATGACAAGAGTGGTATTCCCCTCGCGAATGCCCTTGCGCATAGTGTCGGGGATGGAGCGATCTTCGGAGCGACCAGGACAGGCCATGAAAAAAGACGGTGACATGACGCCACCGCCCGCGCTGGCCGAACTCGACCAGCGTTCGCGGGACATCTTCCGGCGGGTTGTCGAGGGCTATCTCGAAGCCGGCGAGCCGATGGGCTCGCGCAATATCTCGAAATCCCTGCCGGTTTCCCTTTCCGCCGCCACCGTGCGGAACGTGATGCAGGATCTGGAGGATCTCGGCCTCATCTACGCGCCGCATATCTCGGCCGGGCGGCTGCCGACCGAGAAGGGTTTGCGGCTCTTCGTCGATTCCATCCTCGAGATCGGCGATGTCTCGGCCGAGGACCGTGCCCGGATCGAGGCGCAGATCCGCGCCGGCGGGGCCGGACGCAGCTTCGACGATGCCCTGGCCGAGGCGACGAGCCTGTTGTCGGGTGTCAGCCGCGGCGCGGGCGTCGTCGTGACATCGAAATCGAACAAGCGGCTCAAGCATCTCGAATTCGTCCGGCTCGACCCCGAACAGGCGCTGGTCGTGCTCGTCTCGGATGACGGGACGATCGAGAACCGCCTCCTGAACCTGCCGGCGGGCCTGCCGGCCTCGGCGCTGGTGGAGGCGTCGAACTACCTCAACCACCGCCTGCGCGGGCGCACGCTCGGCGAGGTCAAGTCCGACATTGCCCGCAACCGCGCCGCCATGGAGGCGGAGATCAGTGAACTCTCGGCCCGGCTGGTCGATAGCGGCCTGGCCAGCGCCGCCACCGATTCCGGCGACATGCGCCTCATCGTGCGCGGGCAGGCCAACCTGCTCGAGGACCTGACGGCCATGACCGATCTCGAGCGGATGCGGCGGCTCTTCGCCGATCTCGAACGCGAGAAGGACGTGATCGACCTGCTCAACCGCGCCGAGGAGGGCGACGGCGTGCGCATCTTCATCGGCTCGGAGAACAAGCTGTTCTCGCTCTCCGGCTCGTCAATGATTGCCGCGCCCTTCCGCGACAGCGAGCAGAAGATCGTTGGCATCGTCGGCGTGATCGGCCCGACGCGGCTCAACTATGCGCGCATCGTGCCGATGGTCGATTACACCGCGCGGGTGATGGGGAAGCTGCTCGAGCGGGGGTGAGGGGGACGCCCTTACGCCGCCATCAGCGCGGATTCGACCCGGTTCCGGCCGCCTTCCTTGGCGCGATAGAGCGCCTGGTCCGCCAGGCGCAGCAGGTCGGGCAGGTTGGCGCTGTCATGCGTGTCGATGGCCAGGCCGATGCTGATCGTCACGGGAAGTGTCCTGCCGTCGAACAGGACCGGTGCGCCGGAGATTGCAGCCCGGATCGATTCGGCGAAGGCGGCAAGCTCTCTCTGGGTCAACCCGCTGACAAAGATGGCGAATTCCTCGCCGCCCTGCCGGCCGGTCACGGCATGGGCCTGCATGCCCGCCGCAGCCGCGAGATGGCCGGCTACCTGGCGAATGGCCTCGTCGCCCGCATCATGGCCATGGGTGTCATTGATGCGCTTGAAATGATCGATATCGCAGATCAGCGCGCCGACCGGGCGGCCGGACAGCCGCGCCTCGGCCAGCAGGGCCTTCGCGGCCGCATCGAAGCCGCGCCGGTTCAGCAGGCCGGTCAGGGCATCGGTGCGGGCCATCCGGTCCAGCTCGGCCCGGGCGAGGTTGAGATCCCGCACGGTGATGAGCGCGCGATGGACCACCAGCGGGCAGATGATGGCCGGCAGGAGCGCCGAGATGACCAGCGTGTCGCGCATGACCTTGCTCGCCGGCAGCGCGGTGGAAAGGTCAAAGCCGATATTGGCCAGCACCACGAGGGAACTTGCCAGAACCGAAATGACCACGGAGATGCAGGTCAGGACGAGGATCGCCCGCCGGATATCGGCATCAGTCAGGATCAGTGTCTTGGTCAAGCGCATCCGATCGGCCCTCCGGGGCAACAATCGGGCTGGCAGCCCTAAAGAAACGTTGAATTCGGCGCTTCCCGCCGCTCGATGCGCCGGCGGAACGACGGAATGGTTACGAAAGCAAGAAGCCGCCGGAAGCCGGCGGCCACCTTGTGCCGGAAGCGCAGCCGGAAACCCGGTGCCTTCGTTTGCCGCGCCATCGAAAGGCGGGCAAGTCCTGCTTACGCCGCCATCTGGTTCTTCGGGGCCGCGCTCTTCACATCCTGGTCGACATGCGCCTCGAAGCGCTTGAAGTTCTCCTGGAACATCGCGACGAGCTTCTTCGCGGTCTCGGCGAAGGCCGCCTTGTCCTGCCAGGTCTTGACCGGATAGAGGATATGCGGCTCGACACCCGGCACCGAGGCCGGGACGGCAAAACCGAAATACGGGTCGCGGCGGAAATCGGCGCGGGCAAGGCTGCCATCGAGCGCGGCCGAGAGCAGACGGCGAGTCACGCGGATCGGCATGCGGCGGCCGACGCCGTGCTTGCCGCCGGTCCAGCCGGTATTGACCAGCCAGCAATCGACATGGTGCTTGGCGATCAGGTCACGCAGGAGATTGCCATAGACAGCCGGATGCCGCGGCATGAAGGGGGCGCCGAAGCAAGTCGAGAACACCGCCTCCGGTTCGGTCACGCCCTTCTCGGTGCCGGCAACCTTCGCCGTATAACCCGAGAGGAAGTGATACATGGCTTCCGCCGGGGTGAGCTTGGCGATGGGCGGCAACACGCCGAAGGCATCGCAGGTCAGCATCACGATGTTCTTGGGATGGCCGGCACGGCCGGTTTCCGAGGCATTCGGGATGAAATGCAGCGGATAGGCGCAGCGGGTATTCTCGGTCTTCGAACCGTCATCGAAATCCGGGATCCGGGTCTCGGGATCAATCACCACATTCTCGAGCACGGTGCCGAAACGCTGGGTCGTGGCGTAGATTTCCGGCTCGGCCTCGGCCGAGAGGCGGATGGTCTTGGCGTAGCAGCCGCCCTCGAAATTGAAGATGCCGGTTTTCGACCAGCCATGCTCGTCATCGCCGATCAGCGTGCGCGAGGGATCAGCCGAGAGGGTGGTCTTGCCGGTGCCGGACAGGCCGAAGAACACGGCGGAATCACCGGACGGGCCGACATTGGCCGAGCAATGCATCGGCATGACGCCGGCTTCCGGCAGGGCGTAGTTGAGATAGGTGAAGACGCTCTTCTTCATCTCGCCGGCATAGGAGGTGCCGCCGATCAGCACGGTCTTCGAGGCGAAGTCGACCGCGATCACGGTGCCGGTGCGGCAACCATGGCGCGCGGGATCGGCCTTGAAGGACGGCAGGTCGACGATGGTCATTTCCGGCACGAAGGACGCGAGTTCGTGCAATTCGGGACGGATCAGCAGGTTGCGGATGAAGAGCGAGTGCCAGGCATATTCGGTGAAGACGCGCACGCGGACGCGGTTGGCGCCGTCGGCGCCACCATGAAGATCCTGGGCGAAGAGTTCCTTGCCCTTGGCATGGGCACGGAAATCGGCGAGCAACGTGGCGAAATGCGCCGGGCTCATCGCGTTGTTGTTGTCCCACCAGACGGCATTTTCGGTGCTGGCATCGCGCACGACGAACTTGTCCTTCGGGGAACGCCCGGTATGGATCCCGGTTTCCGCCAGAAGGGCACCGCCGGCGGTGATCATCGCCTCGTTGCGGCGGATCGATTCCTCGTAGAGCGCGGGCGCCTCGAAATTGAGGAAGAACCGGGCCGGAGCCTCGAAGCCGAACGTGTTCGGTCCCAAGGCCTTATTGAAGACGCCTCTGGTTTCCATATGCGCGGTCCTTCCCTGATGGGCCCCTTCGGGGGCAAAGGAGATGGCGGGCCCGAAGGCACCGCCATCGGCTGCCGCTTCGGGTCTCCCCTCCCGCGCGACAGCGATTGGCGGAGGCGAATAGCAGGAATCCGCCCCCAAGCAATGGGATATTCGGCTAAAGTTCCAAACATTTCCGGAAAAGGTTTACGCCCATACTACCATACCAGTGTCGGCAGATGTAGAGCGGCAATCCTAGCCGTCCTCGCCGCTGGCACGAGCCCTTTCCGCCAGCTCCCGGAGCTGCTGGCGCAGGCCGGGGCCATCCTGCACGGGCCGCTCGAAAGCCAGCCGCGCGACACGCTCGCCCGCCATCATGTCGAGCCCGTCCGGGTCGAGCCCGACAGCCTGCCAGGGTCCCTCCGGCATGCCGCAAAGGCGCGTGGCATAGAGGCGCAGCGCGTCCGCGTGATCCTCGTTCATATGGGCGATGGCCGATCGCTCGAGGGCGTCGAAGGCCTCCCCATCCGCCACGCGGGCAAGGATCGGCGCGACATCGCCGGAATAGGCCCGGGCAAAGCCGCCATTCAGATGCATGGTCTGCGGCACCAGCCGGAAGAACAGGAAATCCGGGAAGTCGACATAGATCCGCGCCTTGGGATGGCGCGCCAGGAAGCGATGCCGCACGCGCGGCTCCGGGGCCGGCTCGGCCATGACCCGCAGGCTCAGCCGCGGATGGGCCAGCGGATCGCCCTTGCCGGGCCGGGCCAGCAGCAGCGAGGCGCGCGGATCGGCAAGGAGGTTCTGGGTGTGGTGAGACAGGCGGGAGGTCAGGATGAGCGGGCTGCCATCATGGTCGGTCGCCACGCTGGCCAGGGTGACCATGGGAAAGCCGCTCGCCACCTCGACCGTGCCGAGCGAGCCGACCCGCGCCATCCTGAGCAGTTCGCGTGCAAGGACCAGGGGCTCGAAATCTGCCGGCTGCCGCGGATCGCGCGGCGGTGCTGCGGCGTCCGCGGGGCCGGAACCGGCCGCATCGGGCGAATTGCCGGGCGTTTCCGACATGGATGTGTTCGACATGAATGTGTTCGACATGGCGACCTCCCGGGGTGCATCCCCGCACGCGCGGAAGGGAGAGATGTCTCCTCTCGGGGCCGGGAATTCAAGCGCCAAACCGGGTGCCGATCCCGTGATTTGCACCGGGCCGGCTGCGATGCCACAATTTGGCCTGTCTTTGTTCTAGAGATGCGCCCGACGATGCCGGGAACGGGGCGGAAAGCCCCGCGATGATAAGGAATTCCCATGCCCACGATCGCGCTGGTCGATGATGACCGCAACATTCTGACTTCCGTCTCGATCGCGCTCGAGAACGAGGGATTCCGCGTCCAGAGCTATACGGATGGTGCCTCGGCACTGGACGGGCTGCGGCAGAGCCCGCCTGACCTCGCCATCTTCGATATCAAGATGCCCCGCATGGACGGCATGGAACTGCTCCGTCGCCTGCGCCAGAAATCGGACCTGCCGGTCATCTTCCTGACGTCGAAGGACGAGGAGATCGATGAATTGTTCGGCCTGAAGATGGGCGCGGATGATTTCATCCGGAAGCCGTTCTCGCAGCGTCTGCTCGTCGAACGGGTCAAGGCGATCCTGCGCCGGGCTGGCGCGAAGGACCTGCCGGCCAGCAAGGAGGCGGATGCCAAGGTTCTGGAGCGCGGGAACCTCAAGATGGACCCGGAACGGCATACCTGCACCTGGAAGGGCGAGCAGGTCGTGCTGACGGTAACCGAGTTCCTGATCCTGCAATCCCTCGCGCAGCGGCCGGGTGTTGTCCGCAGCCGGAACGCGCTGATGGATGCCGCCTATGACGATCAGGTCTATGTCGATGACCGGACGATCGACAGCCACATCAAGCGCCTGCGCAAGAAGTTCAAGCAGGTGGACGACGATTTCGAAATGATCGAAACGCTGTATGGTGTCGGCTATCGCTTCAAGGAAGGCTAAGGTCCGCCGGCCGCCGGGAGGAATGCGTGCTCGACCGAAACCCAGCCAGCCGGATTGCCGGCCCGGCGCCGGCTGACCCGGCGCCGGCTGACCCGGCGCCGCCGGTTCGGCGCGGGTTGCGGACGAGCCTGCTGCGCTTCACGGCACGGTTCCGCATGGGGCTGATGCGCCGGCTCTCGTCGAGCCTCACGCGGCGGATCGCCTTCCTCAACATTGCCGGGCTTCTGGCACTCTTCCTCGGCTTCCTCTGGCTGAACCAGACGCGGGTCGGGGTGATCGATGCCCGGTCGCAATCGCTCTCGCTGCAGGCCGAGATCATCTCCGCCGCCATTGCCAGTGCCGCCTCGACCAGCGACAACACGATCCAGCTCGATCCGGAAAAGCTGCTCCAGCAGCAGCTGAGCGAAACCCCGCAGCGCGAGGAACAGGCGCCGGACTGGTTCGAGTTCTCGATCAACCCGGCGCGGGTGGCCCCCATCCTGAAGCGGCTGGTCACGCCCACGCGCACACGGGCCCGGATCTATGACCAGGATGGCCTGCTGCTGCTCGACACCAAGGCCTTCTATACCCCCGGCGCCTTCTCCGACCCGCGCCCGGCTGCGGATGACGAATCCGACTGGACGCTCTTCACCCGCAGCTGGAATGCGGTGAAGCAGCGTTTCGGCCGGGTGGAGCTCTCGCAGCCCGACAATGCCGCCGCGCCCGGCCTGCCGGAAATCCAGCGCGCGCTGAAGGGCGGTTCGGGCAATGTCGTCCGCGTCGCGGCCGACGGGCAGACCATTGTCTATGCGGCCAGCCCGATCCAGCGCGGGAGCCGGATCAAGGGCGCGCTGCTGCTCTCGACCCAGGAAGGCGACGTTGACCGGATCATCGCGGAGGAGCGCTGGGGCTTCGTGCTGGTCTTCCTGATCGCGTCCGGGGTGATGCTCGTGCTCTCGGTGTTGCTCGCCGGCACGATCGCGGAGCCGGTCCGGCGCCTGTCGGAGGCGGCGGACCGGGTCCGGCGCGGCACGCGGGCCCGCGAGGAAATCCCCGATTTCTCCGAGCGTTCGGACGAGATCGGGCAGCTCTCGGCCTCGCTGCGCGACATGACGGGCTCGCTCTACAGCCGGATCGAGGCGATCGAGCGCTTTGCAGCGGATGTCGCGCATGAGCTCAAGAACCCGCTGACCTCGCTGCGCAGCGCGGTGGAAACCCTGCCGCTCGCGCGCAACCCGGAAAGCCGGGACCGGCTGCTGGAGGTGATCGTCCATGACGTGAAGCGCCTCGACCGGCTGATCACCGACATTTCGGACGCTTCCCGCCTCGATGCCGAATTGCAGCGTGCCCAGGCGGATCTCGTCGATCTCGGCGCCCTGCTGGGCACCGTGGCAGGCATGAAGAACGACGTGCTCAAGCCGGGCGAGGCTCGTGTCGAGGTCATCCTGCCCGCCGCCGGCCCGAAGAGCCGGCCGATGCTCGTGCGTGGCCATGACAGCCGCATCGTCCAGGTCTTCAACAACCTGATCGACAATGCCCAATCCTTCTCGCCGGAAGGCGGGACGGTGCGCGTCACGGCGATGCCGGCTGGCATGCGCGCCGAGATCCGGATCGAGGATGACGGCCCCGGCATTCCCGATCATGCGCTCGAGCGCATCTTCGAGCGGTTCTACACGGACCGGCCCGACCATGGCTTCGGCCAGAATTCCGGCCTCGGCCTCGCCATTTCCAAGCAGATCGTCGAGGCGCATGGCGGCACGATCCGGGCCGAGAACATCCTCGCAGCCTCGGGCGAGCGGGCGGGCGCGCGCTTCATCGTCTCGCTGCCGATGACCGGCCCGAGCCCATGACCCTGCCGGCCGAGACCCTGCCGGCCGAGACGCTGCATGCCACATGCGTGGTGCTCGGCGAACAGGGCGTCCTGATCATGGGAGCATCCGGGCAGGGCAAGTCCGCGCTCGCGCTGGCCCTGCTGGCGCGGGCCAGGGCGAGCGGGCAGCATGCCCGCCTTGTCGGCGATGACCGGGTGATCATCCATCTCGCCGGCGGGCGCGTGATCGGGCGGGGCCATGCCCGGATCCGGGGGCTGATCGAGGCGCGCGGCACCGGCATTCTCTCGCGGGAAATCGCGGAGGAAGCCGTCATCTCGGCCGTGGTGACGCTCGAGCCCGGGCCGGAAAGGCTGCCGCCAGCGGAGGCCGGTCGCCTCCTCCTTCTCGGGGTTCCGATCCGCCGGCTTGTCCTGCCCGCAGACCGCGATCTCCCGGCCAAGGCGGATCTTGTTTTCAGCTGGCTGGCGCCCTAATCTCGCATTTGCGAAAAACTGGCAGCAAAATGCTGGTTTCGCTTGCCAAAGGCGCGCGGCTGGACAAAATGCGCGACCTGCCCTTCCGGGCGGAAAGAGGACCTTATCTCTTCATGATTGGCCTGGTACTCGTCAGCCACGGGCAGCTCGCGACAGAATTCCGATCCGCCATGGAGCATGTGGTCGGCCGCCAGCAGCAACTCGCAGTGGTCTGCATCGGCCCCGAAGACGACATGGATGCCCGTCGTGGCGAGATTGTGGCCGCCATCCATGATGTCGATAGCGGCGACGGCGTCGTCGTGCTGACCGACATGTTCGGCGGCACGCCGTCGAACCTCGCCATCTCGGCGATGAACGGCACGCATGTCGAGGTCATTGCCGGGATCAACCTGCCGATGCTGGTCAAGCTGGCCAAGGTCCGCGAGAGCAGCCCGCTCGCCGAGGCCGTGGTTCAGGCGCAGGATGCAGGGCGGAAATATATCAATGTGGCCAGCCATATCCTGGCCGGCCGGTGAGACACGATGATGGAACAGCCCTGCCCCCCGCCTCCGGTTCTTGACGGCGCCCTGGTACGGGAATTCCCGATCATCAACCGCAAGGGGCTGCATGCCCGCGCCTCCGCCAAGTTCGTGCAATGCTGCGAGGCCTTCGATGCCGAGGTGCAGGTGACACGCTGTGGCGAGACTGTCGGCGGCACGTCGATCATGGGCCTGCTGACCCTGGCCGCCGCACAGGGCACCACGGTTTCCGTGGCGGCCCGCGGTGTCCAGGCCAGCGAGGCGCTGGACGCGCTCCAGGCGCTTCTCGCCAACCGCTTCGGCGAAGACGAATAATCCCGACCGGCTTGACGGCCTCATCCGACCTGCCTTGCAGGCGGGTTCCGGCTGCCCGAGCCAGACTTTCCGGCCGCGTCGTACGACCCTCGCATTCGACATAAAGAAATCTTTATATCTTTATTGCGGGCCCTTGCCGGTTCTGCTATAGCGCCGTCGTGCCTGCCGAGCGGTTCGCTTCCGGGCAAGACATTGTCCGCGCTGCAGGGTCAGCGCGACCATCATCGAGGGTTCCATGGATTACATCGTGAAGGATATCGGCCTTGCCGCCTGGGGTCGCAAGGAAATCGACATGGCCGAGACCGAAATGCCGGGTCTCATGGCGGTTCGCGCCGAATACAAGGGCCAGCAGCCGCTGAAGGGCGCCCGCGTCGCCGGCTGCCTCCACATGACGATCCAGACTGCCGTGCTGATCGAGACGCTGAAGCATCTCGGCGCGGATGTGCGCTGGTCGTCCTGCAACATCTACTCGACACAGGACCATGCCGCTGCCGCCATCGCGGCCAGCGGCACGCCGGTCTTCGCCATCAAGGGCGAGACGCTCGAAGAATACTGGGACTATGTCTACCTCACCGCCCAGTGGGGTGATGGCGGCACGCCGAACATGATCCTCGACGATGGCGGCGACCTGACCATGCTGATCATCCTCGGCGCCGAGGCGGAAGCCGGCAAGACCGCTTTCCTGGACAAGCCGGGCAACGAGGAAGAGACGATCTTCTTCGCGCTGATCAAGCGGATCCTCAAGGAAAATCCGGGCTGGTTCACCCGCGTGCGCGATGCCATCAAGGGCGTCTCGGAAGAGACGACCACCGGCGTGCACCGCCTGTACGAGCTGGCCAAGGCCGGCCGCCTGCCCTTCCCGGCGATCAACGTGAACGATTCGGTGACGAAGTCGAAATTCGACAATCTCTATGGCTGCCGCGAGAGCCTCGTCGACGCGCTGCGCCGTGGCACGGACGTGATGATGGCCGGCAAGGTCGCCATGGTCGCCGGCTATGGCGATGTGGGCAAGGGCTCGGCCGCCTCGCTGCGCCAGGCCGGCTGCCGCGTTCTTGTGTCGGAAATCGACCCGATCTGCGCCCTGCAGGCGGCGATGGAAGGCTATGAAGTGACGACGATGGACGATGCCGCGCCGCGCGCCGACATCTTCGTGACCGCCACCGGCAACGTGGATGTCATCACCGTCGACCACATGCGGGCGATGAAGCATCGCGCCATCGTCTGCAACATCGGCCATTTCGACTCGGAGATCCAGGTTTCCTCCCTGAAGAACTTCAAGTGGGACAATGTGAAGCCGCAGGTGGACGAGGTCGAGTTCCCCGATGGCAAGCGCATCATCCTGCTCTCGGAAGGCCGCCTCGTGAATCTCGGCAATGCCACCGGCCATCCGAGCTTCGTGATGTCCTGCTCGTTCTCGAACCAGACGCTGGCCCAGATCGAACTCTGGAACCACCACGCCAAGTACGAGAACAAGGTCTACACGCTGCCGAAGCATCTCGACGAGAAGGTCGCGGCGCTGCATCTCGAGAAGGTCGGCGCCAAGCTGACCAAGCTGTCGGACAAGCAGGCCAGCTATATCGGCGTGCCGGAAGCCGGCCCGTTCAAGCCGGAAACCTACCGCTACTGATTCAGGGTTGCGGCCTCCGGGCCGCATTCGTGTTTCGTTCCGAAATGCCCACAATGCGCCCGGGAAACCGGGCGCATTAATTGTTTGCTAACCACTTCCTGACGGAGTCTCGGGCTGGTTAAAGTGCGCGCCGCGGCGATGCGAAAGTGATTCGCGGCACGCGGCGGCAATCGTGCTTCCTCGGCGGGGAGCGCGCGGAGGCCAGGGAATGGGGTTCGAGGCATCGGACAGGAAGACGGAACGGCGCGGCTCCGCCTGGACGCGGCGCTGGGCGCGGCTGGCTGCTGGCCTCCGGTCGTCGACCTTCCTGTCCGCGCTCGTGCCGCTCCAGGCTCTCGCGCAGGACAATGCCGAGACATTCCAGCTCCGGCTGCCCGGCATGGGCCAGCAGGCCTATGGCCTGATGCACAGCGCGCTCCCCTTCGGCATCGCCCTGCTGGTTGTCACGATCTATGCCACCGCGATCTCGATCCTCCATGTCCGGGCGAGGCGGCTCTGGAACGAACATTTCGAGGAGCAGAACCGCACGATCCGCGATTCCCATGCCCGCATGGAACGCTCCGCCCTGTTCCTGACGACCGACAAAAGGCTGCTCGTTGCCTGGAACGGGCCGAAGGGCGAGGCGGAATTCGAGGGCGATCCCGGGATCGTGGTCGAGACGACCAATCCGCACCGGGTGCTGGCCTTCGCCGAATGGCTGCCCGACGCCGAAGCGCGCCAGCTGGACAGCCATCTCCTGCAGCTTCGCTCGGAGGGAGCCTCCTTCAGCATGAATGCCCGGTCCAGCCGCGGCGACTTCCTCGAGATCGAGGGCAGGCCGATTGCCGGGCGCGCGGTCATGGCCATCAAGGTGGCCACCGGAGAGCGGCTGGCCGTTGCGCGGATGATGGACGAGAAATTCGCCCTCGAGGCCGCGCAGGCACAGTTGCGCACCGTGCTGGAAGCCATTCCGCAGCCGGTATGGCTGCGTGACCGGGCCGGCAAGCTGGGCTGGGTCAACACCGCCTATGCGCAGGCCGTGGACCTGCCGGGTCCGGATGCCGTGCTCTCGCGGCAGACGGAAATCCTCGACAGCGACGATCGCGCCGCGATCCGCCAGACGCAGGTGCGGCAGGGTCGTTACCACGGCTCGGTCACGGCGATCTTCGCCGGGCAGAGGCGAAAGGTCGATGTGGTCGAGGTGACCGGGCCGGAGGGCGGTGGCGGCTTCGCCCTGGATATCAGCGAGCTGGAAGCGACGCGCCTCGCCCTCGAACGGCAGATGGAGGCCCATGTCCGGACGCTGGACGAGCTGCCGACCGCAGTCGCGATCTTCAACCAGCAGCAGGTGCTGACCTATTTCAACCGGGCCTTTGTCGATCTCTTCGCGCTGGATCGCAGCTTCCTGCAGGGGCAACCCGCCAACGGTGCCGTGCTCGACCAGCTGCGCGCCCGGGGCCGCCTGCCCGAAGCCAGCGACTTCCGCGAATGGAAGGCCTCGCTGCTGGCGCAATATGCCTCCGCCGAAACCACCGAACATGGCTGGCGACTGCCGAATGGCCGCTCGCTGCGGGTGGTCATCTCGCCCAATCCGCAGGGGGGGCTGACCTATCTCTTCGAGGACGAAACCGAGCGCTTCACCCTGGCCACCTCCTATGAAGAGCTGAAGAACACGCAATGGGAAACGCTGATGGCCCTGTCCGAGGGCGTGGGCGTGTTCGGCTCGGATGGCTGCCTGCAATTGTCGAACCCGGCCTTCGCGCAGATCTGGAGCCTTGAACCCGAGGCGCTCCAGGGCCGGCCGCATGTCGAGAGCATCGGCGCCACCATCACCAAGCTGCCGCCCGGCGGCTGGCGCCGGATCTCGGAAATCGTCTGCAGCCTCATGGAGGCCCGTGATGACGAGCAGTTCAACCTGGTCACGCTTGATGGGCGCACGCTGACCGTTGCAACCGCGCCGCTGCCGGACCGGGCGACCCTGGTCACCGTGACCGATGTCACCGATACGGTTCAGGCCGAGAACCGCCTGCGCGACCATAACGAGGCGCTGCGCCAGGCCGCGCGCCTGCGGACGGATTTCATCAAGTCGGTCTCTTTCGAGCTGCGCTCGCCTCTGACCAGCGTGGTCGGGCTGGCCCAGGCGCTGGCTGGCGGCGTGGCCGGCGAGCTGACGCCGAAGCAGCTTGCCTATGCGCAGGATCTTTCGCGGGCAGCCGATGCCGTGCTGGCGCTGACCTCCGACATTCTCGACCTTGCGGGCGTGGAATCCGGCGGGGTGGAGATCGTCAAGGCGCCGGTGGATCTCGGCACCGCGATCGCCGAGGCGACGGAGGGCCTGAAGGACCGGCTCGGCGATGCCAAGATCCGCCTCTCGCTGAACCTGCAGGCGGGGCTTCCACCGGTCATGGCCGATCCCAAGCGGTTCCGGCATATCGTGTTCAACCTGCTGGCCAATGCCGTCGCCTTTGCCCAGCCGGGCGAAACCGTCCGGCTGGCCGTGCGCAAGGCCGAAGGCGGAATCGTGCTGGAGGTGACCGATAGCGGAAATCACCCCGGCGTCAGCGCGGTGCCCGGCCAGTCGGCGGTTCTGCCGGGCATCGAGCGCGAGCAGGGCCTGCGCTTCTCGCTGGCCAAGGCTCTGGTGCTGCTGCATGGCGGGCGCATCGACATCCACGACAACCCCTCCGGCGGGCACCAGACCGTCGTCTTCCTCCCCGAGGCGTGATGGCGAGCCCCGGCCCGGCCTGGCAATGGCAACAGTTCCTGCCCGATGAACCAGCCACGACAAGGCTGGCGCAGAAGCTGGCGGCAGAGTTCCGTCCCGGCGATCTCGTGACGCTCAGCGGGGATCTCGGTGCCGGAAAGACGACTTTCGCCCGGGCCTTGATCCGCGCACTGACACGCCAGCCCGCCCTTGAAGTACCGAGCCCGACCTATACGCTGATGCAGACCTATGACGGCGATGGCTTCCGGATCGTCCATGCCGATCTCTATCGTGTTGCGGATGTGTCTGAGCTGGTGGAACTCGGCTGGGAGGATGCGGCGGAGAATGCCATCGTCCTGTGCGAATGGGCGGAAAAGGCAGGCGAAGCCCTCGCGGCGGACCGGCTGGACGTGGCTTTTGCCATTCCGCCCGACGGGCAGGGCCGGCTCGTCACGCTGACGGCGCAAGGCCGCTTCGCCAGCCGTCTCGACCGGTGGCGGGCCATCGAGGCGCTGTTCGCCAAGGCCGGATTCGGCGACCCCGCCCGAGAATTCATGCTCGGCGATGCCTCGGTCCGCGCCTATGAGCGGATCTCGGACCCGGATAGCGGGCGGAAGGCCATCCTGATGATCGCGCCGCGCCGGCCTGATGGTCCAGCCATCCGGCTCGGCAAGAGCTATTCCACGCTGGTGCATCTTGCAGAGAGCGTCCATGCCTTCGTCGCGATGGCGCGTGGCCTGCGCGACCAGGGTTTCTCGGCGCCGGACATCCTTGCCAGCGACCTCGATGCCGGCCTGCTCCTGATCGAGGATCTCGGCCCCGGCGGTGTGATCGGGCCGGACGGGCCGATCCCGGAACGCTACCAGCTGGCCGTGGATGTGCTGGCCGAGCTGCATGCGCGCACCTTGCCCCAGGAATTGCCTGTCGAAGGCATCCTGACCCACAAGCTGCATCGCTACGATCTCGAGGCGCTGACCATCGAGACCGAATTGCTGCTGGACTGGTTCTTCGCCTATCGCACGATGAAGACGCCGAATGCGGCGACCCGGCTGGCCTATGTCGATCAATGGGTTTCCGTCCTCGAGCCTGTCACCTCGGGCGCGAAGACCTGGACCCTGCGCGATTATCATTCGCCGAACCTGATCTGGATGCCCGAACGCGACGGACTCAAGCGGATGGGACTGATCGACTTCCAGGATTGCGTGATCGGGCACCCGGCCTATGACGTGGTGTCGCTGCTGCAGGATGCGCGCGTCACGGTGCCCGAAGAGCTGGAACTGCAGTTGCTGGCCCGCTATGCCCGGATGCGGCGCGCGCGGGATCCGGATTTCGACATGCAGGCCTTCGCGCAGGCCTATGCCATTCTCGGGGCGCAGCGCGCCTCCAAGGTTCTGGGGATCTTCGTGCGGCTCGACCGCCGCGACGGCAAGCCGGGCTATATCAAGCATATCCCCCGGATCGAGGCCTATCTGAAGCGTTGCCTTGCCCATCCGGGCTTGGCAAAGCTGAAGACATGGTACGCGACTCACCTGCCGGGATTCGCCGAGCCGAGGGAACAGGGTGTCGAGCAGGGAGGCCAGCACGGTGCAGCGGATCAGCAAGGCGATGGTTCTGGCCGCGGGGCTGGGAACGCGGATGCGGCCGCTGACGGAAACCCGTCCGAAGCCGCTGATTGAAGCCGGCCGGAAGACCCTGCTCGACCACAATCTCGACCAGCTCGCGAATTCGGGGATCACCGAAGCGGTGATCAACGTGCATTACCTGCCCGACCAGATCATCCGCCATGTTGCCGGCCGCCGCCTGCCGGCAATCACCATCTCCGAGGAGCGCGAACGCCTGCTCGATTCGGGCGGCGGCATCCTCAAGGTCCTCCCTGCTTTCGGCGGCGCGCCCTTCTTCACGCTGAATGCCGACACGATCTGGCTCGACGGCCCCCGGCGCAACCTGATCCGGATGCAGGAAGCCTTCGATCCCGAGGCAATGGATGTGCTGCTGCTGGTCGCGCCGGCCGTCACGACGATCGGCTGGGGCAGCCGTGGCGATTTCCTGATGGATGGCGCCGGCCGGCTGAGACGGCCCGACCGACGGGACGTCGCTCCCTTCGCCTATACCGGCGTGGGCATTCTCAAGCCGGAAAGCTTCGCCGGCAAGCCCGAGATCTTCTCGCTGAACCGCATCTTCGACGAGGCGGCGGAAAAGGGCCGCCTGTTCGGCCTGCGCCTCGACGGGGTGTTCATGCATGTCGGGACGCCGGAGGCCCTCGCCGAGGCCGAGCGCGCGCTCGACCTCTATGACCGGTAGGCGGATGGCGCGCCCGGTCCCGCAGGTCTTCACCATCCACCCGGGCACCGATTTCGTGTCCTGCCTCGTCGAGGCCCTGCTCGACGGACGCCTCCTGCCGGGCCGCTATGGCAGCCAGCCGGATGAGCTTGCCGACCTGACGATCTTCGTGCCGACGCGGCGCGTGCGGGCGACCCTGCGTGACCGGCTGCTGGCCGCGACGGCGCCGAGGCCGGTCCTGCTGCCCCGGATCCGGGCGCTCGGGGAGCCATGGGATCCGCTGGAGGAAACGCTCGACAGCACCGATGATCCGGAGGAGGCCGGCCCGGTCATACCGCTCGACGGGATGCGCCGACGCTTCCTGCTCCTGCCACTGGTCTCAGCCTGGCACCGGGCGCTGATCCGGCTTGCCGGCCGCGAAGCGCCGGCGGAGGCCGGCCCGCATGCCATGCGCGAAAGGCTGGCCCTTGCCGATGCGCTGGGCAGCCTGATCGACGAGACGATCATCGCCGACCTGCCGCTGGACATCCTCGCGCGGGCAGCACCGCCGGGCTACGACGCGTCCCGGCACGATGTCTACTGGGAGCAAACGCGGCGCTTCCTGCAGATCGCTGCGGAAACCTGGCCTGCGCTGCTGGCCGAGCAGGGCTTCGAGGATGCCAAGGCGCTGCGGCGGGCGGCGCTCGATGCCGAGGCACGCCGGATCCATGATGGCGCGGCCGGCGCTTTTCTCCTCGCCGGCTCGACCGGTTCGGTGCCCGCCACCGCCCGGCTGATGCGCGCCATTGCCCGGCATGATGCCGGCGCCGTGGTCCTGCCGGGGCTCGATCTGGATCTCAGTGCCGGCAACTGGGAACTGATCGGCGACGAGAAGGCCTCGCTGGCGACGCGCTTCGCCCATGCCCAGTCGCATCTCAAGACCACATTGGCCATGATCGGCGTGCCCCGCGAGGCGGTCATGCCGCTGGCGGAGCCGGCACCGGCGATGCGCGCCCGGAACCGCCTGATCTCGGAAGCCCTGGGGCCGGCGGAAACGGTCCATCTCTGGCGGGCAAGCCAGGCCAGCCGGGATCTTCCGGCGGCCACCGGAGGCATGATCGTGCTCGAAGCGCCGGATCCGAGGCGCGAGGCCCTGGCAATCGCGATCCTGATCCGCGAGACGCTGGAAACACCGGAACGCACCGTCGCGCTGGTGACGGCGGACCGGATGCTCGCGCTCCGCGTACAATCGGACCTGAAGCGCTGGGGGCTGGCGATCGAGGATTCGGCCGGGCTCCGGCTGCGCGACCTGCAGGCCGGCCAATTGGCGATCCTCCTGCTCCGCGCCGTCGAGGAGCCGACCGGCGCCCATCTGATCGCGCTGCTCCGCCATCCCGATCTCCGGCTCGGCCTTCCGGAAGCCGCGCTGGGCCAGAATGTCACCGGGCTCGAGATGAAGGTGTTCCGCCAGCGCCGCGCGGCAGAGCGGCCGGGCCTGAAGCGGCAGGTCGAGCAGGCCTTCGCCCAGGCCGGAGAGGGCGACCGGGTTGTGGACCCGGCGGAATGGGCGCCCCTGCTCGAACTTGCCGGACGGCTGGAGGCGGTTCTCGCGCCGCTGCTCGAAGAAGCAAGCCTTTCCCTTCCGGCCCTGCTGGACGCCTTCATCGAGGCCCTTGACGGCCTCACGCGGCCGTCGGAGGGCCCACCGCTCTGGCGGAGCCACCCGAGCGGAATCCAGCTCATGGGCGTGCTGGATGCCCTCCGCCAGGCCGGGGCCGACCAGACGGGCGGGGGCACCGAATTGCGCGAGATCCTGCGGGCCACGCTGGCGGAAGCTGTCCTGCCGGCCACGGGCGGGCATAGCCGGGCGGCCATCCTGGGGCCGCTCGAGGCCCGCCTCCTTTCGGCTGACCGCGTGATCCTCGGCGGGCTGAACGAAGGCCAGTTCCCGCCGGCCGCCCGGGAAGACCCCTTCCTCAACCGAACGATGCGGCTGCATCTCGGCCTGACCCCGCCGGAGCGGCGGATCGGACAGAGTGCGCATGACTTCCAGATGCTGGCCGGACATCTGGATCTGGTTCTCTCCCGCGCCCAGAACGCGGGCGACGGTCCGGCGCAGCCGTCGCGGTTCTGGCGGCGCCTCGAGGCCTTGTGCGGCAAGGAGGCCTGGGACGGGCTGCAGGCGCGGGGGGACACCGTGCTGGCCCTGACGGCCGCCCTCGACGAGACCGGCGCGCCACCGGAGCCGATCAGCCGCCCCTCGCCCATCCCGGCCCGGCCGCGCGTGCCGGCCCGGATGAACATCACCGATTTCGAGTCGCTCCGGCGGGATCCCTTCGCCCTCTATGCCCGTCATATCCTCGTCCTGAGCGCGCTGAACCCGATCGATCCGCCGATCGATGCCCGGGATCGCGGCAATCTCGTCCATCGCTGCCTCGAACTCTACGCTGCCGGAGAGCCGCCTGCCGATCCGGAAGCGGCGCAGGACCGGCTCCGCGCAATCGGCCGGCAGGTTTTCGGTGAGATCCGCTCGGATCCGGCGCGGCATGCTTTCTGGTGGCGGCCCTTCGAGCGCTTCATCCCGGCCTTCGTGGCCTTCGACCGGGCCCGGCGGGATCTCGGTTTCGCGGTGCTGACGGAATCGCGGGCGCGCTTCCCGCTCGTGCTGGCCACGGGCGACAGCATGCTGCTGGTCGGCAAGGCCGATCGCCTCGAACGGGGGCCGGACGGTGCGCTGGCCATTTTCGACTACAAGACCGGCAATGCCATTCCGGGCAAGGGCGACCTCGAAAGAGGCCTGGCGCCGCAATTGCCGGTCACCGGCGCCCTCGCAATACGCGGTGCCTTTCCGAAGCTGCCGCCGGCGACGCAACTTGCGGAACTGGCCTATCTGGCGGTGGGCGACCGGGCCGATGGCGAACCGGCGGCCATCTATTCCGGCGAGGAAATGCCCCGCAGCGAGGCGATCTGGAACAGTCTCGTGGAGGAGCTGAACGCCCTTGCCGCGGGCGAGAAGGGCTACACATCGCGGCTCAACCCGGCCAAGCGGCAGCGGGCCGGTGATTTCGACCATCTCGCCCGGGTGCGGGAATGGGATGCCCTGGGCGGGCTTGAAACCGAAGACGAGGGAGATGGCGATGGCGAGAACGCCTGACTTGCTGCCCCTCGCGGAGAAACAACAACGCCTGCGTGCCACCGATCCGGCATTGCATGCCTGGGTGGCCGCCAATGCCGGTTCGGGCAAGACCAGCATCCTCCGCAACCGAGTGATCCGGCTACTGCTGGCCGGCGCCACACCGGATCGGATCCTGTGCCTGACCTACACCAAGGCTGCTGCGGCCGAGATGCAGAACCGCATCTTCGAGGAGCTGGCGCGCTGGGTCGGGCTCGACGATCCCGCGCTGGACGCAGCGATCGGCATGATGCTCAGACCGGAGCCCGGCCCGGCCGGGCTCTCGCCGGTCCAGCTCGAGCAGGCGCGCACCTTGTTCGCGCGGGCCATCGAAACGCCCGGTGGATTGAAGATCCAGACCATCCATGCCTTTGCGGAACGGATTCTCCGGCTTTTCCCGCTTGAATCGGGGGTTCCGCTCAATTTCGAGATCCTCGACGAGGCCAGCGCGCAGGGCCTGCAGGAAGAGGCCCGGCAGACGATCCTCGGGCGCGCCATCGTCGATCCCGGGAACCCCCTCGGCCGTGCTTTCCAGACCTTGCTGGACAGCAGCGGCCTCGCCACGTTCGAGAAAACCCTCGCCTCGGCCTCGGCGTTGCTGGCGCGCCTGGCCATCCGTGGCGAGAGCCTGCCGCCGCCCGAAACCCGCGAGGCGACCCTGCGCTCCCTGCTGGGGCTGCTGCCCGGCGAAGGGCCGGACGAGGCCGTCCAGCGGGCCCATGCGCACCTGCCCTCGGACCGGGTTCTGGCGGGTTGGCAGGACATGACGCGCGGTCTCGGCGAGGGGAAGACCCGCGATGCCATCATCGCGGCCATAGACGAAATCCTCGGCACCGGCCAACTCCCGCCCGAAATCCGTTTCACACCGCTGACCAACGTGGTGATGACGAAGAAGAAGCAGCTGAACATGAGGCTGTTCAGTGAGGCCCAGCAGAAGAAGGTGCCCGGCCTCAGGGAACGGTTCGAAACGTTGGTCGGGACATTCGCGACCGCCCGCCAGCTCGAAGATGCCTTTCCGGCGATCGAGCGCTCGCTGGCGCTGATGACCTTCGGCGAAGCCGTCCATGGCCGCTACGAGGCGCTGAAACAGGCGCGGAATGCCCTCGACTTCAACGACCTGATCGGTTCGCTCTGCCGGCTGGTCCGCTCCGGCCATGCCGGATGGATCATGATGAAGCTCGATGCCTCCATCGACCATGTGCTCGTCGACGAGGCGCAGGACACCACGCCCGACATGTGGGAGATCCTCAAGTCGCTCACGGAGGAATTCTTCGCGGGCGAAGGCGGGGTATCGCGCCCGCGGAGCCTGTTTGTCGTCGGCGACGAAAAGCAGTCAATCTTCTCCTTCCAGGGTGCGAACCCGGCCGAATTCGAAGCGGCGCGGCAGCATTTCGGGGATCTCGCGCGGCCGGTCGATCCGATCCGCAGCCCCGTTCCGCTGAACTATTCGTTCCGGTCGAGCCCGGACCTGCTCGGGCTGGTCGATTGCATCTTCGCCCATCCCGATTTCCGCGAGGGTGTCGCGCTGTCCGGCGAGGCGATCGAACATCAGGCCGCCTGGCCTGATTTTCCCGGTGAGGCAGAGTTCTGGCCGATCACCCGGCCACCCATCGCCGACCAGGCGCCGCCGGGCCCCCGGCAACCGCCGCCGCAGGCGCTGGCCGAGAGGATTGCCGGCACCATCCGGCGCTGGATCGATACGGGCGAACGGCACCTGCGCGATGGCAAGCCGATCGGGCCCGGGGACGTGCTCATCCTCGTGCGGGACCGCGGGCCCTTCTTCGAGGCGATGCTACGCGCACTGAAGCGCCGCGGCCTTCCGGTTGCAGGAGCGGACCGGCTGACGCTCCAGAACCATATCGCCGTGCAGGACCTGCTGGTCGTGGCCGAGGCCGTGCTGAGCCCGGGCCATGACCTGGCGCTGGCCACGGCCCTGCGGAGCCCGCTCTTCGGGGTCGATGAACCCGCTCTCGAATCGGTGGCCCGGGGCCGCAAGGGTTCGCTCTGGGAAGCCGTGCAGGCCGATCCTGGCCTCGGCGACGTCGGCAGCCGGCTGCGGCAGCTTGCCCGGCGGGCGAAGCGGGTCGGCCCCTATGCCTTCCTTGCCGCCCTGCTGTCCGAGCCCGTGCCTGACCAATCGGGCCGGACCGGGCGCAGGGCGCTGGAGGCGCGGCTGGGCTCGGATATCCACGAACCGATCGATGCCCTGCTGCAGGAGGCCCAGGCTTTCGAGAGCCGCGAGACCAGCTCGCTGATGCTGTTCCTGCTCGACCAGCGCAATCGCAGCACCCAGATCAAGCGCGACATGGATTCGCGCAGCAACCTGATCCGTGTGATGACGGTCCATGGATCCAAGGGGCTCGAAGGGCGGATCGTGTTCCTGTGCGACACGATGGGCAAGCCGAAAAGCCTCAAGCGGAATGATCCGGTCCTGCTTCGGGACGCAACGGGGCCGCTCCTTGGCTGGCTGGGCGCCGACCTCGAGAAGCAGCCCGCCTTCGATATCGAGATTGCCGAACTTGACCGGAAGCAGCGGGAAGAAAACCGTCGCCTTTTCTATGTCGCAATGACCCGGGCTTCGGACCGCCTGATCATCGGCGGCTTCTGGAACAAGTCTCCGTCCAAAAGGGAAATCGATGCCGGCATGGAACAGGCGATGGCGGATGCGGGCAACGCCACCTGGTACCAGATGGCACGGGAGGGATTCGCGGTGCATCCGCGGGTGATCGTCACACCGGATCCGGAGGCGGAGGCGATGGGTCTCGGCGGGCTGGGCCGGAACTTCATGCGCATTCCGCCTTCCTGCACCGGGCGCCAGGTGGAAAAGGCAACACCGACCGGACCGGACGAGACGCGGAATGCCGCAATCGGCCTGCCTGCATGGCTGTTCACCCCACCGCGTGCGGAAGCGCCGGTTCCGGCGCGGCTTGTCCCTTCCGGTCTGGCCGGCCCCGAACGGGCCTCACCCGACGGGAGCCCCGGCCCGCTCGCGCCGCGGGAACGGGGAATCCTGCTCCACCGGCTGTTCGAGGTTCTGGCCCCGCTGCCGGCCCCCCAGCGTGCCGCCGCCGGCCGGATATGGATCGCCCGGGCGATGCCGATACTCCCCGCAGAGGCCACCGAACCCCTCCTCACGTCGGTGCTGGCCATGCTGGCCCACGAGGATATGGCATTCTGGTTCGGGCCAGGCTCGCGCGCAGAGGCGGCGATTGCCGGGCTGGTTCGGCTCGCCGATAGCAAGGCCTACCCCGTCGAGGCCCGTCTCGACCGACTTCGGGTGACGCCCGAGCGGGTGGGGTTCCTCGACATCAAGAGCGGATGGCGCGGCGACAGCCTCGGCGCCGGCATTGCCCGCCAGATGGCTGTCTATGCATCCCTGCTCGAGCAGCTCTACCCTGACAGGGCGGTCGACGGCGCGATCCTGTGGACGCGGACGATGACCGTCGAGCCGCTCGACCCGGTCTTGCTCCGGGCCGCCCTTGACGGGATTCCGCCGCCCGACCGCGCCTGAATGCGGCGCGCCTTGATTCAGGCCCGGGCAATGCCTACCTTTCCGCGTGAACGCTTTGCCTGCCGAAAGGAAATTCCATGGGCGCGAATACCCACATTGTGACCGACAAGAGCTTTGCGGCGGATGTCCTGCAATCGGCCGAGCCGGTCGTCGTCGATTTCTGGGCGCCCTGGTGCGGCCCGTGCCGGATGATCGCGCCGGCGCTCGAGGAAATCGCCACCGAGATGGCCGGCAAGGTCAAGATCGCCAAGGTCAATGTCGACGAGAACCAGGAAATCGCCGCCCAGTACGGCATCCGCTCGATCCCGACGCTGATGATCTTCAAGGATGGCAAGCTGGCCGCGACCAAGGTCGGCGCCGGTTCGAAATCCGACCTGTCGAAATGGATCCAGGCCACGGCCTGACCCGATCCAATCCTTCGCTCAGGATCAGGAACCCGGCCGCGTGCCGGGTTTTTGTTGTCCAAGGCTCCGTGCGCGGCTGATCAGGCGGGCAAGGAGCCATCCGCCTGCAGGACCTCGCCGGCGAGATAAAGCGAGCCGATGATGAGAATCCGCGGTGCCACCGGCCAGGACCGGGCGGCGAGGTAGCGCAATGCATCGCGCACCGAGGCGGTCGAGGCGGCGGGAAGGCCGGTTTCGCGGGCAATGGCAGCCAGTTCCTCCGGCGGACGGGCAAGGGAATGCGCGACCGGAACGGCCAGCAATTCCTGTGCAAGGCCGACAAAGGGCTTGAGAATGGAACGGGCATCCTTCCGGGCCATCGTGCCCATCAGCAGGATGACAGGGCGGCTCTGGCGCTCCTCGAGGCTGACCAGCGTCTCGGCGAGAACCCGCGCGCCATCCTCGTTATGCCCGCCATCGAGCCAGAGTTCGGCCCCGGCGGGCGCCAGCCGCGAAAGCTGACCCTGCAGCCGCTGGAAGCGGGCCGGCCATTCAACCTGCAGGAGGCCATGCTCGATCGCGGCCGGCTGGGCCCATTCCGGCACGGCCCGGGACAGGGCCGCGATGGCCGTGGCGGCATTGCCGATCTGGTGGCGGCCGAGCAGGCGCGGCAGGGGCAGGTCGAGGAGCCGGTCCTCCGCCTGATAGACCATGCGGCCCCGCTCCTCATGGGCCTGGAAATCCTGCCCGCCGATAACCGCCTCGCAACCGAGTCGCGCCGCCTGTTCGAGACAGACGGCCACGGCCTCGGGATCCTGGTCGGCGATGATCACGGGCGCGCCTGGCTTGATGATGCCGGCCTTCTCGAAGGCGATCTTGCCGATCGTGTCGCCGAGATGTTCGCGATGATCCATCGAGACCGGCGTGATCACGCTGGCAGCCGGCCCGACGACGACATTGGTCGAATCGCAGCGACCGCCCAGCCCGACCTCCATCAGCACGACATCGGCGGGATGCCGGTGGAACAGATCCAGCGCCATGGCCGTGGTGATCTCGAAGAACGTGATCGGATCGCCGGCATTGATCGCCTCGATCCGGGCGCAGGCCTCGGCCAGTAGCTCGTCAGTGACCAGCCTGCCGCCGCCGGGCTGTCCGAGGCGGATCCGCTCGTGGAACCGCACGAGATGCGGCGAGGTGAAAACATGCACGCGGGCACCGGCTGCCTCGAGCATGGCGCGCATGAAAGCGATGGTCGAGCCCTTGCCGTTGGTGCCGGCAACATGGATCAGCGGCGGCAGCCTGCGCTCGGGATTGCCGAGTTTCGCCAGCAGGCGCTCGGTGCGGCCCAGCGTCAGGTCGATCTTCTTCGGATGAAGCGATTCGAACCGCGCCAGGAAGGCATCCGCATGCTGCATGGCGATGTTCCGTCAGGCTGCGGCTTCGCGCTTGCTCAGGATCCGGCACAACCGGGATACGGTGGGCCGGATCTCCTTGCGGTGCAGGACCATGTCGACCATGCCGTGATCGCGCAGGTATTCCGCGCGCTGGAACCCCTCCGGCAGTTTCTCGCGGATCGTCTGCTCGATCACACGTGGACCGGCAAAGCCGATCATCGCGCCCGGCTCGGCGATATGGACATCGCCCAGCATGGCATAGGAAGCGGTGACGCCGCCGGTTGTCGGGTTGGTCAGGACGGCGATATAGGGCAGGCCCGCCCGGCGCAGGCGCTGGATTGCCACCGTGGTGCGCGGCAATTGCATCAGCGAAAGGATGCCTTCCTGCATGCGCGCGCCGCCGGATGCAATGAAGAGGACCAGCGGCGACTTGCGCTCGAAGGCGGTATTCGCTGCGGCAATGATGGATTCGCCGGCGGCCATCCCGAGTGAGCCGCCCATGAAGGCGAAATCCTGGACGGCCATCGTGACCGGCAGCGCATCGAGCGTGCCGACGCCGATCAGGACGGAATCATTCAGCCCGGTCTTGGCGCGGGCATCCTTCAGGCGGTCGGTATAGCGCTTCTCATCCTTGAATTTCAGCGGATCGACCGGGACATCGGGAACCTTGACCGTCTCGTACTGGCCGCCATCGAACATATGCGCGAGCCGGGCCTTCGCCCCCATCCGGAGGTGATGCTCCGAGCCGGGGATGACCCAGAGATTGTCCTCGACTTCCTTCTGGAACACCATCTGCCCGGTATCCGGGCACTTGATCCAGAGATTTTCCGGCGTCTCGCGCTTGAGCAGGGACCGGATCTTCGGCCGGACGAGATTGGTGATCCAGTTCATCGTGCTTTCGGTGGACACTGTTTTCTCTCTCCCCTCGCATGGGCGGCTATGCCGCCCGGCTCGGCGTCGCTTTGCTCCTCGCCCGGGCTTGCAGCCCGAGCAGGGTGAGTTTCCTTTGGGATCGGCTGCGCCGCTGCCGGTTCCCTCGCATACGCTCGGCGTCGCTTTGCTCCTCGCCCGGGCACGCCCGGGCCGGAGTGTGTTCCGGCGAGGCCGAGGCTGTTACTTCTTCACGCCGCGCACGGCGGCTGCAAGCGACGAGACCAGATCCGTGACAGCGGAAACGGTCTTTTCCGTGGCCTTGCCCTCCGCGTCGAGCGAGGTGCGGATCAGCTCGACCAAAGCCGAGCCGACCACCACGCCATCCGCCCCGCGGGCGATCGCCGCTGCATGTTCCGGCGCTTTCACACCGAAACCGACCGCTACCGGCAGGTCGGTATGGCGCTTGATCCGGGCAACGGCCTCGGCAACCTTCGAGAAATCCGGCGTCGCGGTGCCGGTGATCCCGGTGATCGAGACGTAATAGACAAAGCCGGATGTGTTCGCCAGCACGGCCGGCAGGCGCCTGTCATCCGTGGTCGGCGTTGCGAGCCGGATGAAGTTGAGGCCAGCCGCCATGGCCGGCACGCAGAGCTCGGCATCTTCTTCGGGCGGCAGATCCACTACGATCAGGCCATCGACACCCGCGGCGCCGGCATCGGCGAGGAACCGCTCGACGCCATAGACATAGATCGGGTTGTAATAGCCCATCAGGACGATCGGCGTGTCATGATTGCCGGCCCGGAACTGGCGCACGAGGTCGAGCGTGCCCTTGAGGCTCATCCCGGCCTTCAGCGCGCGCATCGACGACCATTGGATCGCCGGGCCATCGGCCATCGGATCGGAGAAAGGCATGCCCAGCTCGATCACGTCGGCGCCGGCGCCCGGCAGGGCCTTGACCAGCGCGAGGCTGGTGACGGGGTCCGGATCACCGGCCGTCACGAAGGTGACAAGGCTGGCGCGGCCAGAAGCGGCATTTCCCGCGAAGCGGGCGGCGATACGCGTCGACATTCGTCACATTCCCCCGAGATGCTCGGCCACGGTGAAGATGTCCTTGTCGCCGCGCCCGCAGAGATTCATGACCATCAGGTGGTCCTTCGGCAGTTTCGGCGCGAGTTCGATCACCTTGGCAAGGGCATGGGCCGGTTCGAGCGCCGGAATGATGCCCTCGAGCTTCGAGCAGAGCTGGAAGGCGGCGAGCGCCTCGTCATCGGTGGCCGAGAGATAGGTCACGCGGCCGGTATCATGCAGATAGGCATGTTCCGGGCCGATGCCGGGATAGTCGAGGCCGGCGGAGATCGAATGGGCATCCTTGATCTGCCCGTCCTCATCCATCAGCAGATAGGTGCGGTTGCCATGCAGCACGCCCGGGCGACCGCCCGTCAGCGAGGCGGCATGGAGGCCGGAGGAGAGGCCATGGCCGGCCGCCTCGACGCCAAAGATCTGGACAGAAGCATCATCCAGGAAGGGATGGAACAGGCCGATGGCGTTCGAGCCGCCGCCGATCGCCGCGATCAGGCTGTCCGGCAGGCGGCCTTCCGCTGCCATCATCTGCTCGCGCGTCTCGTTGCCGATGACGCACTGGAAATCGCGCACCATGGCCGGATAGGGATGCGGGCCGGCGACGGTACCGATGCAGTAGAACGTATCCGCGACATTGGTGACCCAGTCGCGAAGGGCCTCGTTCATCGCGTCCTTCAGCGTCTTCGAGCCTGACGTGACGGGAATGACCTCGGCGCCGAGCATCTTCATGCGGAAGACATTGGGCTTCTGCCGCTCGACATCGACCGCGCCCATATAGACCACGCATTGCAGGCCATAGCGGGCGCAGAGCGTGGCCGTGGCCACCCCGTGCTGGCCGGCGCCGGTTTCGGCGATGATCCGCTTCTTGCCCATGCGGCGGGCGAGCAGGATCTGGCCGAGGACGTTGTTGACCTTGTGCGCGCCGGTATGGTTCAGCTCGTCGCGCTTGAAATAGATCTTTGCACCCCCGAGATGCTCGGTCATGCGCTCGGCAAAATAGAGCGGCGAGGGCCGGCCGACATAATGGGTGAGCATGTTGCTCATCTCGGCATGGAAGGCCGGATCGCCCTTGGCGGCCTCATAGGCCTTCTGCAGCTCGAGGATGAGCGGCATCAGCGTTTCCGCGACGAAGCGACCCCCGAACAGGCCGAAACGGCCATTGTCATCCGGGCCCGTCCGGAAGGAATTCGGGCGTTCCTGCACCACCATCATCGTACTCCCTGGGCCTCGCGCGCGGCAGCAACAAAAGCCCTGATCCGGGCGGGATCCTTGATGCCGGGAGCCGATTCGACCCCGGACGAGACATCCACGCCCAGCAGATTGACACCGAAGCCCCGGACAAGGCGGATCGCCTCGCCCACATTCTCCGGCGTGAGGCCGCCCGATAGCATGAACGGGCGATGCGGGGGAAGCGCCGAAAGGACGCGCCAGTCAAAGGGCTGGCCATGGCCGCCCGGATAGGCCGCGTCCTTCGGCGGTTTCGCATCCAGCAGAAGCCGGTCGGCCACCGGCGCGAAACTGGCCGAAGCGGCGAGATCCGCCGGGCCGGAAACCCCGATCGCCTTCATGACCGGAAGGCCCCAGACGGCGCGGACATCGCGCACACGCTCGGGCGTTTCCTGCCCGTGGAACTGCCAGGAATCCGGCTCGACCGCCGAGCGGATCGCACTCAGCGCATCATCTCCGGCATTGACGACGAGAGCCACCGTCTCGACCCGCCCCCGGGCATGGGCCGCGAGCCCGGCGGCCTGTTCCAGCGAGACATAGCGGGGGCTGCGCGGGTGGAAGTTGAAGGCGATCAGATCCGCGCCGGCCTCGATCGCGGTATCGATCGATTCCGGCGTGGAAAGCCCGCAGATCTTGACCAGCAGGGCCATCAGGCCACCGCGCCGGTCGCCCGGGCGATCTGCATGGCCGTGGCCAGATCGAACATGGCACCGCCGGTTGACTTGTAGAGCGTGATCTCGCCGGGCTCGCGGGGGCGTATCACGGCGCCGCGTGCCAGTTCCGGCAGATCGGCCTCGACCTGATCGGCAGAGGCCAGCCCCGCCGCGATCGGCTGGACGAGATCGCCGCCTTCCTTCAGCGCCCCGCCGCGCGTATCGACGAAAAGCCGTGCCCGGAGCACGCAATCATCGTCGGTCTCGCGCATGGACGGGGTGAAGGCGCCCACGAGATCGAGATGGGCGCCCGGCTTCAGCCAGGCGCCGCGCACCAAAGGCTCGCGCGAAAGCGTCGCGGTCGAGATGATATCCGCCGCCCGCACCGCGCTTTCGAGATCCTCGGCCACTTCCACGGCGAGCCCTTCGGCCGCGAGGCTGGCTGCCAGCTTCTCGGCATTGGCGCGCGTCTTGTTCCAGACGATCGACCGGGTGATCGGGCGCGTGGCCCGATATGCGCGGAGGAAGAAAGGCGCGAGCGCGCCGGCTCCGACCATCAGATGGGTCGCGGCATCCGGGCGGGCGAGATAACGCGCCGCAAGGGCCGAGGTGGCGGCCGTGCGCCAGAGCGTCAGCCGCGTGCCGTCGATCAGGGCCACCGGTGCGCCGGTATCGCCATCCATCAGCACATAGGCGCCGAGCACGCTCGGCAGGCCGCGCGCGGCATTGCCGGGAAAGACATTGACGATCTTGACGCCGAGATAGCCGCCGGCTCCGGCATGCCAGGCCGGCATGATCAGATGCATCGCCTCGCCATCCTCGCGCGCGACGGGGTGATGATGCCGGACAGGCACCACGACATCCGCCCGCAGGATGGAATCGATGGCCTCGATCAGGGCAGGAAAGGCCAGAGCCGCATCGATGGCGGCCTGTTCAATGACCCGCATCGCCGGATCAGCGCGTTGCCGGGAGGAGGGCCGCCGCCGTCTGGCCGGACTGGGCCTTCAGCCGGGTGCATTCATCCTGCAGCCTGTCGCGCTCGCGGCGGAACTGCCGCTCCGCCTTGCGGTGCCGGCCCTGGGCGAGCCAGGTCATCATCGAGCCGATCACGGCGCCGAGCGCCAGCGTCCCGAAGAAGAAAAGGAAGAGCGGAACCGAGACGCGGAGCGCTTCCGCCGGCGGCGAGAGCGGATCGATGACGAGGCTCACCATCTGCCGATTGGCAACGCCGAACAGGACCAGGAGAATGGCAACCGGCAGGAGCAGCAGGAATTTCAGCAGGCGCAACACGTCCATCCTCCTCGTTCGCCGGGCCCGTCCTCAGGCGCGCCGGGCCGCGCCCGGCTTCGGGTTGAGCCGTTCGCGCATTTCCTTGCCGCTCTTGAAATAGGGGACGACCTTGCCGGTCACGCTGACCTTCTCGCCCGTGCGCGGATTGCGGCCCTGACGCGGATCCCGCTCCTTGATGGAGAAGGTGCCGAAGCCCCGCAGCTCGACCCGGTCGCCGCGCCGGAGCGCATCGGTGATCTCGTCCAGGACGGCATTGACCAGAATCTCGACATCCCGCTGGTAGAGATGCGGGTTCAGCTCGGCCAGTTTCAGCACCAGTTCGGACTTGATCATGGAATACCTCGGTCAGGGAAATCGGGCTCGTCCTCGGCGGAGATGGACCCGTTAGATAATTGATTTCGAATAATTATTGCCCGGAAGGTTGCCAGATCGACACCAAACCGTCAAGCGCTCCGGGCCCCAGGAGCTCGCGCGCACTGTCCCCCAGGCCGGGCCAGTCGAGCCCGAGGAAGGCGGCAATGCCCGGCAAGGTGCCGGAGGGCTGGCGCGGCCGGTAGTCGGTCACAGGCAGCTTGGGATCCAGCTTCTTCTCGGCCTCGAGCCAGGCAATCGCCTCGCGCTCGCCGCCCAGCGCATCGATGAGTTTCAGGTCCAGTGCCTGCCGGCCCGTGAAGACACGGCCATCCGTGACCTTGTCGAGCGCCTCGCCATCCAGCTTCCGGCGCTCGCCGACCAGCCCGCGGAACCAGCGATAGGTATCGAGCACGGTCTCCTCCAGCGCCTTGCGGGCTTCCGGAGATGTCGGCTCGATTCCGCTCGGCATGGCCTTGAGCGGCGAGGACCGCACCGATTCGACCTTCACGCCGAGGGTCTCGAGCAGCTTGGAGACATTCGGCACCTGGGCGATCACGCCGATCGAGCCGACAATGCCGCTGCCATTCGCGATGATCCGCTCCGCGCCGAGGGCGGTCATGTAGGCGCCGGACGCGCCGACGCCCTCGACCACCGCAATGACGGGCTTCTTCTCGGCGAGGCGGCGCACCTCGTTGTAGAGGGCCTCGGAACCGGCCGTCGTGCCGCCGCCGGAATTGATCTTCAGGATCACGGCCCGGACATTGGCATTGTCCGCGCGCTTGAGGACATCGAGCGTCGCCTGCCGGCCGGTGATCATGCCCTCGATCGTGATCCGCGCGATATGCGGGCGAGAGAACCCGAGATTGCCACGCCAGGCCAGGCCGGCCACGACCAGGGCCGCGAGCGCGGCGAGAATCGCGACAACGCGCCAGAATGTCAGCTTCCGGCGCAATTGCCGCCTGTCGACCATCATGTCTGCCGTCAGAGCCATCATCGTTGTCCTTGACCGGAAATGCCGCGACGCGAGGCCACAGCCGTTGCCATGAACCCGGCCGGATCACAACCCCTTCGGTTGGCCGGCCACGACCACAAGCGGTGCCTTTCCGGCAAAAAGCCGCTTCGCCACGGCCTGCATCTGCGGCAGGGTGACGGCAGCGACCTCGTCGTTCCGGCGGTCGATATAGTCAATGCCCAGCTTCTCGATCGCGATCTCGAGCAGCTGGTTGGCGATCTTCCGCGAGGTGTCGAAGCGCAGGGCATAGGAGCCGATCAGGAAAGCCCGCGTCTTTGCGAGCTCCTCCTCCGTCGGCCCCGATTCGGCCATGCGCTGGATTTCCGCCAGCATGATCGCGAGCGATTCGGCGACACGCTCGTTGCTGGTCGCCGTTCCGGCCAGGAAGGTCTCGGCATGGTGCCGGTTGGAGAGGCTCGTCCATACGGAATAGGCGAGGCCGCGCTTCTCGCGCACTTCCATCCAGAGCCGCGAGGTGAAGCTGCCCCCGCCGAGGATGTGGTTGACCAGCATGGCCGGCATGAAATCCGGGTCCTTCCGCGCGATGCCCGGCATGGCAAGGTAGAGCGTGGATTGAGGGATATCGAGCGGCACGATCTCGCGATGGCCGGCATGGCCCACGGCGACGTCTGCGATGGTGACGAGAGCGGCCTTGGCCGGCAGGCCGCCAAAGGCTTTCTCGACCAGCGCGGTGAGCTGTTCGGGGTCGATGGCCCCGACAACCGCGATATGCAGTGAATCCCGCCCGAAGAGCGCCTGATGATGGGCGACGACATCCTTGCGGGTGATCGCCTGCAATTCCGGGATCCGTCCGTCGGCCGGCCGGCCATAGCTGTGGCCTTCGAAGGCCAGTGCATTCAGCCTGTCGCGCGCCCGCGCGCCGGGATCGGATTCCTCGCGCCGCAGGCCGGAAATGATCTGGCTGCGCACGCGGTCGATGGCGCCCTGGTCGAAGCGGGGCTGGTTGACGGCCAGTGCCAGCAGGTCGAAAGCAGCCCCGGCATGCTCGGACAGGGTGCGCAGGGAGCCATCGATGCGGTCGCGGCTGGCATCGAAGGACAATTCGATGGCCTTTTCCTCAAGCCGCTCCTGGAAGGCCGAGGCGTCAAGCGGGCCGGCGCCCTCATCCAGCGTCCCCGCCATGAGATTGGCGAGGCCGGCCATGCCGTCCGGGTCCTGTGCGGCACCGCCGACAAAGGCGAATTCCATCGACACGAGCGGGACGGTGTAATCCTCGACATGCCAGATCTCGATACCGGAGGGCGAGATCAGGGCACGGGCCCGGCTGGTGCTGCGGGCATGGGAAAGGGGAGCGTTCATGGCTTGTCCGTCCGGGGCTCAGGCCGCAGCCTTGAGGAGATGTCCGACCACGAACCGGCCGGGCTGGAGGTAGCGCTTCGCGACATCGAGGATCTCGGCTGCCGTCACGGCGCGGATGCGTTCCGGCCATTCGGTCACGTCGCGCACGGTGCCACCCGTGGTCAGCGTGGCACCATAGATCCGGGCGAGATGCGCCTGGTTGTCCTGGGCATAGATCATGTCGGCGATCAGCCGGGTTTTCGCGCGGTCGAGTTCGGCGGCGCTGACCTCGGTCTCGCGCAAGGTGGCGATAACGGCATCGATGGCGCCGTCGACGGCATCCAGCGAGGCATCCTCTGCCGGGATCGCATAAACCCCGAACTGGCCGATATCCAGCGCATCGTTCCAGTACCAGGAACCGGCATTGACCGCCGTGCTGCCGTCAAGGACCAGCGCGCGATAGAGGCGGCTGGTCTGGGAACCGCCGAGGATCTGCGCCAGCAGTTCCAGTGCGAAGGCCTCGTTGCCTTCCGCCGTGGCATGGGCCGGCACCAGATAGGCCCGCTGGGTGATCGGCTGTTCGACCTTCGCATCGCTCAGGCGCACCTGGCGCGTCGCGCGGATCTCGGGCTCCTTCACGCGCCGCCGCTCGGGCGCGGGGCCTTCGGGCTTCGGCACGCGACCATAGGTTGCCTCGGCGAGGCCGCGGACTTCCGCCGTCTCCACATCCCCGGCGACGATCAGGATCGCGTTGTCCGGGCGGTAAAAGCGCCGGTAATAGGCGAGCGCATCCTCGCGTTGCAGATCCTCGATCTCGTGACCCCAGCCGATGACCGGCGTGCCGTAGGGATGGTGGACATAGAGCGTCGCGAGCAGGCTTTCCTGCAACTGGGCGGAGGGATCGCTGTCGGTGCGCATCTTGCGCTCCTCGATCACGACGTCACGTTCGGAGAGGACCTCGGGCCCATCCAGCACAAGGCCGGTCATCCGGTCGGATTCGAGCGCCATCATCGCGCCGAGATGTTCCTTGGCGACGCGCTGGAAATAGGCCGTGTAGTCATAGGAGGTGAAGGCATTTTCCTGCCCGCCGAGGCTCGCCACCGTTTCGGAAAAGGCGCCCTTCGGGTTCCGCTCGGTGCCCTTGAACATCAGGTGCTCGAGGAAATGGGCAATACCGGACTTGCCGGCAGGATCATCCGCGGCGCCGTTCCGGAAATAGACCATGTGCGTCACGACAGGCGCACGTCGGTCCGGGATCACCACCACTTCAAGGCCATTGTCGAGATGGAAGTGATCGACGGCAGCATCGGCGCGCATGAAGACCCTCGTTGGCTGGGCCGGACACGGCCCGATGAAACAAAAGGCCGGAATGGATCATTCCGGCCCTCCAGACATGGCGTCGGCACGGCGCCCCTGCAAGGGGGCGGCACGCCGCATCAATCGAGGCGACGCCAGGCGTCATCGACCTTGAAGCGATCAACGATCGGGCCATCCGTGGTCCGGCGGCCGGCCGGGGCGGCGGCCGAGGGGATACGAAGGCCGGCCGGCGGATCGGTTAGGTAGCGACGCGGCGGTTCGGTGCCCGGCGGATAGCTGGGAGCGCTGGCGGTCTGGTCGGTCCGGCGCATCTCGTCGATGCTGGCCCGGACGCCATCATAATCATTCCGCGGCGAGGCTGCTTCACCAAGCTTGGCGCCGCGCGCCGAGCGGCCGGCGGCGAGTTCGTTCACCGACAGGCGACCGCCATTGGTCGGATCAGAGATAATCGGCGCGAGAACCGGCATGTTACGGCGGCGGCGTTCCCGCTCGCGCTCGAGCACATCGGGATCACGCGGCCACTGGCCCGCGGCCTGACGACGCGCCGCATCCTCGGGCTCGGGTTCGCGGAGCTTGTTGAGATCCTTCGGCACGACGAGACCGGGGCGCTCCCGATATTCGATCGGATCCTTTTCCTCGGGCAGGAGGCCTATCTTGCCCAGCATGTTGCGCATGAGCAGCCCTTCCTGCGCCATGGCAGGGAGGGGGGCCAGGGCCGCAAAGCCGACTAGGCTGCCGAACGTGGCAGCACGCAAAAGCGAAAAAGCAGAAGAGACCATCGGGCGAACTCCGTAACCAGCTGGTTCCCATATCATTCCCGACCTGAAAACACCAGATCAGGGCAATTCCGGGGCACGGGATGGTAAAATCTGCCCGAGCATCATGAAGATCACCCCGAAAACAATGGCGGCATCGGCGATATTGAACACATACCAGCTGAAATCGCCGATGTGGAAATGGACGAAATCGAACACGGCGCCATGCAGGATCCGGTCGATCGCATTGCCGATGGCGCCGCCGATGATGAGCCCGATCCCGATGGTCTCCGCCCGGTTCGCGGATTTCCGGAGCCAGAAGGTGAGGAAGATCGCGGCGGCGATCTTGAAAGCCGCGAGGAACCAGCGTCCGGCCTCCGAATCCTGCTGGAACAGGCCATAGGAGATGCCGCGGTTCCAGACGACCGTCAGGTCAAGGAACGGCAGGACCGGCCAGGGATACGTCAGCCGGAGCGTGGTGCCGTAGATCAGGAACAGCTTGCTGGCCTGATCTGCCAGCAGGCAGACCAGCGCGATGGCAAGCCCGATCCGGAAGGCCGCCGGATCGACGGAAGGCTCGGCCCCGTCCTTCATGCCGGCCTCAGGCCGCCTGCGGGTTGGCGGCCTGCCATTCCCGCATGGCCTTGGCATCCCTCGGGGTGATGTCGGGGAAGGCCGGATCGGCTTTCACCGGGTCGAAATAGCGCCAGGAGCGGGCACATTTGACGCCGTCGGCCCGGGCAGGGACGACCGCAACACCCTTGACTTCCGGCAGCCGGAAAGCGGCTTCCGGCCCCTCGCCCGCCGCGAGGCGGATGGCCGAGGTGATGCAGATCTCGGCGAAGTCGATCCCCTCAAGCGCGGCGCGATCGGCCGGATCGGCGAGATGGACGACCGGCGCGGCTTCCAGCGAGGACCCGATCCGCTTGTCGGCCCGCTCGAGTTCCAGCGCGCCGGTCACGACGCGGCGGATCTCGCGGAGGCGCTCCCATTTCGCGGCCAGCGCATCATCCAGCCAGCCGGCGGGGATATCGCGGAAGCCCTGCTCGTGGATCGAGCCTGGCGAATCCGGATTGCGCGCGAGCCAGGCCTCGTCCGCCGTGAAAACGAGGATCGGGGCGAGCCAGCGCAGGATTGCATCGCAGAGGATTTCGATCACCGTCAGGGCCGCGCGGCGGGCCGGGCTGGAGGCGGGATCGCAATAGAGCGTGTCCTTGCGGATATCGAAATAGAAAGCCGAAAGCTCGGTATTCATGAAGGCCGAGAGCTCCGCCACGACCTTGCGGTAATCATACTCGGCATAGGCCCTGCGGATGACCGGATCGAGCTCAGCCAGCCGGTGCAGCATCAGCCGCTCCAGCTCGGGCATGGCAGCGACCTCGACCGGCTTGCCGTCGAAATGCTTCAATGCGCCGAGCATCCAGCGGATCGTGTTGCGCAGCTTGCGATAGGTCTCGACGAAGGTTTTCAGGATCTCCTTGCCGATGCGGAGATCGTCCGAATAATCGGCCGAGGCCACCCAGAGCCGGAGGATATCGGCACCGGAATCCTTGATGACATCCTGCGGGGCGGTCACGTTGCCGAGGGATTTCGACATTTTCTGACCCTTCTCGTCGAGGACGAAGCCATGGGTCAGCACCACGTCGAAGGGCGCGCGGCCGCGCGTGCCGCAGCTTTCCAGCAGCGAGGACTGGAACCAGCCGCGATGCTGGTCGGAGCCCTCGAGATACATCACCCGGTCAACCCCGCCATCGACCTTGCGCTTCACGCCGGCCAGGCCGGGGAAATGCTTCGGGTCCTCCAAAGTATAGGTATGGGTCGAGCCGGAATCGAACCAGACATCGAGCACATCGGTGACCTGCTCGTAGGCGGCGGCATCATGGCCGAAAGGCTTCAGGAAGCGCTCGGCCGCGCCGTCCGAGAACCAGGCATCGGCGCCTTCCTGATCGAAGGCGGCCGCGATGGCCTCGTCCACGCGTTTGTCCTGCAGGAGTTCCTTCGTCTCGCGATGCACGAAGACGGTGATCGGCACGCCCCAGGCGCGCTGCCGCGACATGACCCAGTCCGGCTTGTTCTCGACCATGCCGCGGATGCGGTTCTCGCCGGAGGCCGGTACCCATTCGGTGTTCGCGATGGCCTCGAAGGCGGTGTCGCGGAGGGTCGCGCCGTTGGTGGCTCGCGCTGGATCCACCGCAAAGGGCCTGTCCATCGCGATGAACCATTGGGGCGTGTTGCGGAAGATGACCGGCTTCTTCGACCGCCAGCTATGCGGATATTGATGCTTGAGCCGGCCTCTGGCCACCAAGGCATTCGCCTTGATGAGTTCAGCAATGACAGCCTCGTTGGCATCGCCCTTCTCGCCCTTTTCGGTAATGACGCGCCTGCCGGTGAAGCCGGGGGCCTCGTCGGTATAGATGCTGTCATCATCGATGGTGAAGGGGATCTTGGTTTCAATGCCGCGGGCGCGCAGGTCCTGCTGGACATCGGCCCGGGTCCAGATCTCGAAATCCTCGCGGCCATGGCTGGGGGCGGTGTGGACGAAGCCGGTGCCGGCATCATCGGTGACATGGTCACCGTCGAGGAGGGGGACGTCGAAGGTGTAGCCGAGATGGGCAAGGGGATGGGCGCAGGTGGCGCCTTCCAGCGCGTCGGCCGGAACATCGGCCTTTCGCGCCAGCGTGATCTTCGCCGAGCCGGCCACGGCTTCGGCCAGCTTGTCGGCGAGGATGTAGAGTTCGCCCG
>JAIXSR010000082.1 GCA_027484605.1 Hyphomicrobiales bacterium | reverse complement strand
GAGGTCCGGCCCGTCGCCATCCATCGAGAACAGGCCTTCGGTGATGATCATCGCCCGCTCGAACCGGTGGCGCTCGCTGGCCAGCAGCGCTTCCAGGGCGTCGAGATCGTTATGGGCGAAGTTCCGCCGTGTCGCGCCCGAGAGCTGGGCGCCGACCACGATGCAGTTATGGCTCAGCACATCATGGAAGATGATGTCCTTCGGCCCCATCAGGCTGGCAATCGTCGAGACCCCGCCGGCATGGCCCGAATTGAACACCACGCAATCCTCGGCCGCATAGTTCTCGGCCAGCAGGCGCTCCAGATGGCGGTGGATCGACCGCTCGCCCGCGCTGATCCGGCTGGCGGAAACCGAGGTTCCGAATTCCCGCGTCGCCGCTTCGGCCGCCTCGACGATCTCCGGATGGCCATTGAGGCCGAGATAGTCATAGGAGGCGAAATTCGTCAGCTTCCGGCCCTCGAGCACGGTTTCCGCACCCGCGCGCACGTCATGCTGCCGGTAATAGGGCACTTCGAGCCCGGCGAATTTCGCGAATTCGCGCTGGAAGATGATCTGCTGGTATTGCGGCAGCGAGTCGAAGCGCATGTCATAGACCCGCTCGGGCAGGTCGGGGCGGGCAGTCGTGGCCGAAGGCGCCCTGCGCATCATCGACAGCAACGCATTGACGTCCTTCCCGCCCGCTCCGCTCATGTGCCGCGCCGCCCTCCGGCCACTTTCAGCTTCTGCGAAAGAGCCTCCGCCTCCTCGGTGGAGATATTGCCGCCATGCAGGCCCGACATGGCGAGCGCGATATTGGCGCCCGCATCCGCCGCTTCCTCGTCGCCGCCACCGCCGAGGCTGGTATGGATCATCGCGGCGATATCGCCCAGCCGGCGGTCGCCCGCGCCGACCAGCGGCACATCGGTGCCGCAGAGCCGCTCGATCGAGAGCTGGAGTTCCAGCGCCATGAGTGAGTCGAGGCCGAGTTCGCCCAGCGGCCGGCTGACATCGATCTGCTCTTCCGGCATCCGCAGGATATGCGAGATCTCGCGCTTCAGCGCGCCGACGATCACGGTGATCGCCTCGCTGCGGCTCTTGCCCTCGATGGCGGTGACGAGATCGCCGTCCTGCTCGCCATCTTCCTCGCGCCGGGCGAGGCCGAGGCCGGCAAAGGCCGGACTGTTGATCAGCCGGAGCTTTTCCGCCGCCGCGCCGGGCGAGATATTGGTGTAGAACTGCATCGGCCCGACCTCGTTGCCGAGCACCAGCAGCCGGCCGAGATGCGCGAGGCTCTCGGCAGAGGAGATGCCGACAACCCCGGTCGTGCGCCGGAGGCGACGGCCGAGCTGCTTGTCGCGCGCGATGATCCCGACATCGGAAATCGCACCCCAGCCGATGGCGAGGGCCGGCTTGCCCTGCTTGCGCCGCTCGCGGGCGAAGCCTTCCAGCCAGGCATTGGCGGCCACATAGGCGCCCTGGCCCGGGCTGCCGATCACCGTCGTCGCCGAGGAATAGACCACGAAGAAATCAAGCGGCTGGCCGGCCGTGGCGGCGTCGAGATGGCGGGCACCGTCGATTTTCGGCATCAGCACGGCGCGCAGCCGTTCCGGCGTGAGGCCGCTGATCATGCCATCATCCAGCAGCACGGCGGCATGGATCACGCCGCGAAGCGGACCATGGCGTTCGGTGACGGAGCGGACAAGCGCATCCACTTCGGCACGATTCGAGACATCGAGCGCGACGATATCCACCGTCACGCCGCGGTTGCGCAAGGCCTCGACCTCGCCCTCGAGACCCTCCTCGACGCGGCCGCGCCGCGAGGCGAGCACCAGCGTGCTCGCACCCTTGCCGGCGAGCCAGCGCGCGGTGGCGAAGCCGAGGCCGCTCGTGCCGCCGACGACGAGATAGGCGCCGGGTTTGGCGCGGAAGGCGAGGCCGGTGATCGAGCGGCTCGCCAGTTTCGACGGCCTGACGACGATCTTGCCGACATGCTCCGAGGCCTGCATCAGCCGGAAGGCCGTGCCGACTTCCTCGCCCTCGAAGACGCGGTAGGGCAGGGGCTTCAGCGCACCCGAGGCGAACTGGGCGGAGATGGTCTTCATCATCGCCTCGACCAGCGGCCGGTCATGCGCCAGCAGCTCGTCGAGATCGACGCCGTAATACGCGATGTTCCGCACAAAAGGCCGAAGGCCAAGCTGGGTATTGTCGAGATAGTCGCGCTTGCCCAGCTCGACGAAGCGGCCGAACGGCTTGACCAGCCGGAAGCTGGCCACCATGGCCGGCCCGGCCAGCGAGTTGAGCACGACATCGACGCCGCCAAGCGTGTTGCGGATCGTCTCTGCAAACCGCTCCTGGCGGGAATCGTAGGTCAGGTCCGCACCCATGGCCCGGGCAATGGCCCGGCGCTCCTCGCTGCTCGCTGTCGCGAGGACGCGGCTGCCGGCCTGCTTGGCAAACTGGATCGCCGCAAGGCCGACGCCGCCCGCCCCGCCATGGATGAGCACGTCATCCCCGGCCGCGATCTGCGCCCGCTTGACGAGCGCGAACCAGGCCGTCGCGAAGGCGACGGGAATCGTCGCCGCCGCTTCGAGGCTCACACCCTCGGGAACCTTGAAGAAATGCCAGGCGGGCGAGACGAGATGGGAGGCGAAGGTATTCGCCGCGAAGCCCATCACCGCATCGCCGACCTTGAGGTCTGTCACGCCCGTGCCGGCACGGGTCACGATCCCCGAACATTCGAAACCGAGCGCCGCCGCCGTCAGGCCGGCGCCGAGCAGGTCATCGTCGAGAATGCCGAGGCCGACGAGAATATCGCGGAAATTGAGGCCGACCGCCGCCACCTCGATCTCGATCTCGCCCGCGCCCGGTGCCTGCCGCGTCTCGCGCAGCCAGGTGAAGCTGTCGAGCCGGCCGGCCTGCTCGAATTTCAGGACGCTGCGCTCGTCCTCGGCGAGGGGGGCAAGCGGGAAGAGGTTCCGCCGCATCCGCAGCGCCTTGAGCCCGTCGGCCCGGACTCGGACCTCCAGCTCGCCCCCGGAAAGGGCGAGCAAGGCTTCCAGCGGTGCACCGGCATCCGGCAAGGCGGAATCGAAATCGGCGAGCCGGAGATCCACGGTCGGGAACTCATTGATCGCCACGCGCAGGAAGCCCCAGACGCTGCTGGCCGTGGCGGCAGGAACCGCATCGTCATCATGCGCGCCCTGCGTGCAGATCGTGATCCGCGTGCCGGTATCGAGCGGCTCCAGCGCCTCGGCGATCTGCTTGATCGCCTCGAGATGGGTGGCCACACGCTCGACCGCATCCGCGCCGTCCAGGCTGACAGGATAGACGAGATGCGGCGGCAGGCGGTTCTCCTGCACCAGCTGGGCCAGGCGTTCGCCCAGACTCGCATCGGCAGCGAGCATCAGGTCGGCACCGCGGGCGAGGGCCTTGTCGAAGGCGGTCAGGCCGGACACCACGACGGCATAGGCTGTGCTGCCTGCTTCCGCTGCCAGCGCGGGAACCAGGCCGGTGATCAAGCCGCCGAGCCCGTCGCTTGTCGGTCGGGTGGCCAGCTTGCTCGCGCCGAAACGCTCCAGCGCCTCGCGCGTCCGTTCCGGCGAAGGCGTCCGCGGCAGGCCCGCCTCGCCCTTGCCGGCGGGCGTGAACCAGCCGGCCCAGAGGCCGAGCAGGAAATCCAGCGTCGCATCGGCGCCGGGCTGGGCGACCAGCACCGTGGCATCGGGGCGCAGCACGGCACGCAGGCTGGCGGGAAGCCCGTCCTCGCCGCCCAGCGGCGCGGAAGCCACCCCGACCAGCACATCATAGCCGACCGGCGTCGCGAGATGACTCTCATCCTCGAGATTGAGGAACTCGATTTCGGGATCGACCTTGCCCATCAGGCGGGCATTGTCGATCGCCTTGCGGTTCGGGGCGACCAGCGTCGCCTCGATGATGCCGGCCCGGACCAGCGGCGTGATCGCCATCAGCAGGCCCGCGCTCCACGGCTCGACGGCGAGAATGCGCAGCTTGCGTCCGGCCTGCCGGGCCATCGAGTCAAGCGCGTGGCGCAGCGCCATCAGCGCCGGATGCACGAGCAGGCCGGCGGTTTCGATCTGGTCGCGCGCGGAAGGCGGCACGGCCAGCCGTCCGCCCTCGCGGATCAGCCTTTCGGCATGGGCCAGCGCCTGCCCTGCCAGGCGGATTTCCAGATTGGCATCGGCGAAATTCGTGACCAGCGTGGTGAGGACCTCTTCCGCCGGCGGCAGCGGGTTCTCGGCCACCAGCACACCGCCCTGGATCAGGCCGAATCCGTCGAGGATGATCCGCGCCGCCTCGATCAGCGGCAGCGAATCCTCGGCGACGTCGCCATGCGCAACCAGGGCCGCCGGGTCGAGCCGGCCATCGGGCGCCAGGCCGATCGCGATGCGATGCGCCAGCGAAACCGCGAAGGCCCGGGCGATCAGCCAGGCCGGCGGAACCTCGCGGTC
>JAIXSR010000117.1 GCA_027484605.1 Hyphomicrobiales bacterium | reverse complement strand
GCTGGATCACCTCGGTGATCGCAGTCACGCCGCCACAACTGGGCAGGTCTCGCGGGTCTCGGCCGGTCGCGTAGGCGATGCTGCGGCGAGGGGGTGATGTCCGCGGGCTATGGGTTCAGGCAGCGAGCGTCTGCGCTTCTCGCTGCGGGATGACATGCCAAGTGACGGCCTGCGGGTTCACCAGATGGCGTACCGCATAAGAGGTCCAGCCGGCGTTCGGCTGGGCATCGTTGTAGTCGAGACGCATTGAGCCGCCGCGGGTGATCTGCTTCCAGACCTGCGGCGCCACTTGCAGGAAGGCGCCGAGCTTGTCGGCTGGCACCCCGACGAGCCCGTGGTAGTGCTGGCCGCCGACGCCGGGTTGCCCGACGAGGACGTAGAACGGCCTGGCCATCTTCTTGCGGCGATAGCCAGGGCCGAAGCCGAGATGGAGCGAGTCCATGTCTCGGCTGAACTGGTCTAGCCACCGCTCCTCCCGCGCGTCGGAAAGCTCGTTGTCGCCTGCCGCAGTGAGGCGGTTCGGCTGGAAGGTAATCCCGACGAGGACATGGTTCGGGCGCCGGTCGAGCTGCCGGACAACCTCCTGCTCAATGAGCGAGGCGGTCGCCGCCGGCAGACCTGGCGGCGGGACGATGTAGTCGGATGGGATGGAACGGAGCTTGGCCAGGCTGACCAGCGCCGGCGTCAGATCAAGAAAGGCGCTGTTGACGAGATCGAACACGCCATGGGCGTGCTCGGGACCCGGCGGGCGGCGGTCTGGTGAGTGAGGTAAGGGCATCATCATCGGTGACTATAGGCAGCGTGCCGTCTGGCATCACCGAAACCTGGATAGGATCTGACAGGCATCCGAATGCGGCTGCGGCGGCTGGCGGTGGCGTGGTTGGCATGCAGAGCGCGGACGGTCTTGTGCAGGGTGCGGTCGGCGCAGTTCTGCTTCGGGGTGGCCCAGCGCAGATTCCAGGCCGCGTTGTGCTGCCTGCTGCCGTCGCGGTGCGAGCCTTGATGCTGAGGGGATGGGGGCGGCCCGGCGAAGGCGAGGAGCACCAGGCGATGCACGTAAGCAAAGCGCTGGCGGCCATCCTGCTGAAGGGTCACGCACAGATAGCCGTCCCGGTCCGCTGACGGGGTGAGGATGCGCTTGCTCTTGGCGTTGCGGACCATGCCCAGGCAGCTCGCCTCGTACATCGTGCCGGGGATCGGTCGCCACTCGACCGGGAAGCGCGATGTCGGCGACCCAGAATGGGCGACCGATTTGGGGTCCGGCAGTGGAAGCGCTTCAGGATCGAGGGCTTCAACGGACGACAGGACTTCGACCATCATGCGGCCCTCCGGTCGGAGGCGTCGTCGTCACCTTCGGCCACTACGTTGTCGTCGTCGTCGGTGCTGCTCATCGCGGCGTTGTCCTCGGCGACCTGCTGATCGCGTATCGCGGCGATCTCCTCGGCGGTCAGCTCGCGCACGGTCAGCTCGGGGAGATCGCCGATCGTGATCGGATTGCTGGCACCGAGGCCCGCAGCCTGGCGCTTGATCGTCGTGATGCGAGCCAGCGCAGACGCGGCAATGTCGAGCGCTCGGAGGGCGGCAATGCCACCAGCGGCTGCGGCATCGTCAACCGTCGCCATGGTCAGCGCCTCTAAGTGCGAGGCATTGGCGAAGGCGGCGTCAAGCAGGGCGACGGTACGGTCAGCCTGGTCAGCGGCTACCGGCAGAGGCGCGGCGCATACCCGCGCACGGATCTCGGCGACAGCACCGGGCGCTGCACCGGCGGGGCGGCGACGCCGCTTCGCGCCGAGGCGAGAGACCGCGGCCTGGATGCCGCGGCGGGACAGGCCGAACAGGATGGCCAGGTCCTCGGCGGTATGACCGCCGGCCTCCCAGAGCTGGACCAGCTCGACCTCCTGGGCGGGCAGGAGCTTGCGGTAGGGTCGCCGCGCGGTGGCGGCCTTGTCGGTACTCATCAGACGTCTCGAATGTGACTGTGACATTATTGTACAACACTGTGAGGTGAAAAACACTCACAATCTGCAACGAGATGCCAAGGAGCTAAACAAACTGAATACCAGGGAAGTCCTTGGCCAATCTTACGGCCAGGTATGCTGCGACGTTTCGGGGACGCTTTGCGTGAGTTGGCAAACAGTGGCGCCAGCGCATTCGTGAGGGGGCGGTGGCAAGAATGCGCTTCCAGCACCGCCTTAGTGAAAGCCTGTAAGCAGACGAACAGAAGGGCCGGCGGAAACCGCCGGCCCTTGTCCGAGACAGTATCGAGTAGTGGGCCTAGATCGTCGGCAGGTTGAAGTAGCGAGCGAGCGCCTTCCGGGTCTCCTCCGCGACGACGACCTTACCCTGCTCGATGCGGAACAGGACGGCGCCAGCCTTCCCACCGAGCGCCGCCTTCACCCGCTTCGTGGTGGCTGCCTTGTGGCCCGCTAACTTCGTGGGGGTGGCGGCGCCCACCGCCTTCATCAGCGCCGTTTCCAGGAGGTTCGGCTGCGACGCCAGCAGGCGAAGGCCGGCAAGATAGGGCAGCGACGCATTGCGCGGATCGGCGACCACCGCCGCGCCGGCATCGTCGAGCACGGCTAGGCCGGTGGCATCGGCGTAGCTGCCGGCCGACAGCGGTATCGCCGGAGCAGCGGCGGGTGGCGTGGTCGTGCTCGACCCCGGCAGGGCAACGCCCAGCAGGGTCAGTACGGTCAGCAGGTTGGGGTGGTCGGTCGGGACGGTGAGGGTGATGCGAGGCATGGCGGGGGTGAACCTTATCTGACGTCAAGCAGAGATTGCTCATCGTGAAGAGCGAGACGTGTATCGTCACTCAGGTGACCCGGTTCAATGCCAAACGTATCAATGGTCTCTGACGTTTCTGTTAGAGAGACGTGCTTTTCTCTGCTGGACGCGCTTTCTGACTTCCGATAATGCAACGCTATCGGAAGTCAGAGGGCGGTCGCCACCATGTCACTCACCACCATCCCGGTCGCTGCGGTCGCCATCCGGCAGGACGATGCCTTTGCCCGAGCGGCGTCCTACGCGGGATCGGCCAAGGCCAAGGCGACGCTCGCCGCGTACGAGCAGGACTGGGCGGACTGGCAAGCATGGTGCGCAGCGGGCGGTCACTCGGCGGTGCCGGCGACGCCTGAGTGCGTCGGCGCCTACCTGGCGGATCGTGCCGAGACACTGAAGCCGGCGACGCTGGCCCGGCGGCTGGTGGCGATCAGCTACGGCCACGCTCTGCATGGCGAGGCGCTCAATACAAAGCACCCGGCGATCCGCAACGTCATGCAGGGCATCCGCCGGCAGCACGGCATCGCGCAGCGCAAGGTGGCGCCGGCGACCCGCGCGGTGATGCTGGACATGACGACCACCAGCGGCGAGGGTCTGATCGACCTGCGAGATCGCGCCCTACTGCTGTTCGGCTATGCCGCGGCGCTACGGCGGAGCGAGCTGGTGGCCGTCGCTGTCGAGGACATCGAGGAAGTACCGGAGGGGCTGAAGGTGACGATCCGCCGCAGCAAGACCGACCAAGAAGGTGCCGGCGACCTCCTCGTCATCCCGCGCAGCAACGCGGCCACGCTCAGGGCACTGAAGGATTGGATGGGCGCGGCACAGATCACCAGCGGGCCGCTGTTCCGCAGCGTCGACCGCCACGGCAAGGTGGGCAACAGCCTGAGCGACAAGGCGGTTGCGCTGATCGTCAAGAAGAAGGCGAAGGATGCCGGTCTCGATGCCACGCGGTTCAGTGGCCACTCGCTGCGGGCCGGGATGATCACCAGCGCCGCCGCGGCCGGCGCCGAGGAACGCGACATCCAGCGGAAGTCGCGCCACCGCAGCGTCGCGGTGCTGCGGGGCTATGTGCGGCCGGCGACCGCCTTCGTAAACGACGTGGCCGACAAGGTTGGGTTGTGATGAACGCACTTCGGGGATGTGCAGGGATGTGGCGAATGGCGCCATTGGCGCTGGCGGCTTTGATCGCCGCGCATCCTGCTCTCGGCGAGCAGCGCAAAGGTCGCCAGCCCGATTTTAGTTTACCGGATAGCACCATGGATTTGATCGCCAGCTACCGCACTGCCCCTGAGTGCGAAGGGCAGGGATTCGATTTGATCAGATTGTTTCTACAGACTGAAGGCTTCACCGCCGAGGCAGCCCGCGCGCAGCGCCAATCAAACATGCTCGCCATAAGCCAAACCGTTGCCTCTCGTTGGAACGCCTTCGCGGGTGCCGCCGCTGCCAAAGGTTGCGGGCCAACGGCTCGAGCGCTGTACCTCTATGTCATCGAGACCTTCACCGGGTCTGCCTATGCGGCAATGCGCCAGCGGGCACAGATCGGCATCGACGATCTGCGCGCTGCGTCGGCGGCGCCTGTATCCCGGTGAAGCTCGATAAGCGCCTTGAACGTGTCAGATTGACCAGGGCGATAGGGTAGGGCGCATGACGGCGGGCAGATCAACGATGGCCAGCGTGGAGGCGAAGCAGCTCGATCTGTTCATCGCCTTGATCGGCGACGTGCCGCTGCGCGACGATCTAGAAGGTATGTCGGTGCCGCTTGTCAGCCTGGCCAAGGGCAAGCGCATGGCGCCGATCGAGTGGGCCTCGACGGATGGAGCGCGATGGCTGCGCGTGTCGCCGAACGCTGTCCATGGCATGGCGACGATCTGGGATTGGGACGTGCTGATCTGGTCGATCTCGCAGCTCAACGCCGCCGTGGAAGCTGGCGAGCCAACATCGCCGACGCTGCGTTTCCAACCGCATGACATGCTCAAGGCGATCGGGCGCGGCGTCGGCGGGGACGATTACAAGTCGCTGGAGGCGGCCTTGAACCGCCTAGCCGGGACGCTGGTGGAGACTAACATCCGAGCAGGCGAGACCAGGCGGAAGTCATCCTTTCATCTCCTGGAGCGGTGGAGCCATAACGTTGACGAGGCCACCGGCCGCAGCAAGGGCATGACCCTGGAGCTGCCGAGCTGGGTCTTCGACAGCGTGGTGAAGCGCCGCGACGTGCTGTCGGTGGCGCCGGCATACTTCGACCTGTCATCCGGCATCGCCCGATGGCTCTACCGCCTTGCCAGGCGCCACGCTGGGAAGCAGTCGGCCGGATGGCGGTTCACCATGAAGGCGCTGCACCAGCGGTCGGGCTCCACGCGGGCGATGAAGGATTTCGCCATCGCCGTGCGGAAGATCGTGGCCGGACAGGGTGTGCCGGAATACCGGCTGGAGCTGGTTGAGGGCCAGGCGGGCGACGAGGTGCTGGTGATGACCCGCGACCGTGACCGGGTGGGGCTGCCGCAGCGCCGAGACTTGGCCAGGGTGGGGCTGCCTGCCTCAAAGCGTTCTGGGGATGAACACGGCGGATCACGCGCTGCCGAGCACGGCGGATCACGCGCTAAGACACGGCGGATCACGCGCCAAAATCTGCCATAAGACGTTGATAATAAACAGAAAACAGAAGCCGTAACTGTTTAACTATCTCCTTCGGAGATATATCTTTTAACGCATGAGGCTGGGGACAACTGCCTCGGCTCGCCACCAGCGCCGAGGCTGCGGAGCGGCTACCAGATCGCTTTGGGAGAAAAGAGCTGACCAAGCGACTCGACCAGGTGATCAGCAGGTCGCTGGTCCGGCGAGGATCGCTAAATCGTTCCGGTTCGCGTTTTATCGCCAGGAAGACGCCTGGCGTGTGAGAGCGCATCCAAGGCTAGGGTTGCTAGGCAATGGCTCGAAAAGGCCGCCTGTGACGCTCCTGGTGGATTTATGAGGGTGCTGGATGAGTGGTCGGCGCATGCGCCGACGCAGCATTATCTGAACGCAATAGTAACTAACCCTCGCGGCCAGCTATGCCAGAAGTCGCAACGGCAGATGGCTATGTCTCATTGGGTAAGACAGCCTCTTCCACCGGCCCACAGCCTGTAGAAAAGGTCTCTGGGTCAAAATCCTATTAAAGTATAAATCAGAGTCAAAGCCGTTATGGCATTAGTTGTGGCACACCATAACCTTATAATGCTTGTTGTATCGGCGAATCAAGATAAGTTGGAGGGAGTTTACTCAAGAATATATGGCGATGTCCAAAGACAATACATGCGGCGTTGTTCCGTTTGAAACGTAGTGTTTTCCGCTATGTTATTGTTCGTTGGGGTTGCGCAAGCGGAAAGGGCCGCGAAAGCCATGGAATTGGCTTGCGGTTCAGAGCTTCTGCTTGGAAGCTGGGAGTCGGAAGGGATTGCCGTTCCTTCCGACTCCCGGCCCGGCTGGTCCGGAGGACCCATCCGTAGTGGCACTGCGATGGTGACCCTCCGAGCCAGTCGGCGTCAACCGCCAACTGTCAGCAACCGTGCGGTTGCTGAAGGAGATTGCTTACCATGATGATCGAGATCGTTGCGTATAGCCTGCTTACAGTCGGCTATGGCGTGAAGCTGATCAGCGTTCTGCTGCAATGATGCTGCCTTGCTGATCAGGGCTGCCGGCGTAGCCGGCGGTCCTGATCGTGGCGGTGCTGGAGTGAGCTGCAAACCGCTGTGCGACTATCTAGCCAGCTAGCTGCATTGCCTTCTTCGCAACAAGTGCAATGACCTGCTTGGTATCCAGCAATCAATGGACATGACTGTAATTGCTGGATCACCTCGGTGATCGCAGTCACGCCGCCACAACTGGGCAGGTCTCGCGGGTCTCGGCCGGTCGCGTAGGCGATGCTGCGGCGAGGGGGTGATGTCCGCGGGCTATGGGTTCAG
>JAIXSR010000008.1 GCA_027484605.1 Hyphomicrobiales bacterium | reverse complement strand
CAGCCGATCATCTGCCGGAACGTGCCGCGTCTGGTGCCGGGCTGGACGAAGCCCATCGTCGTCGGCCGCCACGCTTTCGGCGACCAGTATCGCGCGACGGACTTCAAGTTCCCCGGCGCGGGCAAGCTGACGATGAAGTTCGTGGGCGACGACGGCACGGTGATAGAGCGTGACGTCTACTCGGCCCCGTCGGCCGGCGTCTACATGGGCATGTACAACCTGGATGACTCGATCACCGACTTCGCCCGGGCATCCTTGAACTATGGCCTGGTCCGGAACGTCCCGGTCTACCTCAGCACCAAGAACACCATCCTCAAGGCCTATGACGGCCGCTTCAAGGACATCTTCCAGAAGGTCTTCGACGAGGAATTCGCCGAGGAGTTCAAGAAGCGCGGGCTCACCTACGAACACCGGCTGATCGACGACATGGTGGCCTCGGCGCTGAAATGGTCGGGCGGCTATGTCTGGGCCTGCAAGAACTATGATGGCGACGTGCAGTCGGACGTGGTGGCCCAGGGCTTCGGCTCGCTCGGCCTGATGACCTCGGTCCTGATGACGCCGGATGGCAAGGTGGTGGAGGCCGAGGCTGCCCATGGCACCGTGACCCGCCATTACCGCGAGCACCAGAAGGGCAAGGAAACCTCGACCAACTCGATCGCCTCGATCTTCGCCTGGACGCGGGGCCTCGCCCATCGCGCCAAGCTCGACGGCAACGAGGACCTGGCGAAGTTCTCCAAGACGCTCGAGAAGGTCTGCATCGACACGGTCGAGGCCGGCCACATGACGAAGGACCTCGCGCTCCTCGTCGGCGCCGACCAGAAATGGCTCTCGACCTCGGGCTTCCTCGACAAGGTCGACGAGAATCTCAAGAAGGCGATGGGCGCCTGATCGGTCCCGCCGGACGGAACAGGAAAGGGGCCTCGCGGGCCCCTTTTTGTTGGGCTGGAGGGCCGGCACGATCCCATCCGACGGGCCAGGACTCCCGACCACCACCTTGCAGGCTCCGGCAGGATCCCTAGACTGCCGGCAGCTTTCTCCAGCCTGCCGGATCCCGCCCGTGACCAGCCTGCCCGTTCGCGCCGATTTCCCCTTCTTCCACCCGTTCCGCGTGCGGTATTCGGAAATAGACGGCCAGCAAGTCGCCTATAACGCGCATTACCTGACCTGGTTCGATACGGCGATTTTCGAGTTTTACCGCGCTATCGGCTATGACCAGACGCGCGAGGCCCGGGAACTGCTGGAGGATTGGCATGTTGTCCGGGCGCTGGTCGAATATCGCGCGCCGCTGCTTTACGACCAGCAATTCGAGGTCGGCGTCCGCGTGGCGCGGATGGGCCGCTCCAGCCTGACCTATGCCCTCGGCATTTTCCCGCTCGGCGAGGACAGGCTGCTGACGACCGGCGAAGTGGTGCAGGTCTATACCGACCAGAAGAGCCACCGGGCCACGGCCATCCCGGAGCGCGTCCGCGATCTCTACCGCGCCTTCGCGCCCTTCCCCGAGGGCTAGGCCGCCCCTCGACGAATCACAGCGGCGTGCGCCAGCGCACTTGTTGTGGCGATTCCGGCTGTAGAGAATGCCGGCATGAACCCGAATGCCCGATTCTCCGCGCGTGATCTCGATGCCGCCGTCGAGGCGGGCCTGCTCGCCCCCGATGCTGCCGAACGCCTCAAGGGCTTCCTTGCCGGCAGGGCGCCCGCCCCGGCCGCAATCATGCCGGCAACCCGCCCCCGCTTCGACCTGACCCATGTGCTCTGGTATGCCGGCGCGCTGATCATCATGAGCGCGATGGGCCTGTTCTCCACCCTCGCCTTCTCGGCCATGGGCGGATCGGGCCTCGCCGCGACGGGCCTCGTCTACGGGCTCGGCCTCTGGGCGGCCGGCCATCGGCTGTGGCAACGGGAGGAGACCCGCACGCCCGGCGGCCTGCTGATTTCCGCCGCCCTCTCCATGGTGCCGCTGATCGTCTTCGGCGTGCAGAGCGCGGCCGATCTCTGGCCCGGCTCGACAGCGCCCGGCCAGTACCACTCGTTCTTCCACTACATCAAGGCTGGCTGGATCCCGATGGAACTGGCCACTTTGGTGGTCAGTCTCCTCGCGCTCCGGCGCTACCCCTTCACCTTCATCGCCTTCCCGGCGGCCATCTGCCTCTGGTTCCTGTCGATGGATCTTGCCGCCTGGATCGCGAAGGAGCAGGGCTTCAACTACACCTTGCGCCGGCAGGTCTCGCTCGCCTTCGGGCTTGTGCTCATGGTTGCGACCTGGGCAAGCGAACTCAAGCCCCGCCGGTCGGATTACGCCTTCTGGCTGCATCTCGTCGCCGCGGTCACGCTCTGGGGCGGGCTGACCTTCCAGTCCTCCGGCAGCGAATGGGGCAAATTCGTCTATTGCCTCATCAATCTCGGCCTGATCGGCCTGGCGATCTTCCTCGGAAGGCGGGTCTATTCGGTCTTCGGCGTGATCGGCATCATGGTCTATCTCGGCCATCTCGCCTATGGCGTGTTCAAGGACTCGCTGCTCTTCCCCTTCGCGCTCTCCGCCATGGGGATCGTCCTGGTCGGGCTCGGTATCGCCTATGCCCGCCGCCGCGAAGCGATCCGCCTCTGGGTGGAAGCCCGCCTGCCGGCTGCCATGCAGAGCCTGCGGCCGGTCCAGGCCCGCCGGGCCGAATAGCCCGGCACGCCGGGCGGTCCATCCGCGATCCGCCCCGGCGCATCAGCGATGCGACGATCCGGCGCGAGGCACCGTGCGGGACATGGGCAGGCCAGCCCGGCCTGCCCGCCACGCCTCAGCCGAGCGCAGCGATGCGCCCGGCAATGGCCTGCAGCGCCTCGGGCAGCTTGCCGCCATCGGGGCCGCCGGCCTGGGCCATGTCCGGCCGGCCACCGCCGCCCTTGCCGCCCAGGATTTCCGAAGCCGTGCGGACAAGATCGACCGCATTGATCGTGCCGGCGAGATCCTCGGTCACGGCCACGACGATGCCGGCGCGCTGGTCCTCGCCAACGACGCCGAGCGCGACGACGCCCGATCCGATCTTCGCCTTGTGCTGATCAGCCAGGCCCTTGAGATCCTTCACCTCCACGCCCTCGACCTGCTTGCCGAGATAGGAAATGGCCCCGATCCGCTGCGGCGCATCCGCCGTCTCGCCGCCGCCCATGGCCAGCTTGCGCCGGGTCTCCGCGAGGTCGCGCTCGAACCTGCGGCGCTCCTCGGCGATCTGGACAACACGGCCGGGGGCCTCCTCGACGCCCACCTTCAGGCTTGCCGCGATGCCCCGCAGGCGCTCGCGCTCGGCATTGAGATGCCGCCGCGCCGCCATGCCCGTCAGCGCCTCGATGCGGCGGACGCCAGCCGAGACCGCCCCTTCGCCGACAATGGAGACAAGACCGATATCGCCGGTGCGGCCCACATGGGTGCCGCCGCAAAGCTCGACCGAATAGGTCCGGCCATCGGGCTCGGACCCCATGGATACGACCCGGACCTCATCGCCGTATTTCTCGCCGAACAGCGCCCGCGCCCCGGAATTGATCGCCTCGTCGACGGCCATGAGCCGCGTGACGACCGGCCCGTTCTGCAGGATGATCCGGTTGGCGCGGTCCTCCACCTGTTCCAGCTCCTCCGCGAGGATCGGCTTGGGATGCGAGATGTCGAAGCGCAGCCGGTCCGGCTCGACGAGCGAGCCCTTCTGCGCGACATGGTCGCCCAGAACCTGGCGGAGCGCCTCGTGCAGAAGATGCGTCGCGGAATGATTGGCACGGATCGCGCCGCGCCGGCTGCCATCAACCGTCAGCACTGCCGCGGCCTCCAGCCGGACGACACCCTCTTCCACCACACCCTGATGGACGAAGACATCACCCGCGCGCTTGATCGTATCGGTCACGCGGAAGCGGAACCCCTCGCCGGCAATCACGCCCTCATCCCCGGCCTGGCCGCCGGATTCGCCGTAGAACGGCGTCTGGTTGAGGATGATCGCGCCCTCGCCCGTCAGGCTGTCGACCTGCCGGCCGCCCTGCACAAGCGCCGTGACAACGCCCTCGGCCTTCTCCGTCTCGTAGCCGAGGAATTCGGTCGCGCCGACCGATTCGCGCACGGCGAACCAGATCGCCTCGCTGGCGGCATCGCCGGAGCCGGCCCAGGCCGCGCGGGCCTCGGCCTTCTGGCGCGCCATGGCGGCATTGAACCCGTCGAGATCGACGCCGACCCCGCGCGCGCGCAAGGCATCCTGCGTCAGATCGAGCGGGAAGCCGAACGTGTCATACAGCCGGAACGCCGTTTCCCCGGAGAGCTTCTGCCCGGAACCGAGAGACGCGGTCTCGCTCTCCAGCAGGCCGAGGCCGCGCTCGAGCGTCTTGCGGAAGCGGCTTTCCTCGAGCTTCAGCGTCTCGGTGATCAGCCCCTCGGCCCGGACCAGTTCCGGATAGGCCTGCCCCATCTCGCGCACCAGCGCCGGGACAAGCCGGTACATCAGTGGATCCCTCGCGCCGAGCAGCTGGGCATGGCGCATGCCGCGCCGCATGATCCGGCGCAGCACATAGCCCCGCCCCTCGTTCGAGGGCAGCACGCCATCCGCCACGAGGAAGCTCGAGGCGCGCAGATGGTCTGCAATGACGCGGTGGCTCGCCCCCTGCGGACCATCCGGATCGACAGAGACGAGATCGGCCACGGCCCGGACGAGGCTGCGCATCAGGTCGGTGCGGTAATTGTCATGCGTTCCCTGCAGCACCGCCGCGATGCGCTCGAGCCCCATGCCGGTATCGATCGACGGCTTGGGCAGCCGGACGCGCTCGCCGCCCGGCAATTGCTCGAACTGCATGAAGACGAGATTCCAGATCTCGATGAAACGGTCGCCATCCGCATCGGGCGAGCCGGGCGGGCCGCCGGGAATATGCGGGCCATGATCGTAGAAGATCTCGGAACAGGGGCCGCAGGGACCGGTATCGCCCATGGCCCAGAAATTGTCGGAGGTCGCGATCCGGATGATCCGGTCATCCGGCAGGCCGGCAATCTTCTTCCAGAGGCCGAACGCCTCGTCATCCTCGTGATAGACGGTGACGCTGAGCTTGTCCCTGGCGAGGCCGAATTCCTTCGTCACGAGGGTCCAGGCGAAATGGATCGCATCTTCCTTGAAATAATCGCCGAAGGAGAAATTCCCCAGCATCTCGAAGAAGGTGTGATGGCGCGCCGTATAGCCGACATTGTCGAGATCATTGTGCTTGCCGCCGGCACGCACGCATTTCTGCGATGTCGCCGCGCGGGAATAGCTGCGGGTCTCGAGGCCGGTGAACAGGTTCTTGAACTGGACCATCCCGGCATTGGTGAACATCAGCGTCGGGTCGTTGCGCGGCACCAGCGGCGAGGATTCCACGACCGTGTGACCGTTCTTGCCGAAATACCCCAGAAAGGTCGAACGGATATCGTTGACGCTACTCATGGACCAAACCCTGCCTGTTATGGCCCGGCACGCCTTGCCGGACCCTGATTGTTCAGGTTGGTTCTAGTCAGGGGAAAGCCCCCTGTCCACATGGGGAAAGGGCAGATCCGGAAAAGCCGCCCGCCCGGGCCAGACGGCGGCTCAGTCCTCTTCGGGTTCCGGCGAGCCGGCCAGGATCGAATCCGCGATGAGGCCGGCATTCTGGCGGATCGACTGCTCGATCCGGTCTGCCACTTCCGGGTTCTGCTTCAGGAAAAGCTTGGCATTTTCACGGCCCTGGCCGAGGCGCGTGCTGTCATAGGAGAACCAAGCGCCGGATTTCTCGACAATCCCGGCCTTGACGCCGAGATCGACCAGCTCACCGGTCCTGGAAATGCCCTCGCCATACATGATGTCGAATTCGACCTGCTTGAAGGGCGGGGCGACCTTGTTCTTGACCACCTTCACGCGGGTCGTGTTGCCGACAACCTCCTCGCGCTCCTTGATCGAGCCGATCCGCCGGATATCGAGCCGGACCGAGGCATAGAATTTCAGCGCATTCCCGCCCGTCGTCGTTTCCGGGCTGCCATACATGACGCCGATCTTCATGCGGATCTGGTTGATGAAGATCACCATGCAATTCGAACGCGAGATCGAGCCCGTCAGCTTGCGCAGGGCCTGGCTCATCAGGCGGGCCTGAAGGCCGGGCTGCATCTCGCCCATCTCGCCCTCGATTTCGGCCTTCGGCGTCAGGGCCGCGACCGAATCGATGACGAGCACATCCACCGCGCCGGACCGGACAAGGGTATCGGCGATCTCGAGCGCCTGCTCGCCGGTATCCGGCTGGGAGATTAGGAGATTGTCGAGGCTGACACCGAGCTTGCGGGCATAGACCGGATCCAGCGCATGCTCGGCATCGACGAAGGCCGACACACCGCCGCGCTTCTGCGCCTCGGCGACGACATGGAGCGCCAGCGTGGTCTTGCCGGAGGATTCCGGCCCGTAGATCTCGATGATGCGCCCCTTGGGAAGGCCGCCGACCCCCAGCGCGATATCAAGCGAGAGCGAGCCTGTCGGGATGGCCTCGATCTCCATCGAGGTCTTCTGCCCGAGCCGCATGATCGACCCCTTGCCGAATGCACGCTCGATCTGGGAGAGGGCGGCGTCGAGAGCCTTGGTCTTGTCCATGGAGGAACCTTCTACGAGGCGGAGCTGGGATTGCGACATCGAATTCATCCTCCTTAGGGGATCGGTGCAGCGGGCACAACAACAGGCTAGTTTCTGTTTTGTTCTAGTCAAGAAGTTCTTTTTTTGTTCTTAACAGCCATTGCCTCCGCAAGGCTTCCCGCCCTAAGCTGCGGCCCCGCTCTCGCCAAGGTTGTCCGGATGCACCTCTCCTATGCGCAGTTTCTCGAGGATTATCATCTGGATCACGTGCTGGGAGACCGGCAGGGCGCATCCTATATCGATATCGGCGGCGGGCATCCGCTCGCCGACAATGTGAGCTATCACTTCTATCTCAAGGGCTGGAGCGGCCTTGTCGTCGAGCCGCAGGCCGATCTGGCGGCCCTTTACCGCCATCTCCGCCCGCGTGACCGGGTGGTGGACATGCTGGTCGGCGCCGAGGATGGCGAGGTTGCCTTCCACCGCGTCGATCGGCTGCACGGGTTTTCCACAATCGTGAAGGCCAATGCCGAGGGCGCGGCGGCCTTCGGGGCCGGATTCCGCACCGAGATGCGCCCCATCCGCCGCCTGTCCGGCCTGATTGATTCGCACGGGATCGGCCCGGTCGCCTTCCTCAAGATCGATGTGGAGGGTGCGGAGGCCGAGGTGCTGCGCGGCGTCGACTGGAACCGCCACCGGCCCTCGGTGCTGTGCATCGAGGCCATCCAGCCCGGAACCGGCGCCCCGGCCTGGGAAGGGTGGGAGCCACTGGTGCTGGCGGCGGGCTACGACCTGGCCCTCGCCGACGGGATCAACCGCTTCTATGTCGCCCGCGAGGAAAGCCATCTGCTTGCGCGCTTCCCCGAAAAGCCCGCACCCTGGGATTGTGTCCGCCATTACTACGAGCTCGGGCCGGCGCTCGACCGGCCCACCCATTCGGACCACGCGCTGCTCCGGCGGCTGCTGCAGGGTTTCCTGGCCGGCCTCGGGCAGAAGGCGCCGGAAGAGATTCTCGCCTTGCTCGAGGCTTCGGCGGGGCCCGGCGGCCTCGAACCCCCGGACGCCCTGGCCCGCCTGCTGCGTGGCGACCTGCCGGCCCCGCCGGCCGGCACGCCGGCCGATGCGCGCGCCGCCTTCGACGATCACGCCCGTGCGGCCATCGGCCGGCTCGCCGCCTTCTATGATGGCGGAATGATTGCCGAGGAGGAAACCGGGAATGCGGAAACCGGGAATGACGAAACCGGGGCGGAGCCGGTGGAAGAGGCCGGCCGCTAGGCCGGATCGCTGCGGCGGGCCTCGGACCCCATCACGCCCTTCACCGTCTCGATGAGCTGTTTCAGGCCGAAAGGCTTGGGCAGGAAGTCAAATTGCTGGCCATCCGGCAGGTTCTTGCGGAAGGCCTCCTCGGCATAGCCCGAGACGAAGATCACCTTGAGATCCGGCTTGCGGGCCCGCAATTCGCGCAGCAGCGTCGGGCCGTCCATTTCCGGCATGACCACGTCGGACACGACAAGGTCGATGCTGTCGATCGCATCGCCCACCTGCTCCAGCGCATCGACACCGCTCTGCGCCTCGATCACCGTATAGCCGCGCGAGCGCAGCGCCCGGGCGCCGAAGCCGCGCACGGCATCCTCATCCTCGACCAGCAGGATCGTGCCCTTGCCCGTCATGTCGGCGATGGGCGCCTGGGCGGCCCGGCCATCGCCCTCGGGCACGGCGCCGGAATCATCCGGAACGGTGATGGTCTCGGCCGGACGGACCGGCAGGACCACCGGCGACTGGACGATATCGTGGCGCGGCAGGAAGATCCGGAAGGTCGTGCCCTCCCCGATCGCGCTGGTGCAGGCAATGAAGCCGTTGGACTGGGTGACGAAGCCATAGACCGAGGACAGGCCGAGTCCGGTCCCGCGGCCGACTTCCTTGGTCGTGAAGAACGGCTCGAAGATCTTCTTGCGGACCTCCTCGCTCATCCCCGTACCGGTATCGGAAACCTCCACCAGCACGCAATCCGCCTCGGGCATGCCCTCGACCGCGAAGGATTCGACCTCGCCCGCCACGATATTGGCCGTGCGGATCAGCAGCTTGCCGCCTTCCGGCATGGCATCGCGGGCATTGACCGCGAGATTGATGATCATGTTGTCGAACGAGGCGGGATCGGCATTGATGCCCCAGAGATCGCGGCCGTGCCGCACCTCGAGTTCGACATTCGGCCCGATCGAGCGCTTGAGCAGGTTGGTCAGGTCGCTCAGCCTCTCGCCGAGATCGATCGATTCCGGCAGCAGGGTCTGCTGGCGGGAGAAGGCCAGCAATTGCCGCACCAGGCTCTTGGCCCGGTTGGCGGAATTCTTGATCTGCATCACGTCCTGGTAACGCGGATCCGAGGCGCGGTAATTCCCGATCAGCAGATCCGCGAAGCCGACAATGGCCTGCAGGTGATTGTTGAAATCATGCGCCACCCCGCCGGCAAGCTGGCCGATCGCATTCATCTTCATCGACTGGAAGAACTGCTCCTGCAGTTTCTTCTCCTCCGTCGTCTCGATGAGATAGACCAGCGCCACTTCCGGATCCTGCCCGCGCACCTCGGCCGGAACGAAGAAGAACCGGGCCGAGCGGCTGCCTTCGCCCTCGATCGCGGCATCGACAGGGTCGATCTCGCCGCGACCGGCCACGGCTTCCGCGAAAGCCGCCTCGACGCGGCCCCTGTCACCTGCCGCGACCATGGAGAGCAGGGTGCGCTTCTCGCCGGCCTGGGCCGGCGGCAGCAGGTTGGCGAAGCGGGCATTGGTCGTGCGGATGCTGCCATCGCGATCCAGCGTGGCGATGGCGAGCGGCGAATTGTTGAAGAACCGCGCGAACCGGACCTCCGCCGCGCGGAGCCCCTCGGAGGCTTCGGTGCCCTGCCCCTGGCTGCGATTGAGCACCAGCGTCCGCGAGATGCCGGCCGTGCCGTCAGCGGCGAAGGCCACGCGATGGATCAGCCGGACCGGCAGGGTTTGCCCGTTGCGGCGCTTGAGGTCGAGATCGATCGTCTCGGTCTTCAGCCCGCCCGGCATGCCCTGCACCGAGGCGACCAGGGCCGCCCCGCCGCCGGAGATGATGTCCTTCAGCTCCAGCTTCTGGTCGGCGATCTCGGCAATGTCGAGATCGAGCCAATCCGCCAGGGTGGCATTGAGATAGGCCAGCCGCCCGTCGGGATGGGCGCAGAAGAACCCGGCCGGGGCATTGTCGAGATAGGAAATCGCCTGCTGCAACTCCTGGAACTCGTTCTCGTTCCGCTCGCGCTCGCGCGTGATGTCACTCACCGTCCAGTACTGGACGGTCTCGCTGCCGCGTTCCAGCGGCCGGACCCGGACGCGATACCAGGCCGAGGCCGCTCCGCCGGTCAGCGCCGGCACGAGGCGGATGGTCTCGGTCGCGCTCCGGCCTTCCCGCGCGGCCTGGGCCAGCCGGTAGGTCGCCTCGCTCACCTCGGGCGAGCCGGCGAAGAGCCGCTCGACCGGGCGGACGCTGGCCACGCGGCCGGGAATGCCGCCGCACAGGGCCTGGTAGGCCCCATTGGCATAAAGCACCCGCCCTTCGCGGTCGACGACAAGAGATCCCTCCGCGGCGCTGTCGACCAGCGCCTTGGTGACATCGTTCCGGGCGGCCTTGCCGGCGAATTGCAGGATGCCGATCGCATAGAGGAAAGCGACGAGAACGCCGATCGCGGCGAAGAACGCCAGGAACAGCGTCATGAAGAGCGCATGCTGGCGCTCGTCGAGATAGACCATGCCGACCACGGCGCCGACAATCACCAGCGTGATGAGCAGCAGCAGGGTCGGCGAGCCATGACGCTGGCTGCGGTCGATCGGCGCGCCGACAGGCGTCTCCTTCAGCATGCTTCCCCATCCCGGCCGGGACCTGTCCCGCCATACGCCCTGTTCTGGCTCACAAACGCTGCCGCCTCAAGCGCATCACGTATCCGATGACTTCTGCAACAGCTTTATAATGCTCCTCGGGGATTTCCTCATCGATTTCGACCGTCGCATGCAAGGCGCGCGCGAGCGGCGGGTTCTCGATGATGGGGATATCGTGCTCGCCCCCGATCTCCCGGATCCGGAGGGCGAGCGAATCGACCCCCTTGGCGAGGCAGACAGGGGCATTCATGCCGGCTTCGTAGCGCAGGGCCACGGCAAAATGCGTCGGGTTGGTCAGGATCAGCGAGGCCTTGGGCACATTGGCCATCATCCGCCGCTTGAGGATTTCCATCCGGACCTTGCGGATCCGGGCCTTCACCTCGGGGCTGCCTTCGGTCTCCTTGAATTCCTGCTTCATGTCCTCGCGCGTCATCTTGAGCTTCTGGCGCCAGGAAAACCGCTGGTAGAGCACGTCGAGGGCCGCGACAAAGGCATAGATCGCCAACACCGCGCCCAGCAGCTTGAGCGTCAGGACCCAGCTGGCATCGATCATCTTGATCGGATCGAGCCGGACAAGGGCATCGAGTTTCCCGCGTTCCGGCATCAGCACCATGTACATGACCGCAGCGACGATCAGGAATTTCAGCAGGCTCTTGATGAACTGGACGAAAGCCTCGCGCCCGAAGATCCGCTTGAACCCGGCCATGGGCGAGACCCGGTTCAGCTTCGGAATCATCGGCTCGAAGGTCCAGAGCGGACGGTGCAGCAGCATGCCCTGCGCGATCCCGGCGATGATCGCGAAGGCAAAGGGCAGCGAAACCACGGTAAGGATCTTCAGCGCGGAATGCTCCGCCAGGTTCATCATGCCGCCGGGATTGATCGAGATCTGGTGCGCATTGCCCATCATGCCGCGCAGCACGCCGACGAAATCGCCAAGCCCGACCGCCCCGGTGATCATGATGGCCAGCGTGCCGGCCGCGAGGGCGAAGAAGGTCGCCACTTCCATGCTTTTCGGCACGTCGCCGCGCTCGATCGCCTGCTCGATCCGGCGCTCGGTCGGCTCTTCTGTCTTGTCTTCCTGGTCCTTGTCGTCGCCCGCCATGGCTCAACGGCCTCCCGGGAACAATTCGCGATAGACCCGGCCGACATGGTCGATGAACCCCTCCATCATCAGCCCGAGGACCAGCGCGAGGATCAGCGCGCCGAGCAGGATCGAGGCCGGCATCGCGAGGAAGAATACCTGGAGCTGCGGCATCATGCGCGAGAGGATGCCGAGCCCGACATTGAAGACCAGCCCGAAGACCAGGAACGGTGCCGAGATCTGGATCGCGGTGGCGAAGGCCGAGGTCGCCACCGAGAGCAGGAGCTGGGCGGCATCGCCGCTGGCCGGAACCTCCCCGGGGCGGAAGGTCTGGTAGCTGTCGACCACGCCGAGCAAGGCCACGTGATGCAGGTTGAGCCCGAGGATCAGGCACACGCCCAGCATCGAGAGGAAGGTGCCGAGGATGGCCGATTGTCCCTGATCCGCATTGGCCGGGTCGAAGATCATCGTGAAGGACAGGCCGAGCTGCTGCGCGATGATCACGCCCGCGGTGGTCAGGCTCGACATCAGGAAGCGTCCGGCAAGGCCGAAGGTGAAGCCGATCATCAATTCCCCGATCAGCAGGTTCACGAGCCCGGGCAGGTTGGCCAGCGAGGTCGGCAATCCCGCCCGTACCACCGGCAGCGTGACAAGCACGACCAGCACGGCAAGCGTCAGCCGGATGCGCTGCGGCGTCGTGCGTTCGCCGAATCCCGGCAGCAGCATCATCATCGTGCCGATGCGCGCGAAGATCAGGGCGAAGGCAATCGCGAATTCGGGAAGCACGCTGAGGGTCATGCCCGATTGTCGTGTGATTCGGCGCGAAAAGCGAACGCCACACCGGGAAGGGCGTGGCGGAAAAGCGGGGATGGCCGGTCTTGATCCGGCTATCCCAGCCCGGAAATGCGCGAGGCGATGCGCGTCATATAGGCCGCCATGCCATCGGCCATGAACGGCAGGAGCAGCAGAAGGGAACCGAAAATGGCTACAACCTTCGGCACATAGACCAGGGTCTGTTCCTGGATCTGCGTCAGCGCCTGGAAGAGCGAGATGATCACGCCGACCAGCAATCCGATCACCATGACGGGCATCCCGACCTTGAAGAAGGTCATGATGCCGTCACGGGAGATCTCGATCAGGTCGGCAGGGTTCATCAGATCGGCATCCGCATGATTTCTTCATAGGCCGCGACGACCCGGTCCCGGACCGCGACGAGCGATTCCAGAGCAGCCTCGCTCTCGGCCACCGCCGTGACGACCTCGACGAGATCGGTCGGGCGGCCCGAAGCCGTGGTCATGGCCATGGCATCGGCGCGCTTGCCCGATTCCCGGGCCCGGCCCACCGTGGCCTCGAGCACATCGGCAAAGCTGTTGCCCGGCTCGCCCGGCCGGGTCAGCGCCGCGGCGGGGTTCGAGCTCATCTTCTGCGTCAGGGCATAGGCACTGGCCGCAAGGCTCGGGTTGAGGTTCGTCTTCATGGCATTCTCCATAAACGATTCGTGGGGATTACGCGCGGAGGATGTCGAGCGTCCTGGCCAACATGCGCCGCGTTGTCGAAATGACGTTGAGATTGGCTTCGTAGGACCGCTGCGCCTCGCGCATGTCGAGAGTCTCGATCATGGTGTCGACATTCGGCTTCTGGACGTAGCCGCGCGCATCGGCCATCGGATGGCCGGGTTCGTATTGGGACTTGAAGGCGGCACGATCACGCTTGATGCGCCCCAGCTGGACGGTTTCGACACCCATTTCGGCATCGAGCGTCTTCTCGAAGGTTGTGACCTTCCGGCGGTAGGGGTCGCCCCCCGGCCGCGTGGCGGTCGTATCGGCATTGGCGATATTCTCGGAAATGACGCGCATGCGCCCGGCCTGGGCACGCAGGCCTGCGGCGGCAACAGAGAGAGAGCGGAAGAAATCCATGGTTCAAGCCCTCCTCAGGCCCTGCGACCGAGGGCGATCTTCAGCGTGGCAAGCCCGCGCTGGTAGATATTCGCCGCCGTCTGGAAATCGATCTGGTTCTGGGAAACCTTGAGCATCTCGTTCTCGAGATCGACCGCATTCCCGGAGGGCCGCGTCTCGAAACTGGCACCGCGATCCACCGTGGCGAGGCCGTTTCCGCCCGTCGGCACGATATGGCGCGGATCGGTGACCGCCATCCCGGCCTGCGGCCCGTAGCCGGCGATCCCGGCGAGGCGGCGGGCGGCGTCGCTGCCGCGCGTGGCGGGATCGATGCCGAGCTGGCGGATATCCTTGGGGCGATAGCCGGGCGTATCGGCATTGGCGACATTCTGCGCCAGCACCTTCTGGCGGGTCTGAAGGAAGCGCATCCGCTCCTTGAGCGCCGCAAACGTCGCGAGATCCTGAATCATGAACACCTCGGCAATTTCGGACCGGCTGGATACCAACTCCGGCAAATCTTGCCCGGATCATGGTTAATTCTGCGTTAATGCTAATGTATTTTATGATGAGGCCTGTCCGATTTGGAGACAGATCGGAGGATCGGGCGTCGATCCGCATGCGGAAAAGCGGCCAAGGGCGGCCTCGCGGCCACAATTATGGTTAATGCCGGCTCGACAGATCCACGAAGATGCGGATAACCGTCCGGCCGGGTTGGACGCGCATTCATTTGGGCGGGAAAACCCTCTATGAGAAAGGCTTGGCAGGTTCGCGCCGCTCTCCTCCCCCCTCGGGCGTTTACTCGCGGGCAGGAGAGCGCTAAGGCCGGACCGACCAGTTTCGGGAGAAGGCATGCAAAGCATCATTGACAAGCTCGGCATCGGGGAGAGCACGGCTTCGCTGATCCTCTGGATCGGCCTCTCGCTCTTCCTGCTGATCGTGGTGGTCGCCGTTGCGGCCTGGCTCGTCCGCGCCTTGCGCCCCAGCCTGAATGTCGGCGGTGGCGGGCGGGGCGGCCGGCCGCAGCGCCTCGCTGTGACCGACGCCTTCACCCTCGACCGCGATGGCCGAAAACTGGTCATCGTCCGTCGGGACAATGTCGAGCACCTGCTGCTGATCGGCGGCCCGAATGACGTGCTTGTCGAGGGCAATATCGTCCGCGGGGAACGCGCCGCGCGCGGAAGGCCGGGCTCGGACGAGCTGACCGCCCTTGCCGACGGCCTCTCGGCACCGGAAGCGCCAACTCGCCCGGAAATGCCGATGACGCCACCCAGTTTCCAGCCGCCGGCCCCTCAGCCTGCACCGATGCCGCCCCCACCCTTGGCGCCCCCGCCCATGCCGCCGCAGCGCATGGCGCCGCCGCCGCCGGCCCCGCCCCCTGCACGTCCGGCGCCCATGGCGCCCCCCTTGCCGGCCGCCAGCGCTGCGCAGATGGACGACGACTTCGAGCGCTCGCTCATGGCTGGCCAGCCCGTTCCCGCCCGGCCGGTCGCGCCGCCACAACGGCCGGCGGCGCCGCCCCTTGCCCCGCCGCCTCCCCCGCCACAGCCCGCTCCGCAGCCGGCCGCGCCGCCGCCTGCCGCTCCGGCACCTGCCGCCCAGCCGCAGCGCCCGGCGCGCCAGGAACCGGTGAGCGAGATGGCGCGTCGCCTCAACGAGGTGCTGCAGAAGCCGCTGAGCGGGCAGTTGCGCCCGCCGTTCAACAAGCCGATCCCGCCCGTGCCGTCGACGCCCTCGGTCATGCCGTCCGCGCCGCCGCCGGCCGCACCGGCCGAGAGACCACCGGCACCGGTCATGGCCATGCCGGCCAACGAACCGCGCAAGGCTGCGCCGGTCAATTCGCTGGACGAGCTTGATCTTCTCGCTGCCATGATCGACCCGCCCAGGAACCAGGACCCCAGGAACCAGGACCCCAGAACCCAGGAGACCCGGAATCAGGCGGCCAAGGGCCAGGAGTCCAAAGGTCAGGAGTCCAAAGGTCAGGAAGCCAGGATGCCGGCCCCGGGCGCTTCCGCGCCGCCCGCGCCACAGGCGGCGGCAAAGCCGGCGGAAACCGACATGGACATGCTGGAGGAAGAAATGGCGCGGCTCCTCGGCCGGCCCAACCCGCCCAAGGCGCCATGACGGCCGGACCTTCAGGGACCGGGCTGTTCCGCAGCGGGCTTCTTTCCCGCCGCCTGGGGCGCGGCCTCCGGCTGGCTGCCATCCCGGCCGGGTTCTTCCTCGCCGCCTGCGGCGTGGCCTATGCGCAGGATATCTCGATCAATCTCGGCGGAACCGGGATCAGCGAGCGGGCGCTCCAGCTCATCGCCCTGCTGACGGTTCTTTCGCTCGCGCCGTCGATCCTGATCATGGTCACATCCTTCGCGCGGATCGTGATCGTCCTGTCGCTGCTGCGCATGGCCATCGGCACGCAATCGGCGCCGCCCAACACGGTGCTGACCGGCCTTGCCCTGTTCCTCACCGCCTTCATCATGGCCCCGACCTTCCAGGCCTCCTATCAGGCCGGCATCCAGCCGTTGATCGCCGGGCAGATCCGCGAGGTCGAGGCGTTCGAGCGCGCCTCCCAGCCCTTCAAGCAGTTCATGCTGAAGCATGTGCGCCCGGCCGATCTCGAGCTTTTCCTCGATCTCTCGCGACAGCCCCGGCCGGCCACGCCGGAGGCGACGCCACTTGCCAGCCTCGTGCCGGCTTTCATGATCTCGGAACTGCGCCGGGCTTTCGAGATCGGCTTCCTGCTGTTCCTGCCCTTTCTCATCATCGACCTCGTGGTCTCGTCGATCCTGATCTCGATGGGCATGATGATGGTGCCGCCAGCAATGGTCTCGCTGCCGTTCAAGCTGATCTTCTTCGTGCTTGTCGACGGGTGGCGGCTGGTGGCCGGCTCGCTGGTGCAGAGCTTCGGCCAGATCGGATAGGCGGCGCCCCGGGAACAGGCCCCGGGGACCGGATCTCAGCCATTGCCCGGCGGGAGCGCCTGGGTCGGGTCGCGCCGCTCGAGGACCGATTGCCGGCCATCCCCCGCGCTGCGGACCGGGCGGGCTGAGCCGGCGGTTTCCGGATAGCGCTTGCGGTAGGACGCCATGAACTCCACCATCGTGTCGGCGCTGACAACCGCCCGTGCGACATCGCGGAATGCCTGCGGCCGGGTGAGGTTGTCCGTCGCGATCAGCCGGAAGGCGCCGGCATCGGCGGTCTGGTTCATCTTGGCCATGAAGCGGCCGCGCAGACGGTCAAGCGAGAGCTTCTCGTCGCCCAGAACATAGGCGAGGCCCGCGCGGAGCGCATCGAGACGCTGGCCCTCGTTCATGGGGTCCGCATTCTGCCAGGAATCGCCCAGCACACGCTCGTAGGATTCGCCGGCCTCGCGCCAGCGCTTGCCCTTCCAGTAGATATCGGCGCGCAGCCGGTCGACATCCTCGCCCCGGTCATTCGCCAGCACCTCGATGGCGAGGTCGGTGCGGAAGAGATCGCCCAGCGCCCGGGCTTCCAGCAGGGCACGCGGACGACGCAGGTCCTCCGGCAGGGAGGCGAGACGCGTCTGGCGCAAGACGGTCAGCGCCTTGGCGGGCTGCCGGTTCTGGAGATGCATCACCGCAAGGCGGGCCGCAACCGAGGCCCGGGCCACGCCTTCCAGCCGGTGCTTGACCTGATGTTCGAGAATCTCGGCCGCTTCGTTGACGAGGTCGAGTTCATGCAGGCGGTCCGCAAGGCGCCGTGCGATCTCGTCGCCGCGACGGCCGACCGGCATCAGCGAGCGGAATTCCTGGTAGAGGGCCAGCGCCTCGACCTTGGGCAGCTTGTCGGCCTCGTTGTCGAGGAACAGGTTCTCGAAGCGCCGGCCCATCGCATCCTCGAGCCGGCGGCTCGCCGGATGCTCGGGCATGATCTGGCTCGCGCGCTGCGCGGTCAGGAAGGCTTCGCGCCAGCGCCCGTCCTTGGCATACATCTCGCCAAGCCGTTCGAGCGACTTCACCTCGACTTCGGTCCGGCGCCAGATCGTGCTCAGCGTCTCGAATTCGGAACGGGCATCTTCCGGCGTCAGCTTGCCTTCGGCCAGCCCCGACACCGTGCGGCCGAACCGGGCTTCGGCCTCGATCGCCCGGTCGCGCGAGCCCATGGCCACGGAATAGGCATTGAACGCCTCGCCATGCCGGCCCTGCATTTCGGCCAACCGGGCCGCCAGCAATTGCTGGAGATTGGGGTCGCGATGGCGCGTATCGACCTTGTCGAAGCCCTGCAGCATTTCCCTTGCGAAGGGGCCATCCTTCGCCTCGATGGCCGCAGTCACGGCGATCGGGCGGAACAGGGCCTGCAACGCCTCGGGGTAGCGGTCCAGTTCCTGCGTTGCCTGCCGGAAATGCGCATTGGCCTGCGGATAGCGCAGGGCCTTGGCATCGACGATCGCCTGCAGCAGCTTCTGCTCGCCTTCCATGGCGATGGCAGGTTCGTTGAGCAGCCGGCCGGCCTCGGTCAGCCGGTTCATCATGGTCGCCGCAAAAGCGCGGAGGAACACGATCTGCTTGGCGCCCGCCGCCGCCTTGTCATCCGCAGCCAGCACGTCGAGAACGGCCTGGGCCTCGGGATAGAGCGCATTGGCGAGGTAGAAGCGCGCCAGCTTGGCGCGCGCCTCGCTTCGGGTGACACGCGGGGCTTCCGCCGCGGCACGGATCAGTTCGCGCTCGGTCTTGCGGATCGATCCGCGGGCATCCTCGCTCCAGCCATCAATATCCAGCATCAGGGGCCGCAAGGCGCGCGGACCTTCCGCAGCCTCCTTCGGCAAGGCGGAGAGGTTGAGCTTGATCTCGTGGCCGATCAGCACCGTCTCGGGCTGGCGGCGCAGGGTGACGGATTCATCCTGCGGCAGCACGGCGAAGCCCGACAGGGTCGGCTCGATCTCGAATTCGGCGAATTGCATGCCGCGCGGCGAGGAACTGGCCGCGCGCGGCACCGGCACCACCGCAATGCGCTGGCCGGTGGAGGGGTCGTCGAGCATGTAGAGCCCGCCGACAGGGCCGACCGGCGCCTCGAGCGATTCGCGGCCATTGGGGTCAAAGGCGCGCCGCAGCACGATCGGCTGGGGCCCATACGCCTCGCCGGGGGCGGGCTGGGCGCCACGCTGGATGACGAGATCCTCGCCTTCGCGGACCAGCCAGAACCGGCCGTCGCGGCCGGGATGGACACGCAGAAGGGTTGCACCCGGAAGCCGGGTCAGGCCGACCGAATCGACCGCACCGGCAAGCGCCGGCGGCACGACGGGATTGTTCAGGGATTCGCGCGTCTCGATCAGCACGAACAGGGCCTTGCCGCGCTGGAGGATGGCAACGGGGGCGTCACGCAATTCCGCCAGCCGAAGGGCGAAACCCTGGCTGTCCTGACCGGCCTCGACGCGGGCCTCGATCGGGCGCTGGGCGGCAAGTTCGGTTGTTGTCATCTGCCTCGGCGGCTCGGCGCGGGCGGCAGCCTGCCTCTGGGCCTCGGTCTCGCCGGCCGGAATGGCCGCAGGGGCCGTGCCGGGCATGATGGTCCGGGCCGGGACCTGCGGTGCCGCAACGGCCTCGGCCGGAGCCGCACCCGGCCGGGCAGCCGGCGCTTCGGCGCGGGGCGCATCCGAATCCATCGGCTGGCCATCGGCACGGGAGAAATCGAGCGTCAGCGTGTCATCCTCGCGGAAGGCGCGCAGCCGAAGCCCGTCGGCCGGCTGCAAGGTCAGGCGAAGATTGTCCTCGCCGGCCTCGACATCGACGTCCTGGAGGAGCCCGGCCATGCGGGCCCGGACCAGATCGCGCGAAAGCTGGAAATTGCCATCGAACACGATGGTCATCTTCCCGTCCTTCATCGTGTGGTCGACGGCAGCGGTCCAGGGCATCTGGAAGATGGCCCGGCGGAATTGCGGCGTGGAGCCGACCCTGATCTCGATGTCGCGGTTGATCCGGCGCTCGGAATCGCGCTGCATCTTGCGCAGCTGGTCCTCGGCCTGCCGTGCCCGGCGGACAAGATCCTGCACCACCTCGGCCGGCAGGGCCGGCGGCAATCCCTGCCAGCGCGGTGGAAGCAGGTCGATATAGACCCGCTCGCCCGCGGGTTTGACATCGATCCTGTAGCGGTCATTCAGGCCGAGGCGCAGCGACTTGCCATCCGGATCGGCACGGGCGATCGAGACATAATTCGGCAGCTGGGTGTTGAGCTTGTCGAGATCGACCGTGATCGGCTCGTCGAATTCGACGATCAGGACCGAATTCACCAGGCGGGTCCGGGCCGGAACCTCCTTGTCGAGCGAGAAGACGATCCGCCCGAAGCCCTGCATCTCGGACCCGACCACAAGGCCGCGCGCGGCAAGGGCCGAACCGATCCCGAGGCCGATGGCCAGGGCGGCCACCCCGACACGGGCAGCGAGGGACGTAAGGAGGGAAGTGGCGGCAGAACGATTACGCAACACGGGACTGACCACACTCGAAAAGGAACGCGTGTCTGCATCCTAGGCGGTCATGCCTAACGCCAGATTAACCTTGACCCCCGCTGTTGATCGAAGCGTTGATTATTCCGGGGGCTGCAGCCGGGGCGGCTCGCCGCCCCGGAAACAGACCAGACGCAAGGCGCAACCCGATGAGAACCGTCCTCCTCACCCATTGCCGGCATTACACCGGCCCCGGCGCCTTCTCCGTGATGCGGGATGCCGGCTTCCGCCTCGCCTGTCATGATGCGGGCTTCACCGATCCGGCAGCCCGCGAGGCCTTCGCCGCGGCCCATCCCGGCGCGCTGGCCCTCGCGGCGCAGGACCCCGCCGGCATTGCCCGCGAGACGCTGGACAGGCTCGGTGTGCCGGAAGCGGTGGTGAGCAATGACATCTACCCGATCACGAAGCGCCCGATCGAGGAGATCCCGCCGGAGGATTTCGACGCCACCTATGCCGCCGTGGTGCGGTTCCCGATCCTGCTGAGCCAGGCCCTGCTGCCTGCCATGAAGGCGCGGGGCAGCGGCGCCTTCGTCTTCATCACCTCGGCGCGCGAATGGCAGCCGGAAACCGGCTTTGCCGTGCCCACGACGCTGCGGGCTGCCACCACCGCCTTCGCGAAGGCGCTGGCGCGCGAGACGGCGCCTTTCGGCCTGCAGGTGAATGTGGTGCAGCCGAACTACCTCTACAGCGAGCTCTATTATCCGCGTGCGCGCTTCATCGACGATCCCGAGGGCCGGGCCCGCATCGCCGCCACCGTGCCTGCCGGGCGGCTGGGCCGGCCGGAAGAAATCGGCGAACTGATCGCCTTCCTCGCTTCCGGGAAATCGCCCTTCACGACCGGGCAGGTCATCCCCTTCACCGGCGGCTGGCCCTGAGCCGCCGCCGGGCTTCGCTCAGCGGCGCGGCGCGTTCGGCGGCGGCAGGCGCTCGAGCTCGGTGCTGGCAGGCTGGACTGCCGTTTCGGCAAGCTGGGCATCGCCCTGCGCCGCCTGGCGCGCCAGCGCGATCGTCAGCTTCTCCGCCGCGGCGGGATCCATCACCGCCATGATTTCAGAGACCTTGCGCGGATTCATGTGGCCGACAAGATCCATCAGGATCCGGGTATCGAGCCGGTCGAACACGCGGGCCGCCTCTTTCGGCTTCATGCTCTCGTACATCACGACCAGCGGCTTGTAGCGGGTCTTGACGTCGTTCTTGTTGCCGCCCTGGCCAAGTTGCGATTCCAGCGTGCGCAGCTCCCCGATCCGGTCGTCGAGCTTGCGCTCGCTCATCCGCAGGAGATTGTCGCGCAATTCGAGGTCGCGATCCTTCGATTCGATCTCGTTGCGGCGATTGCGCAGGCGCTCCAGCAGGGCGCGCTCCTCGGCGCTGCCGCCGGATTGCGCCACGACGGCAGGGTTCTGCGGCACGACGATCCGCTTGCCTTCCGGCTCGGCCTTGGCCTTCAGATCGGCCCTGGCCTTGTCGATGATGGCCTGTTCTTCCGGCGTCGTCTTGGCGCCGGGCGTGGGAATGTCGTCGTCCTTCTTGGCCGGCTCATCCTTTTTCTTGCCGATGGCACCGGTGATGATCTGGTCATCCGGATTGCCCTCGCGCGCCGCCGTGATGGTGCGGGTAAAGGGGCCGCCATTCGCTTCCCGCGCGGGGAAGGAGTTCTGGGGCGGCGCATCGAGCGCCAGCTGCAGCAGCTTCAGCGACAGCAGCGACACCATCCCGAAGACGAGGACCGGAAGCAGGCGAACCCGTGTCATGCCACGTTATCCCGTTGGGTCGGATCCGCCACGCGGGACTGGGCATGGCTGGCCAGGGCCTGTGCGGTGGCGAGGGTCTGGTTGATGCGCGAGAGGCCGCGCCCGCCGGCCGCCGGATCGGCAACCGAAACACCCGTCGTCGAGACGATGCGGCTGATCCGGTTGAGGATGTCATCGCCGGAGCGGATCTGGTCCTCGAGATCCGCCGTGTAGCGTTCGGCCACGCGGAGCCGTTCGGCCAGCGTGCGGTCGCAATCGCCCAGCGTGGCGCGCAGCGCATCGATGGCGCGTTCGGCCCGCTCGGTCGCGGCGCCGAGCTCCACCACCGTCTTGCGCATGATGGCCTCATCCTGCCGGACCTGCCGCAGCCGCCGGTCGAGCATGATGCAATAGCCGATGGTCACGGCCAGAAGGCCGACAACCATCAATTCAATGACCAACCCGAGATTGCCTGCCATATATCACCTGTCGCGCCGCACGGAAGCGCCCTGTTCGAAAGCTGCGAAGGTCGTCTTCGACCGTTTGAGAGGCTTGGCGATTTCGATCGCCATATTGTCACCCATTCTCCCGATTCGCCCCTGCGTGACCAGCATGTCACCGCAACGGAGCGTCACAAGAGGGTCGCCGCGGACATCGAAGACCAGCGTATCGCCGACCTTGAGGTCCAGGACCTTCTTCACCGGCATCTCGGTTTCATGGAGAACGGCATCGATATCGAGCTTGGCCTGCCAGATCTCGCTGGCCAGATGCCCTTCCCAGATGTGATCGCGGCCGAGCTTTTCCCCCATATAGCTCTGGAGGAGCAATTCGCGGATCGGCTCGATCGTGGCATAGGGCAGCAGCAGCTCGACGCGCCCGCCGCGCCCTTCGAGATCGATCGCGAGCGCGATCAGGATCGCGGCATTGGCCGGCCGGGTGATCGAGGCGAAGCGCGGGTTGGTCTCGATGCGCTCGGCAAGGAACTTCACCGGCGAGAGCGGCTGGAAGGCCTGCTCGGCCTCGCCCAGGACCAGGTCGAGCAGCCTCTTGACGAGGCTGACCTCGACTGTCGTATAGGGCCGGCCCTCGATGCGGAAATTCGAGAGGCCGCGGCGCCCGCCCAGCAGCACATCCATCACGAGATAGATGAGATCGGAATCGATCGTCCCCAGCCCGTAGTTTTCCCACGGCTCGGCCTTGAAGACCGAGAGGATGGTCGGCAGCGGCAGCGAGGAGACATAGTCGCCGAAGCGCACCGAGGTCACGTCGTCGAGGCTGACTTCGACATTGTCCGAGAAGAAGGAGCGCAGGCTGGTCGTCAGCGTCCGCACCAGGCGGTCGAAGACGATTTCCAGCATCGGCAGGCGCTCGTAGGAGACCACCGTCGAATCGACGATGGCACGCACGCCGTTCTGCTTCGACTGGTCGGCATCTTCCGGATCGAACCCGAAGATCGTGTCGACCTCTTCTTGGTCGAGGAAGAGCCCGGTGCCGAGATCGAGATCCAGACCGGCATCCGCCGGACGGGTATCGAGGCCGGTCTCCTGCCCCTCGCTGGATTCACCAAGCGCCTTTGCCCATTCGTCGGCAAGATCGTCCTGGGTCTGATCGGGAGTGTCTGCCACGTCTTTTTCTCCGCTACGCTCGTTCAGGCCGCGAAAACCGCGTCAGCTCACTGCACCAGCACGTCCTTGAAGAGGATGGCCTCCACCCGGGCCGGATAGATCGCGGCATTGATCCGCCGCACCAGCTCTTCCTTCAGGCGATAGAGCCCGGCCGAACCCTCGAGATCGGAAGGGCGCAGCTCGCGCAGGAAGATCTGGAAATTGTCCATCACCCGCGGCATGAGCGGCTGGATCTCGGCAACCATCTTCTGGTCCTCGAGTTCGAGCGCGACCTTCATCTTGAGATAGACCGGCCGCTCCTGGCCGGGCACCATCGCGAGATTGGTGGTGATTTCCGGCAGGTCGAAGAACACCATCTTCTTGGCCGCATTGGCCTGCTGCTTCGCCGCGGACTTGCCGAGGAAGACATAGGCGCCGCCGCCCGCCGCGATCAGCGCCACGAGGGCCGCCGCGCCGAACAGAATGAGCTTCTTCTTTTTCGGCATCGGCGCCGCCTTGGAAGGCTGCTTCCCCTCAACCGGGATCTGGTCCGCATTCGCCACGTCGGTCGCCATGTTCTCGCCCTGCCTGGTGATGTTCCGCCTGCGCGGACCCGGAATCGGATCCGCCGTCTGAGCTGACCTTGGCCGACCATGGTTAACGATTGCTTTCCAAATCGGCCTGCCCGGCAAATTTTGCCCGATCCTTTTTGCCGGCTGGCAATTCCGTCCGGCAGCATGGCGGGCGGGCGTTTCGATTATCTCCCTGTTTTGGAAACACTTTTACGAAAAGGCCACTCTGGCACGCCCCTTGTTATGGTTAACGGCATCGGCAGGTTCTTGCGCTGGGGAGCGAGGAGAACAGGCCATCACCCGAGGAGAAAGGGAGTCCGTTCCATGGAGAACGTTCTTCTCATCACCCTGTCGCGCCAGATGGCGATCAGGCGTGAATTGGATGTCATCGCGAACAATGTCGCGAATGCGCAGACGAACGGCTTCAAGCGCCGCTCGGCTGACAGCCGTGAATTCCAGATGCCGAAAGCCGCCGACGAGACGTTCAAGCGTGGCGAGGACCGGCGTATTTCCTTTGTTGTCGATCGCGGCACGCCGCTGGACATGTCGACCGGCTCCGTCGAGCCGACGGGCAATCCGCTCGACATCGCCATCAATGGCGACGCCTTCATGGTGGTGCAGACGCCGAATGGCGAACGCTACACCCGCAACGGCGCCCTGATGGTCAATGCCAATGGCCAGCTGGTGAACAGCGACGGTTTCCCCGTCCTGGGCGAACAGGGCGTCTATCAGTTCAATGCCGACGAACGCGACCTTGCTGTCGCGCCGGATGGCAATGTCACCTCGTCCAACGGCAACCGGGGCCGGCTGCGCCTCGTGCGCTTCGAGAACCCGCAGGTTCTCGAGAATGCGGGGTCCAATCTCTTCACCACCCAGGCCCCGGCCCAGCCCGCGCTTCAGGCGCGCGTGCAATCCGGCTTCCTGGAGCGGTCGAATGTCCGTCCGGTTGTCGAGATCAGCCGGATGATCGAGGTCACGCGTCAGTACCAGACCATCGCAGGCCTGATCGGCCGGCAGGACGAGATCCGCCGCTCGGCCATCCAGCGCCTTGGCGAACCCATCTGAGTAAGGCCGGCCCCGTCGGCCGGCTCCGTCACCCGAGTTCACATTCATGAGGCCGCGATCGCGGGCGCACCTGCCTGCGCGCGGCCCAGCCAGAAGTCAGAAGGAAGCATCCCATGCGCGCGCTTTACACGGCGGCCACCGGCATGAAGGCCCAGGAAAAGAGTGTCGAAGTCATTTCGAACAACGTCGCCAACATGCGGACGACGGGGTTCAAGCGGCAGATGATCCATTTCCAGGATCTGCTCTATGATCACCAGCGCCGGGCCGGCGCCCCGACCTCGGACCAGAACACCCAGGCCCCGGCCGGCGTGTTCGTCGGCTCGGGCACCCGGGTCGTCGCCACCCCGCGCATCATGTCGCAGGGCAACATCACCCAGACCGAGCGGACCTATGACCTTGCCATCCGCGGCGAGGGCTTCTTCCGCGTCCAGCTGCCGGATGGCCGCACGGCCTTTGCCCGGGATGGCGGTTTCGAGACCGATGCCCAGGGCCGGATCGTGACCAAGGAAGGCTATCTGGTCGATCCCGGCATCACCATCCCGCAGGATGCGACAAGCGTCGCGATCAACCAGCAGGGCCAGGTTTCCGCGCTCCTGCCGGGCAATGCCCAGCCGCAGCTGCTCGGCCAGATCAGCCTGGCGCGCTTCATCAACAAGACCGGCCTCGAATCGATCGGCGACAACCTCTATCTCGAGACGGCGGGTTCCGGCCCGGCCATTGACGGCACGCCGGGCGGCGAGGGCTTCGGCAACCTGCAGCAGGGCTATCTCGAGGAATCGAACGTCAATGCGGTGACCGAGATCGCCGCCATGATCCAGGCCCAGCGGGCCTATGAACTCAACTCCAAGATCATCACCGGGGCCGACCAGATGCTGTCGTCCACCGCGCAGATGTATCGCGCCTGAGGAGGCTCGCCATGCGGATCGCTACTCTCCTTTCCGGCGCGGGCCTTGCCCTCGCGCTCCTCTCCGGCACCGCTCTGGCCGAGACGTTGCGGCTGCGGGCGGAAACCGTCGTCGATGGCGAGCAGGTCCGCCTGGGCCATCTCATCGAGGGCCTCGATCCCAGCGCCGACATCCCGGTCTTCCGGGCCCCGGCGCCGGGCACCCGCGGCACGATCCGGGCTGACCGGGTTCTCGCGGCGGCCCGCGACATGGGGATCACCGGCATCGAGGCCGGTTCGCTCGCCACCGTCACGATCCACCGGCCGGGCCGGGTCATTTCCCGCCTCGACATGCAGGGCATCATTGCCAAGGCCCTCGCCGAACGCGGGGCCAAGGGCGATCTCGAGGTCGTACTCGACGATCATCTCGCTGCCCGCACGGTCGATGCCGCCCGGCGTGACGAGATCCGCATCACCAAACTCGTCCGGGATCCGGTGAACGGCCGCTTCGAGGCCCGCGTCGCCCTGGCAGGTGATTCCTCGGCCGAGAGCTGGATGCTCAGCGGCTCGGTGCTGGAAACGCGCGAAATCGCCGTCCCGGCGCAGGATCTCGAGCGCGGCGATGCCATCGAGGCACGCAAGCTCGTGCTGGTCCGCCGCCCGGTCAACCAGATCGGCTCGGATGTCCTGACCGCCGATGCCGATCTGACCGGGATGATCCCGCGGCGGGTGCTGAAGGCCGGCGAGCCGATCCGGAATTCCGATCTCGCCAAGCCGATCCTGGTCGAGAAGAACCAGGTCATCACGGTACTCTACAATTCCGGCGGCCTCATGCTCTCGATGCGGGGGCGTGCCCAGAATGGCGGCTCGATGGGCGAGACCATCCGCGTCCAGAACCCGCAATCGAAGCGCATCGTCGAGGGTGTCGTGACGGGCCAGGCCCAGATCACCATCAGCGCCCCGCCGGCCCCGACCCCCAACCTGGCCGAGGCGGCTCCCGCCGCCCGCCGCTGACCGTTTCAGTAAAGGACCCCCGTCATGACCCACGCCTCCGTCCCTCCGACCCGCCTCGCGGCCCGCCTCGGTTCGCTCGCCCTGATGGGGATCGGCCTCACCGCCTGCAGCAGCCTCGACCGGCTCGCCAATGTCGGCAAGACGCCATCGCTCTCGGCCATCGAGAACCCGACGGCGCAGCCGGGCTATCGCCCGGTCCAGATGCCCATGCCGGCGCCCAAGCCGCTGAGCTACCAGGCCAACTCGCTCTGGCGCACCGGCAGCCGCGCCTTCTTCAAGGACCAGCGCGCCCAGCAGGTCGGCGACCTGCTCACCGTCCGCGTCCGCATCACCGACAAGGCCGCGATCGACAACACCACGTCGCGCAAGCGCACCAATGAGGAAGGCCTCGATGTCGAGGGGTTCTTCGGCCAGGAAGACCGCGTCAACAAGCTCTTCGCCAAGGGCGCGACCGGCAAGGGCCTCGTCGATCTCGGCTCGACCAGCTCGTCCAAGGGCGAAGGCACGGTGAAGCGCTCGGAGCAGCTCGTCACCGACATCGCCGCCGTCGTCACGCAGGTCCTGCCGAACGGCAACCTCGTGATCGAGGGCAAGCAGGAAGTGCGCGTGAACTTCGAGGTCCGCGAGCTGGTTGTCGCCGGCGTCGTCCGCCCCGAGGATATCGAGGCCGGCAACCAGATCGACTCCACCAAGATCGCCCAGCAGCGCATCGCCTATGGCGGCCGCGGGCAGATCACCGATGTCCAGCAGCCGCGCCTCGGCCAGCAGGTCCTCGATATCGTCCTGCCCTTCTGACCTTCCCGAAAGACCGGCGCCTGTCCATGCAGGCGCCGCTCGGCCCCCACGCGAACCGGTCTCGCGTATCGTGTGGGAACGGCATCCTGCGCCCCTCGCTCCCCCCTTTGCGGGCCCCGATGCCTGACAGCCCCCGGAACCCAGCTCCTCGCGGTTCCGGGGGTTTTCGTTTGTCGGAAGCCCGGCCCATGAGGCGGCGTTGCGAGGGACCCAGGGATAAATGACTAAGCCACCAAAGCGTGGCGGATCTCCTGCCGATGGGCACCGCCCGACGAGGCCGAGACGGTCACGCGGTTCCGGCCGGCCGATTTCGAGGCATAGAGCGCGACATCGGCATTCTTCATCGCCTGGTCGAATTCGGTGCCCGGCCAGCGCTCGGCCACACCGACGCTGACCGTGATGGCCAGCGGGCCGGCACAGGTCTCGACCGGGGTGGAGGCGATGACATTGCGGATCAGTTCGGCGAGATCCCCGCCCTGTGCGGAATCGCCCGTGACCAGCACGGCGAATTCCTCGCCCCCGAGCCGCGCGAAACCGCGATCGGCCCGGGTCAGCCGGGCGCCGACCTCGCGCAGCACGTCATCGCCGGCATCATGGCCGTACCGGTCATTGACCTGCTTGAAATAATCGATGTCGAGCATCACCACCGTGCGCACGCTGTCGGCATCGCGGATGCGGTCCAGTTCCTCGAAGAACGACCGGCGGTTCCGCAAGCCCGTCAGCACATCGTAATTGGCGAAGCGGATCAGCTGCTTCTGGGCCTGGATCAGCCGCGAGGCCGAACGCAGCCGCGCGAGCAGCTCGTTCCGGTTCGGCGGCTTGTTGATGAAATCATCGGCGCCCGAATCGAGCGCCTCAACCAGCTTGGCCTCCTCGCGCGAGGAAGACAGCACGATCACATAGAGCGGACGCCCGCTATCGGCATGGAGCCGTGCCTCCCAGCACAATTCGAGGCCGGACATGCTGGCAAACTCGATGGCAGTGATGAGGACGTCGATCTCCTCGTCCTTCTGCAGCGCCTCGAGCGCGGCTTCGGCCGAATCGACGGGGACAAGCGTGTAGCCCTGGTCCGCGAGCATGCCCGACACGATTGTCCGCCCAATACGCGTCGGTTCGGCCAGGAGAACACGCATCGGGCTGGGGGCTCCGTTCTGGACAGCAATCCTCCGAGCAATCTCCGGAAACTGCTACTAAGGTGTAAACCCCGGCGGACAAGGACCGGACACCTTCGGTTGTGTTTAATTTTTTTCCTGATCCCGGGCCCCTTCGATCGCCCGGACGAGGGCATCGAGGCCATCGGTCAGGGCTGCGGGTCCCGGCTGCAGGATCAAGGGAGACTTGATCTCGATGATCCGGCCATTCCGGATCGCCGGGACCGATTCCCAGCCCGGCCGCGCACGGATCGCCTCCACGGAAACCTTCTTGCCGCACCATGAAGCGAGGATCAGCGCCGGCGCGGCAGCAATCACCGCTTCGGAGGTGACGATCCGGTCCCGCGCGGCCCCCTGCTCGGCCAGCCCGGAAAAGACATCGCTGCCCCCGGCAATGCCGATCAGCTCGGACACCCATCCGATCGCGCTGATCATCGGCGCATTCCATTCCTCGAAATAGACGGGAACCCTGGGAAGGCCGGCCTGAGCAGCCCGGACCGCGTCAAGCCGCGCCTCCAGCCCGGCGGCGAGCGCCATGCCCCGTTCGGGCACGCCGACCATGGCTGCCAGCATCCGGATCATGCCGAGGATTCCCGCAACATCGCGCTGGTTGAAGGCATGGACGGGCAAGCCGGCGCGGACCAGCTCCGCCACGATCGGCGCCTGCAGGTCGGAAAAGGCGAGAACCAGATCGGGTTCGAGCGCCAGGATCTTCGGAACATCCGCAGAGGTGAAGGCCGAGATCCGCGGCTTCTCGCGGCGGACGCGCGGCGGCCGGACGGCATAGCCCGAGACACCGGCAATCCGCGCGTCTTCGCCCAGCAGATAGAGGGTCTCGACCGTTTCCTCGGTCAGGCAGACAATCCGTTCCGGCGGGAAGCGGCGCATGGTCTCTCCCGGGGCAGCGCGATGTCCTGCGCGGGCATCACGAGGATCTGGCGAAGAAAAGCGACCCGACAATGGGAATCCGGCGGAGACGGAGGCCCAGCTTGAACCATTTCCGGATCCGCAGAAGCCGGCGATGGGCGATTGCCGCCCGGCTCTCCGCCTTTTCCACCGCGATCCGCGCCATGCGGTCGCTTCCCTCGCGCTCGGCCTCCATCCGCGCCAGCGCCTCGCGATGGACCTCGGCCAGTTCGCGGACCGTGCCGGAAAAGCGATCCTCGGCATCCTGCAACCGCGATTCCAGCTGGCGGATCTGCGACCAGGCGGAGGCCAGCTGGGCATCAAGCCGGACGCGGTTATCCGACGCCTCGACGCCTTGCGCCACGAGGCCCTTGGTGAAGGCCTCGCGAAGGCCCTGAACCATCCCGTAAGGGTCCTTCCCCGCCGTGATCTGATCCCGCAGATGCAGGACGAAGGCGGAATTCGGCGTCAGGCTGAACCGGTCGAACACATTGGGACCCGGCCCGAAATGGGAGGCCAGATCGGCGTGATCCTGATGCAGGAAGAAGCGGTTGAGCCCATCGAAATAGACCGGGCGATACCCCCGGTCGGCCAGCAAGCCCGTCACACCGTCATCGACAAGGACCGTACTGTTCGGCTCGGTCATCTCGACCACGACGATCCAGGGCCGTGCGGGATGGTCGCCCCAGCTCTCGACGACATCGCGCTCCATGCCCTCGACATCGATCTTCAACCAATGGATCACCTGATCGGGACACGCGTCGAAGATCGAGGCGAGACTCTGCGTCCGCATGGCGACGGGAACAAAGGCAAAGCCTGACTGTCCATGCGCCTCGGCGTAATCCGCCCGCGCTGTCGTCATGCCCGTTCCGGCAAACTCGAACAGCGTCGTATCCTGTTCTGCCATGCCGATCGCGGCCTGGACCACGGTTTCATCGGGACGCGCGACGCGAAGCCGTTCCGCATAGACCGCCATCGGTTCGACATGGCAGCCGCGCCAGCCGCGTTCGTAGAAGCCGAGACTGACCGAGTCGATGACCGGATCATTCGCTCCGATATCGATATAATGCCCAGCCTTCACATGACGGAGCGCCCGCCAGAGGATAACGTCCTCGAAATTCTGGGCATAGGAGACGAACGCATCTTGCTCGGTCACACACTCAACTGACCCGAAACCGGGCTCCTCTCCGGAAACGCTACACGGACGGGAAGCTAGCAAACCGCTTGCCAGATGATAAGGACGAATATCGTGAAAGGCTTACTTTGCTGCCGGTGACCTGATCCAAGCCAGAACTGCGGATCGCAAGGACAGCCGAAAACGAAAAAACCCCGGCCAAGGCCAGGGTGATCGTCGGATAAGCGAATATTTGGTTGCGGGGGCCAGATTTGAACTGACGACCTTCAGGTTATGAGCCTGACGAGCTACCGGGCTGCTCCACCCCGCGCCAATCCAATTCCGGCAGCGGGACAAACCAACCAACGAAAAAGGATAAAGGCAAGAAAAGGCTGTGTGTCATGTGAGAAGCAAACTTTGGCTGGCCTGGCAACGACCTACTCTCCCAGGTCTTGAGACATAGTACCATCGGCGCTGACGTGCTTAACGGCCGAGTTCGGGATGGGATCGGGTTTTATCACGTCGCAAGGGCCACCAGGCCGGCAAAAGTCAGGAAGCAAGCATAGTCTTCTATTGCCGCTCGTCAGCACGAGCATGGGCAATGAGAGTGTTCAAGCCGATCGAGGTATTAGTACTGGTAAGCTCAACGCGTCACCGCGCTTACACACCCAGCCTATCAACGTGGTCGTCTTCCACGCCTCTCAAGGGAGCACTCGTTTTGAGGTGGGTTTCCCGCTTAGATGCATTCAGCGGTTATCCCGTCCACACATAGCTACCCTGCATTGCGGCTGGCGCCACAACAGGTCCACCAGAGGTGTGTCCATCCCGGTCCTCTCGTACTAGGGACAGATCCTCTCAATACTCCTACACCCACGACAGATAGGGACCGAACTGTCTCACGACGTTCTGAACCCAGCTCACGTACCACTTTCATGGGCGAACAGCCGAACCCTTGGGACCTGCTCCAGCCCCAGGATGTGATGAGCCGACATCGAGGTGCCAAACCTTCTCGTCGATGTGAACTCTTGGAGAAGATCAGCCTGTTATCCCTAGAGTAACTTTTATTCGTTGAGCGACGGCCCTT
>JAIXSR010000145.1 GCA_027484605.1 Hyphomicrobiales bacterium | reverse complement strand
TCCCTGAGCCCGGCCGCATCGGCGATCCTTCCCGGTGTGGCCGCTCTGATGCTGATCGACGGATGGTTCGACCATGAGAGATAGCCAGCGGGACTGTCGCCCGGTAACCGCTGTGACGAGGGTGGTCGAGATCGACGTTTCCGACATCGGGTGAGGAAGCGTCTTTCGACGGTCAGGAAGCCGTGGGGCTGGCGCTCGTGAATTCGGCAGGAACTTCGCCAGACTCTCGCGTGCGGAAGCGTTCCATATCTGTTCGGTCACCATGGACGCCAGAGTCCGTATAGAGTCCGCAGCCCATCGAACTCGGGCATCCGAGAGGCTGGTGCCCGTCTGCGGCCTTGCCGCCTCGTCACTCGGCGAATCGCACGGAAAGCCACGGAATCTAAGGCGTCTCTTGCCTTGGGAGGCGGTGGCGGATACAAACTGACCAAGAGCGCGGGCGTAGTTCAGAGGTAGAACGTCAGCTTCCCAAGCTGAATGTCGGGGGTTCGATTCCCCCCGCCCGCTCCAATAAATCAACGACTTAGACCCTATTTCCAGCTTGCCCCTGCCCCCGATTTTCAACGGGGGCACACCGGGGGCACAGGATTCGGGAGGGGACAGGCCAGGGGACACCCGGCCCGCCGCGTCCCCTCTAGATGCCATGGCGGCCAGGATCGGGAATGCACCCCGGACCCAGCCGGAGGCAAAAACCCGTCTCCGCCCTCTTCACCCTCGCCCGCAGTCGCCCGTCCCCGCCAGCACGGAACCGCAGAAGCCCGCCACTTCCGGACGGCCCGGACGCGGCTGGCGGCTTTTTCCCTACTGCCAGACAACGCACTCGCACCGGCCGGCCACTGGCGCCCTTCCCTGTCACCCTGTCTTTTTAAAGGAAAAGGGTCGCCAGCCGCGTCCGGGCCGTCCGCAACCCGCCTATGTCTAGGGCTCGCTGCGCTGCAGCAAGGTCGCCCGCCCGCGCCAGGGGTCGCCAGCCTGGCGCCAGGCAGGCGCCGATCCGCGCGCGAGGCGCGCGCGAGGCGCGCGGCGAGCTGCCGGCCAGCGCCAGGGCGTAACCGTCACGCAACGGGAGCAACAAAAAAGGGGAGGCTTCTCGAGCCTTTGAGAGATTTGGGGAGCCGGCACCCGTCACGGGGTTGCGTTGCGTAACCTCAATTCAAATCAGCCCCACTACCGAAAAGGCGCGGTTTGAACCACTGCATGGCGCTTGAGGCCGGAGGGACCCACCCATGGGAGGGGTGCAGCCGGGGGCCTCCGGCGCGGCCCCCGGCATCCATGCGGGCGAACGTGCGACCCAGACAGGAAGGGCGCGGGAAGGGGACGGCCAGCCCGGAAAGGGCGCCGGGGCCTAGAAGGATGATCCAGGGAAGCCGGCCAGGGCCGGCGCTTCAAGCCATCCGGCCGGGCATGCGACCAAGCTGACTTCATAGGGGCGCCACCACGGGGCGATATGGACGCCATCACCCTCCGGCCTCAAGCGGTGCTTGTAGATCAGCCCCATGGAACAGTTTCGGATGACACGCTCGCGGAGAAGGCGACGCACCTCGGCCATGCGGGGCGTGCCAGCCAGGCGGGCCAGAGCGAAGAGCCGGCCGTCATCTATCCATGCTTCCTCGACCACCCCGGCCAACGTCTCCACCGCTCGCATATGATCGAGGATCAGCGGCACGCGGCCAGACTTGAGCAGCGAAAGGTCCGCCGCTTCCATGCTCATCCGCCAGCGCCGCTCCGGCGCACTCGCAATCTCCTCCTCGCGCGCAAGGAGGAGGAGCACGCGCCCCGCCTTCAGGGCAGGGCGATACTCCACCCAGCCGGTTGTCTCGCCGCGTGCCGGCAAGGGTTCCATTTCCGGCATTGGGGCATCGCTTGCAGCGATGCCCCGCACACCCGCGCCCCTACCCCTTCGCATCGGGCTCCACCATCACCGGCCAGAGGGGGGAGCCGGCATCCATCGGGAAGCCCCGCCCGGCCAAGCCCGGCAGGATGGTTTCCGCCCCGAGCGCATCGCGCGGGAGCGTGGCGCCGGGGGGGCAAACCTGCATCATGGGGCGCGGACGCAGCTTCAGATCATCCGACAAAGGTTCAGTCAGGCAGCCGCCTCGCAGCTCGCGCTGAACCATCTGCACCGCATCATCCAGCGCGGCGCACGCCTCGGCCTCAGGGATGAGCACATCTTGCACCATCGCGGCGGCGAGCTGCGTGTAGCGTTGCCGGATGGCATCCGCCGCCTGATCCGCCATGCGATTGGCCCGCGCAACAGCAGCGCGCAGCTCGGCGAGCTTCTTCTCGCGCATGGCATCGGCGAGCTTGGCCTCGAGAATCGGCACCATCGTCGCGGCGTGGTCGGCTTCCGTCCGGGCACGGGCAAGGGCTTCCTCGGCCCGCGTCACCTCTTCCGGCGTGCCGCTCAGCAGCACGTCGCCACGCTTCGCCAAAAGCGCGGCCTCGGCCCTGGCGGCGGCCTCACCAGCGGCGAGCGCGGCGGCGAGCGCGGCCTCGATATCGGCGATGCCCTCAGTTTTCGGCCGCATGCCGAAGAGCTTTGTCAAATCCATTTGCACCACTCCAAAGCCGTCAGGATGCAGCACCGGGCAGGACGGCCAGCGGCCCGGCGCCGATGCAGTCAGACGCGGCGGACGTGCCACCAGCGGGAGCCATCGGCCCCGCCCTTGCCTGCGATGATTTCGACGCGGTGAACCGCGCGCATGCCGGGGGCGATGCGCCTCAATTTTGTGCCAAGGCCGGCCGCGTTCTTCGGCCAGATCGGCGAGCGCGAAACCCGCTCCGGCACCAATGACACCAGGCGCGTGAAGAGCTCGCTCGGCCCGCCGCGCCATTCGTCGCGGCCTTCCTTCTCGCGTTGCTCATTCAGCAGCGCCACGAGGGCTTGCGCCACGTCATCCACCTCGAGCGCCGCACGGTCGGCTTGATGGCGGTTCGCGCGCCAGGCGGTTGCGATGACACCGGGCTCAATGCCCAGCCCTGGCGCCGCCGCCTCGGCCCAGATGCAGGCGTCCATCATGCGCGGCGGATCGGCGATCTTCATGCCAGCGACGTTGCGGAGCGCGGCGGCCAGGCCATCGCAGAGAAGGCCGAGAAGGCCCGGCCAGAGGCGTTGAAACTCGGCCCGCATCGCGGCCTCTTCGCGGCGTTGCGTGAGGGGGCGGAGCTCTATGGAGAGGGCACGATCCGCGAGATCGGGGCGGGCCAAGATCGTGCTTGGAATGCCGTTAAAAATCAACGGTCTAACAGCCGTGAAGATGCTTTCGTCGCCGTCGGTATGGAGCGCGCGCGCAGAGAATCCGCCGCCCGTGGCGATGCGGCAAAAGCAATCCGCGAAGGCATCGCCGAGGCCGCTCAGATTGTCGAAGGCGAGAAGGTGCCGGTTCGCGGCGGAGATGAACAAGTCGCGCTCTTCACGGGGCAGCGCGCGGCCCGTGAGGGTTGATGGATCAATGAGGCTTTGCAGGGCGCGCGAGGCGCCGCTCTTGCCGCTTCCTTGCTCGCCATGAAGCAGGGCAATCGGATAGCTGCCACCCTCGGCGAAGGGGCGCGCGGCACAGACCAGCCAAGCCCAGATCAGGGCCAAGCCGTCTTCATCCGCGTTGACGAATTGCGCCAGGTCCGCAGGCTTTGCGCCGTCCGGCTCAGGGCATGGCAGGGGCAGCGCATCGGGCGCGCGCAGGAAGCAGGGCGCCACATCGGCCGGCGCGATGATCCGCCACCCTTCGCCCGTGATCCGCACCGCGCGCCGCTCGCCCTCCGGATCACCGCCGCCGAGGTCAATCCAGATCGCGCCATCATGCTGCGCGAAGCGTCGCCATGGCAGCTTCACATCCCCGGAGCTCAAGCCGCGCGCATTGGCGAGATTGGTCGTATCGCCGAGCGCAGTCCCCGACAGGCCGGCCCCATGCGCCGCATGGAATGCCATAAGCAGGAAGTTCCGGAAGCTGCCCGACAGGACGCGGATATGCTCGCGGTGCCGGCCCATGGGGACGCTGGCATGCGCTACGCCATCGGGGCTTCGCCAGAGGTCCACATCCGACAGCAACAGCGCCAGCTTATCGCGCCGGTTGCGCTTGGGCGGGGCGCCATCGGCGGGGGCATCGTCTTCCGGTTCGCCGATGCTGAAACCGTCATTCGCCATGGCGCACACGCTGCAGGAGAAGGTCGTTGAAGTCGGCGCCGGGTTTGTCAGGCAGGGCGATGCGGACCTTCCGGCCCTCAGCCTTCCAGCGGGCCGCCGCACGCTGCGCGGCCTTGCGGCCCGGCTCATCATGATCGGCGGCGATGATGACTTCCCGCACCTCGGCGGGGAGGATCAGCGCATCGGCCATGTTGCCGGCCGAGATGGCGGCCCATGCCGGCAGCTTCAGCAGGCGCGCAGCGGAGAGGCTTGTCTCGAGGCCCTCGCCGATCACCAGGCGCGGGCCGGGCGGATAGAGGCGCACCGCTCCGCCTTTCACCTGGCCGAGTGTCATGCGCGCCGGATCGGCGGAGGCTTTGCCGGCACCACCTGGCGCGAGGAATGTCCGATGCAGCGCGACACCTCGGCCGGCCGCATCCGTCACCAGGCCGAGCATGCAGGGTAGGCGCGTGCCGGAAGGGTGTTTGGCCTCGCGCAGATAGCGCAGCGGCGCCCCGGCTGGCGGGGGCACCTGGCGGCCCGTGAGATAGGCCGTCACCGGATCACCAGGCGAGAGGGCGAGGCCCTTGTCCCATAGGTCCATTGCAGCGCGGCGCCGATCCGCTTCATCGGGGTTCGGCGAGCTCGCCGGCATGGGCGAGCGCACCGCTTCACCGCCGAGAAGCGCGCGGGTCAGGTCGCCTTGATCGCAGCCATAGAAGCAGCGCCAGAAGGTGCGGCCATCCTTGTCTTCCACAGTCAGGGAGGGCTTGCCGCAGCATGGGCAAGCGCCGCGAAACTCGCGGCCGTTGCGCTTCAACCCGTAGCGCGCGGCGAGCTCCGCCGCGTTCATGGCAGGGGCATCCGCAGAATGGCGAGGTTGCTTTCCTTCGCCGGCAGGGCGGTGAAGAGCTCGGCCACCAACTGCTTTTCCAGATGGCGGACGATCCGCGTCCGGGCGTGGCCTTCCATCTGCGCGGCATGCACCAGGCCGCGCGCGAGGGAGACATAGACCGGCTCATTGCCGGTTGCCGGCACCATGGCGAGGCTGCGCGCCAGCGCGTGCAGCTTGTCGCGGAAGATTTTCGGCGCGTCCTGCCGCACCTCCGGCACAAGGCGGAGGTGATTCGCACGGGGGGAGGGCATGGGCGCTATGCCGGATCGCGGAGGATTGCGCCAATCTGGCGAAGCAGATCCATTTGCACGATAGCCTTCGGCGGGTGCGCGAAGGTCCCCATCGCGCCCTGGACGCAGGCGGACCAGCTCAAGAATTCGTCGGGGTTGAGATCGGCGAGCGAGCGTCCTTGAGTGATAGCGTCACACTCTTTGATGAACGCAGCGGCATTCGGCCTCGTGATGCAAGCCATTACGCGGCCCCCTTCACCAGCCGGGCCGCGCGCCGCGCCATCATCGCATCGCGCGGCAGGGCGCGCGTGGCGTCCAGGGCGGCGTTCAATTCGGATCGGCGCCACCGCGGCGCCTTGGGCGCGGGATACAGCGGCGCCGGAAGGCGCTGCGATGCCACCGCCCGCCAGAAGGCCGGCAGGGAAAGGCCCACCTCGGCGGCGGCAAGCTCGGCCGGGAGCATTGGATCAGGCGTAGGGTGAGACACGTTGGAAAGCCTCCATCACCGTTGGGGAGGCATCCTCATATCCACCAGCATCGTGACGACGCGCGGCCCGAATATTCAGTCGGATTGATTTCCCCATCCGCCACGACGCATTAGATCGGCGAGGAATGCGCGCGTCTTTCGGTCAAGCTTCTCCGGCTCGGCAATCATCCCCCAATGCTCAAGGAAGAGATCGGCGGCCTCCGCAGTCATGTCGCCACGCGCCAGCAGTTCCGTGATGAAGGCTCGCCCCTTCTCGAAAAGGGCCGCCTTCGTCATCGCATCTCGCGCTTCGGGTGAGAGGGCACGAATCGTCTTGATGCGTTTCTCGATAGCGAGGGGCGTCGCGCCGTATTCGCCCGGGCTCTTGTTATGCAGCTGCGCGGCCAGCTTTGGTGCCGAGACATTTGACGCGGCCTCGGCCATGCAGATCAGGGCCAGATCAGACGCGCGCGCGAGCTGGGGCGGGCGGCCCGCTCCGCGCTTGGCCGGAGCTTCCAGATCGGCGATTTCCTGGCGCAGAACACTAGAGCATGCTGTCTTTACACGGAAGCATATCCTGAGTTTGCGAGGTAGTTGGCGCACTCGGCTGGGCTGACGAGGTCGAGGAGAGCGCCGACCTTTCGCCAGGTTTCCTCGACGG
>JAIXSR010000135.1 GCA_027484605.1 Hyphomicrobiales bacterium | reverse complement strand
GGCGTGGTAGATGGCGCGGATCTGGTCATCCCCAACCTGCCGACTCTCGATGCGGTGGAGCAGGTGATGTTCGGCAGCGGCGGCGTGGCCGCGGCGATGAAGCCGGGCCAGATCCTGGTCGATTTCTCGACCATTCCCGTCGATGCCTGCCGCCGCCTCGGCGCGCGGCTTCTGGCCGAGCGCGGCTGCGGCTGGGTCGATACGCCGGTCTCCGGCGGTCCGCCGGCTTCCGGCACCGGCACGCTGACCGTCATGGCCGGCGGCCGCGAGGTCGATCTCGACCGGATCGCGCCGCTGATGGCCGATGTCGCCGGGCGCTACACGATCATGGGCGGGCCCGGCGCCGGGCTTGTCGCGAAGATGATCAACCAGATGATCGTTGGTTGCACCCATGCCGTGCTTGCCGAGGCTTTGATGGTCGCCGAGGCGGCCGGGATCGATGCGAAACGCATCCCCGAATGCCTGGCGGGCGGCCATGCCGACAGCAACCTGCTCCAGCGCAACTATCCGCGCATGGCCAATCGGGAATTCGCGCCGCAGGGCTATGCCCGGCAGATGCTGAAGGACCTGGAGATGGTCAATGTCTTCACGGCCGGGCTGAAGACCGCGACGCCGATGACGGCGGATGCGCTCAATCTCTACCGGATGGCCGTGCATTTCGGCCATGCGGAACTCGATACGACCGCCTTGGTCAAGGTTTACGACCGCGAGGGCTGAAGCCCCGCAGCAATGAAAGCCCCAAGGGCTCACAAGGGAGGAAGAACGATGCTGAACTGGAAATGGTTGCTCGCGCCGGGTCTCGCGATCCTGCCGCTCATGACGGCGCCGGCCGATGCGCAGATCAAGCTTCGCTACGCGCATGTCGGCGTCGCGAATGCCCCGCAGACGCTCTATGCCGACGAGGTCGCCAAGCTCGTGAAGGAGCGCACGCAGGGCCGTGTCGAGATCCAGGTTTTCGCGAATTCGCAGCTCGGCGGCGTCGCGGAGATGGTCGATGGCGTGAAATCAGGCGCCATCGCGATGGGCCATCATGATTTCGCCTCGCTCGGCCGCATCCTGCCGACGACAGCCGTCTTCAACACGCCCTTCGTCTACCGCGACGCCGAGCATTCGCTCCGCGCCACCGATGCGCGGGTCTCGCCGGCATTGCAGGGCATCAACAAGGAACTCGTCGAGAAGGGCGGGATGCGGATCGTCGGCTCCTTCTTCCAGGGCACGCGCCACCTGACCTCGAAGGAAAAGGTGCTCACGCCGGCCGATATGAAGGGCAAGAAGTATCGCGGCGTTCCCGTGAAGCTCTGGTCCTCGATGCTGACCGGGATGGGCGCCATCGCCACGCCGGTGGAAGTGTCGGAACTGGCCACTGCTCTGGCGACCGGGCTCGTCGTCGGGCAGGAAAACCCGCTGCCGAACATCTTCAACCTGAAGCTGTTCGAAGTGCAGAAATTCGTCATGCTGACCGGCCATATGCAGTCGGTCCTGTCGGTCTTCGTCAATGAGCGCGTCTGGCAGGGCATCCCGGCCGCCGATCGCAAGATCATCGAGGACACGATGGCCGAGGTCGGCCAGAAGACGCTGGCCTGGGACAAGGAAAGCTTCGACCGCTACCGCAAGGAGCTCGAGGCCAAGGGCATGACCTTCATCGAGCAGAAGGACGGGCTCGATCTCGCCGCGTTCCGCAAGGCGGTGCTGGACCAGATCGCGAAGGATTTCCCGGACTGGACCGGCTATATCTCGCAGATCGAGGCCGTGAAGTAACCTGCGAAGGCTGGCGGGCCGCAGGGCCCGCCGCCGCCAGCCAGCCGGAACCCGCCATGCGACCGCTCATCCTCGTCCTCCGGGTCGTGTCCTGCCTTCTTCTGGCGGGTCTGATCCTGGCGCCCTTCACCCAGATCATCATGCGCGGGGTCTTCGACGTGCCGATGGCCGGCGCCGAGGAGATCGCCCGCTATATGCTGATCTGCCTGACCTTCCTCGCGGCGGCGCTCGTCTCGCTCGACGGCGGGCAGATCCGGATGGAGGAATTCCAGGGCATGCTGCCCGAACGGCCGCGCTGGCTGCTGCAAATGGTCATCGAGATTGCCGGCATCGTATTCTTTTCGATTCTCTCGGTGGCTGCCTTCCTGACGATCGGCCGGAATTTCAGCAGCACAACCGCGACGCTGGAAATGCCCTTCATGTTCTTCATGGGGCCGCTGGCCATCGGCGCCGCCCTTCTCGCCCTGGCCTGTGCCAGCCTGTTCTGGACCACCTTCTCGCGCGGCAAGCCCGACGAGAAGCAGACCACCCTGACTTGAGGTCCCGAATATGGCCGGTTTCATCGTTGTCTTCGCCTTTGTCGGCCTGTTCTCGCTCGGCTTCCCGGTCGTGCTGGCCATCGGCATTCCCTGCCTCGTCTATCTCGCGGTGAACGGCCTCCCGCTCGACCTGCTGGCCCAGCGCACGCTCTACGCGATGGATTCCTTCCCGCTGGTCGCGGTGCCAGTCTTCCTCTTCGTCGGCAGCCTGATGAATTCGGCCGGCATCTCGAAATACATCTACAAGTTCGCAGACACATTGGTCGGCCGGTTGCCCGGCGGGCTTGCCCAGGTGAACATCTTCGGCTCGCTGGTCTTTGCCGGCATGTCCGGCTCCGCCCTGGCCGATATCGGCGGGATCGGCCGCATCGAGATCGATGCGATGAAGGAGAAGGGCTACAACACGGCCTTCGCGGCGGCGGTCACGTCGTCCTCGGCCATTGTCGGGCCGATCTTCCCGCCCAGCATTCCCCTGATCATCTACGGCACCGTCACCGGTGTCTCCGTGCTCCAGCTCCTGCTGGGCGGCATCCTGCCGGGCCTGCTCTGCGTGGCCGGGCTCATGCTGATGACGGCCTGGCTCGCCCGGAAGCGGAACTATCCCCGCGCGGATCGCTGGCCGACCCTTCGCGAGATCCTGCGTGATTTCTGGCCGGCCCTCCCGGCGGTCATGGCGCCTGTCCTGCTGATCGGCGGCATGCTCGCCGGCTTTTTCACGCCAACGGAAATCGCCTCCGTGACGGTGATCTACACGATCGCGATCAGCGCGCTCTTCTACCGCGAACTGACATGGACGGGGCTCTATGCCGCCGCTCTGGAGACGATCCGCTCTTCGGCGGCGATCCTGCTGATCGTGGCTGTTGCGGCGCTGTTCGGCTGGATCCTCTCGGTCGAGCAGGTCCCGCAATTGCTGGCCGGCTGGATGCTCGCGATCTCTTCCGATCCGATGGTCCTGCTGCTGCTGGTGAACATCCTCCTGATACTCGTCGGGATGTTCCTTGATTCCACCACGGCAATCCTCGTTATCGCGCCGATCATCGCCAAGCCGCTGATGCTCGCCGGCGTCGATCCCGTCCATCTCGGCATGGTCGTGGTCTTCAACCTGATGATTGGCCTGCTGACGCCCCCCATGGGCCTTGCACTCTATCTCGTTGCCGATATCGCGCAGGTCCGGATGCGGGATGTCCTGCGCGAGATGATGCCGTTCTACATCCCGCTGGGCTTGACGCTGCTCCTGATCACCTATGTGCCGTGGATCACGACCTATATTCCGCGTCTCGCCTTCGGAAACTGAGCCATGCCCCGTCCAGCGCCCTCGACCGCGCTTCGCCCGCTGCGTGTAATCGACCTGTCCCGCGTCCGGGCCGGGCCGACCTGCGTGCGGATCTTCGCGGATTTCGGCGCCGATGTGATCAAGGTCGAACCCCCGCCGGGCCTCGACCCCAACGAGAACATGAGCGGGCCGCGCCATGGCTATGACATGCAGAACCTGCATCGGAACAAGCGCTCTCTGACCCTCAACCTGAAGAAACCGTCCGGGATGGCGGTTTTGCGCCGGCTGCTCGAAACCGCCGATCTTCTCGTCGAGAATTTCCGGCCTGATGTGAAGGGCAAGCTTGGCCTCGATTTCGAGACGCTGCACAGGCTCAACCCGAGATTGATCCTCGTCTCGCTTTCCGGCTTCGGCCAGACCGGGCCCTATCGCAGCCGGTCGGGCTTCGACCAGATCGCACAAGGAATGGGAGGGTTGATGTCCGTCACCGGGCTGCCCGGGCAGGGGCCCGTCCGTGCCGGCATCGCCGTGGCGGATTCCGCCGCCGGCCTTTATGCCGCGATCGGCGCGCTGGTGGCCCTGCAGGAGCGGGCCGTCTCCGGCCTCGGCCAATGGGTGCAGACCTCGCTGCTCGAGGCCCAGATCGGCATGATGGATTTCCAGGCCGCGCGCTATCTCGTCGAGGGCAAGGTGCCCCCGCAATCCGGCAACGACCATCCCTATTCGACGCCGATGGGCGTTTACCGGACGCGCAATGGCCATATCAACATCGCCGTCGGCGCCGAGGGCCATTGGCGGGCTTTCTGCATGGCCATCGGCGAGCCGGAATGGGCCGATGACCCGGACTATAACTCGCTCGAGAAGCGCTTCCATCGCCGCCCCCAGCTGCGCGAGCGGCTTGAGGCCATCCTCGCCCGGGAGGATTCGGCCTATTGGCTCGACCGGCTGGAAGCCGCTGCGGTTCCCGCCGGTCCGATCTATGCGGTTGATGAAATGTTCGAGGATCCGCAGGTGAAGCATCTCGGCATTGCCCAGCCCGTTGCCCATCCCGCCCTCGGCGAGATCCGGCTGATCGGCGAGCCGGTCAGCCTGTCGCGCACGCCGGCGAGCCTTGCCACACCGACGCCTGATGCCGGTGACCACAATGCGGAAATCCTGCGCGAACTCGGCTATGCCGGGAGCGAGATCGATTCTTTGCTGGCCGAACACGGGCCGGAGGAGCCCAGACCATGACCGACGCGGCCGCCGAGATCCTCTTCTCCCACGAGAACGGGATCGGGATCATCACTCTCAACCGGCCGCAGGCCCGGAATGCGCTGACCTTCGCCATGTACGAGGAGATTGCCCGGATCGCCGCCGATCCGCAGGCCTTGGGCGCCACGCGTGCGCTCATCCTGACCGGTGCGGGCGACAAGGCCTTTGCCGCCGGCACCGACATTGCCCAGTTCCGCGATTTCCGCACGCCGGAAGATGCGCTCGCCTATGAGGACCGGATCGAGCGCGTGCTCGATACGCTCGAAGCCTGCCCCGTGCCCACCATTGCGGCGATCTCGGGCGCGGTGACAGGCGGCGGCGCGGCCATCGCCGCGTGCTGCGACCTCCGCATCGCCACGGATTCCGCGCGTTTCGGCTTTCCGATCGCACGGACTCTCGGCAATTGCCTCTCCATGCGGAACTATGCCCGCCTCAATGCCCTGCTGGGCCCCGCCCGCGTGAAGGACATGATCTTCACCGCGCGGCTGATCGAGGCCGAGGAGGGCCGGTCGATCGGCCTCTTCAGCGAGATCCTGCCCGATCATGCTGCCCTGACGGCGCGGATGATGAGCCTTGCCGCGCTGATTGCCGGCCATGCCCCGCTGACATTGCGCGCAACCAAGGAATCGCTCCGCCGGATCGGACAGGGCGGCGACCTCGATGACAGCGAATGGGTGCTGAACTGCTATCTCAGCGGGGATTTCAGGGAAGGCATGGAAGCCTTCCTCGCCAAACGCCCGCCGGACTGGAAGGGCCGCTGAACGGCCTCAGATCGCGTCGCGCACGCGGTCCAGCGTCTTGTCGAGATGCCGGCCGAGAACTTCCGAGAGCTTTTCGCCATCCCGCGCCAGCAGGGCGAGGTTCATTTCCTCATGCTCGGCCACGGCGCCGGCCCAGCGTTCAGGCAATTCATTGCCGATGAAGCGCACGCGCTTGATCCGGGCCTGGAGCTGCTCGTGAACCTGGGCGAGGGCGCTGTTGCCGCTGGCCCGGACGATGGCCGAATGGATCTCCTGGTTGAGCTTGAAATAGGCCAGCCGGTTCCGGTCGGCATAAAGCCGGAGCATCTGCTGGTGCAGATCGGCGATCTCGGCGATCTCGGCATCGCTGGCCTGGGCGCAGGTCAGCCGGGCCGCCAGCTGCTCGAGCGTCTTGAGCACATCGAGAATGTCGCGGATATCCTTCTCGGAAAAACGCCGGACGATGGCGCCCTTGGCCGGAAGGATTTCCACGAGGCCCTCGCTGGCCAGCGTCTTGATCGCCTCGCGCAACGGCGTGCGCGAGACCCCGAGCGAGGCGCCGACAGGCCCCTCGTTGATCCGCGTGCCCGGGGAAAGCTTGCCCTCGATGATCATGTCGCGCAGCTGGTTGAGCACCGCGTCATGCAGGGTCACCCGCGTGATCCGCTGCACGCCATCCATGGCATCGTCGGAGACGGCCCAGTTCTTCTTTCCGGAATCGGCCACGTTTCCCCTCGCGTCGCGCTTCCCTGTCGCGCTCTCTTGTTGCCAGAAGCAGAATTGTATTTCTAGAACCCCGGCAAGCCCTCGATGGCATAAATCCGGGACGGCGCCCCGTCCGCACCCGGAATCTTCAGCGGCGCGGCGGAGAAGAAGATCCGCTTCTCCCGGATCTCCGCCGTCCCGACAAGATATTCGATCAGCGTGATGCCCTGCCGGAGGCAGATATCATGCGTCACATGCTGGTCGAACGGCACGACGCCGCCATCGAGCAGCAGCCGGATCGGATAATCCTGCGGAAAGTCGAAGGCCAGTGCCCGCGGCTTCCGGGCTGCCAGCCATTCGGCCGCCGCCCGGTTGAGCCAGGGGGCATCCAGCCAGAATTCCCGGGTCTGGTAGGACCGGTGCCTGTCCCATCCGGCAGAAAGGAGCAGGATATCACCCTCGGGCCCGCCCGGATCGGCCTTTTCCAGCCGTTCCGGCCCGATTTCTTCCATCGGCTTCACGTCGCGCAGGTCCAGGACCCGCGCCGCGCCGACCACGATGTCGAGCGGCGTCTGCTCGATCGTGGGCGCATCGGCGAGGATATGGGCCTGCGCATCGACATGCGAGAAGCCGTGGCAGGGCCCGTGCAGGCGGGAGATCCGGAACTGGTCCCCCGCATGGATGTCGCCCTTGATCGGGATTTCGGTCTGCCACCGGAAATGCGGTCCGATCGGCATCGAGAGATCAATGATCCGCATGGCCGCGCTCAGGCCAGCTTCACGATGGCATCGAGCACGTCCGAGCCGAACTTGCCGACGAATTCCTTGCGGACTTCCTCGGTGACGATCTTCGAGAAGGAATCGCGATCGGGGTTCTCGACCGCCTGCATGCCCGCCTTCTTCAGCGCCTCAAGACTGGAGCCTTCGGCATCCTCGTTCATCTTGCGCTGCGCGGCAGCAAGCTCGATCCCGGTTTCCGTCAGGACCTTCTGCAGGTCCGGCGCCAGCGCATCGAACTTGGCCTTGTTCATGACCAGCGGTGCCGAGGTGAAGGCATGCCGGGTCAGCGAGAGATGCTTCTGCACCTCGAAGAACTTGGCATTGAGGATCAGCGTCACGGGATTTTCCTGCCCGTCGACGGTTTTCGTCTCGAGGGCCGTGAACAATTCGGTGAAGGGCATCGGCGTCGGCACTGCGCCGAGCAGCTTGAAGGCCAGCACATGCGCGGGGTTCGGCGTGGTGCGGATCTTCAGGCCCTTGATGTCATTGGCATTGGCAATCGGGCGTCGGCTGTTCGTGAGGTTGCGCCAGCCCACTTCCCAGGTCGCCAGCGCCTTGAGGTTCGAGCCTTCGAGATCCTTGCGCAGGCCGTCGCCGATCGCGCCGTCCAGCACCTTCGCCACATGGGCGCGGCTCGAGAACAGGAAAGGCAGGTCGAGCACATTGAGCTTCGGCGCCATGCCTGTGAAGAACGGGTTGCCCGTCAGCGTGATATCCAGCGTGCCACCGCGGACCGCGCTGATCATCTGCGGGTCGGACCCGAGCGAACCATTCGGGAAGACCTGGATTTCCAGCCGCCCGCCGGACCTGGCCTTGACCTTCTCCGCGAATTGCAGCGATGCCGTCTGCCAGCTGTCGGAGGTCGGGTGCGGATGGCCGAAGCGCATGACGGTGGCCTGGGCGGATGCCGGGCGGCCGATGGCGAAGAGGGCGATGCCGGCGCTGCCGGCTTTCAGAATGTGACGACGGTTCAGGGACATGTCTTCCTCCTGGTTTGGTTCTTAGCGACCGTAGAAAAAGGCGGCGGGCCCGGTCACAAGGATCGGGAACGCAACGAGCAGGGCCATGACGATGAGCTGGGCGATCAGGAAGGGCATCACGCCCCGGATCACCTTGTCCATCGAGATATTGCCGACCGCGCAGACGACGTTGAGCACGGTGCCGATAGGCGGGGTCAGCAGGCCGATGGCGTTGTTCATGATGAAGAGCACGCCGAAATAGACCGGGTCGATCCCGGATTGTTTGACCAACGGCATCAGGACCGGGGTCAGGATCAGCACGGTGGGAATGAAATCCAGTGCGGTGCCGACAATGAAGACCAGCAGCATCATCGCCGCCATGAGCAGCATCGGGTTGCCCGTCAACGGGCCGAAGATCCGGCTGACCTCGCCGGGAATGTCGGCAATGGTGATCAGCCATGCCGAGACCATGGCCGCGCCGACAAGGAACATCACGGCAGCCGAGGTCCGGATCGTGGCCAGCAGGGCAGGGCGGACATGCTCGAATTTCAGCTCGCGATAGATGAACATGCCGACGAGGAAGGCATAGACGGCCGCCACCACGGCCGCTTCGGTCGGGGTGAAGGCGCCGGCCTTCATCCCGCCCATGATCAGGACCGGAAGGGCCAGCGCCCAGAGCCCGTCCAGGAAGGCCCGGCCGATCTCGCCCCAGCTCGCCTGCGCGGTCCGCGCGACAGGTTCGTCCCGGGCAACGATGGCCCAGGTGACAAGCAGGGCAAGGGCCATGAGCAGGCCGGGCACGATGCCGGCCAGGAAAAGCCGTGTGATCGACACGCCGGCCGCTACGCCGAACACGACGAAACCGATCGAGGGCGGGATGACCGGCGCGATGATGCCGCCGGCGGCGATCAGCCCGCAGGACCGGTCGAGCCGGTAGCCGGATTGCCGCATCATCGGGATCAGGATGGCGGCCAGGGCGGCCGTATCGGCAACGGCCGACCCGGAAATGCTGGCCATGATCACCGAGGCGAACACGGCGACATAGCCGAGGCCGCCGCGCCGGTGCCCGAGAAAGGCCACGGCCAGGTTGATGATGCGCCGGGACAGCCCGCCGGCATTCATCAATTCGCCCGCGAGGATGAAGAAGGGCACGGCCATCAGCGTGTAATTGTCAGCCCCGCCAACGAGATTCTGGGCCACGATCTGGGCATCGAACGTGCCGAGCCACAGCATCAGCGCGACGCCGCATGCAAGAAGCGCGATGGCGATGGGCATCCCCGTCGCCATGGCGCCCATCAGCGAGCCGAGGAAGACCAGAACGGTCATGGCCGTTGCTCCGGTCCACCGCTGGCGAAATCCTCGGATTCGGTTCCCACGACATAGTCCTCCGGCGGCATCCGGCCTGTGGCGAGCCGGTAAAGCGCCACGATGTTCAGCG
>JAIXSR010000063.1 GCA_027484605.1 Hyphomicrobiales bacterium | reverse complement strand
GCGGCCAGGTCGGCCAGGGTCTTCCAGGGGCTGTCGGGATGCACCCAGAAGGCCGCCGGATCGTCCACCACATTGGCGATATAGGTGAACTCGGCCGGCCGGTAGCGCGGCGTGCGCTCGATGCTGATGGCGTTCATCGCCGTATTGGTGGCGGCGCCCAGGGTATAGCCGTCCGGGGCGGCGTTGAAATTCGCCTCGAACCCCAGCTGGCCGCCGGCGCCGGGACGGTTGGTGACGACGAAACGGGCGCCCGGCAGGCGCGGCGCCACCTGGGCCAGGATGCCGCGCACCATGGTGTCGACGCCGCCGCCGGCCGGGAAGGGGACGAAGACCTCGATCGGCCGGGCCTGGGGCCAGGGTGCCTGGGCCAGGGCGGGGGCGGCCAGCAAAGCGGGCAGCGCGGCGAGCGTGCCGCGGCGGGTCGGCATGGGCGGGACGTTCCTCGGTTTTCCCAACGGTGTGTAGCGCGGCATTTGGTTTTTCCGCCTCTCGACGGAAGGTATTTCCCTGAATTTCGCTCTGCCTGAACGCCCCTTCAATCCATCTTGAAGGGCTACTCCAGCCGCTCTCCAACCATCTCCCGGGCCGCGTCTCCCCCTACAAGACGATGCTGTAGGGGCTGGGCACCGGGAAGATCGTGCTCGGGTCGGCCGCTGGCAGCACCGCATTCTCCACGAACTCGATGGTGCTGCTGTCGCTCGACCCGTCGCCGGCGAGGTAGACGCTGGCCGTGTAGCCAATCCCACTCCGCGTGGCGTCTACCTCCAGCCAGAGCGGCGGGGTCGGCCAGTATTGGTCCTCGGCCGCCCCCTCGGTCGGGCCGTCCGTCGCGCTGTTGCTCCCGCCGGTCGCGCCCGGGACGTTATTCGAGGTCCCCGTGCCGGTGCCCTTCGAGACCAGCGCAACCTGCGGCACCTTCCACCAGCCGGCCGCGTCCTTGAAGCGGAGGCGTGAGAGGCCGCGGAACCAGCCGCTCTGCGTCGGGCCGATGCTGGGCTGCTGGGCGGCGGTGATGGTGTTGAACGCCACGCCCACCGCCGCATTGGTTACCGAGACGCCGTTGCGGTTCAGCACGATGCCGAGCGCCCGGGCGCCGCTGGCGAAGCCCGCGCCATCCTCGGCCACGGTCAGGGGCCGGGTATAGACCTGCGCTGTCATGCCGCTAGGGATTGAGAGGGTGACATTCGCCGGCATGTTGGCCGCCGCCCCGGCCGGCAGGGCGGTGGTGGCGAAGGCCATGCCCGACCCCAGGCCGCTGGTACTGGTCGTCGTGGTGGCGAAATTGGGGTTGTTCAGCAGGTTCCCGCTGCCCCGCAGCAAGGCGAGCGCCGCATTGCCGGGGGCAATCAGCCCGGCCAGCACCTGGGTCAGGGCACGCCCCATGCGCTTCGCCCCCTTCGCGTTCTGATGCCGGCTGTCCGTGCAGAGCGAGGCATCGACAAATCCCCCGGCATCCGTGCCCATCGCGGCGGCCAGATCGGCCACGGCCACGCGACCGGCCCGGGTGCCCAGCTGGGCCAGGAAGCCGGTCGAACCACCGTCCAGCAACCAGGCATTCACCGCCACCATCGCGCTGCGCTGCGCCGTGGTGAAGCTGGTGGCCGCCGCAGTCGCCCCGAAGGCGGTGCAGACGACCACCCGCCTGGCCCCGGCGCCACCATTGACCAGCGGGTCGAGCGCCAGGTTCACGCCGGCCAGGATACGGGCCTTGGTGGTCGCCACGTCGTAGCCGAGGATGCTCTCGTTGACATGGTCCAGCAGGACCAGCCCTTCGGCCCCGGCCGCCTCGGTCGGGATACGGGCCAGGAAGCTGGGATTACCGGTCGAAGCCCCGTAGGTATCCCCGTTGATGCCGGCAAACGGCCCCGAGACATTCCGCGGCGCGCCGCTCGGACGGGTATCGGTCGAGATGTAGGGATCGAGCACCCGGAACCGCGGGTCGAGCGCATAGGCCCAGACCAGGGCACCGTTGATGTTGGTGCGGATATTGCGGTTCGTGTTCGGCGTGCCCGCCGTATAGGACGCCGCAGCTTCCAGCTGGACGCGGCTATTGCCGAGGATCGCCCAGACGCTGCCGACAGCAAGCGCGGTTGGCGCCCACAGGAAGGACGGCAGGAAGGTCATCAGGCGAAAGCCTTGCTGAGCACCGCATCGACCGTGCCATCAGCATTCGCCGCCCAGGTCAGGCGGTCGCGCGCACCGGCCGCGGTCGAGAGGATCGGGACCGCGCCACCTGGGAACTTCCAGCCGCTGGCGAAGGTCAAGGTCCGGCCGCCGCTGCTGTCCTGGGCGATCACATGCTCGCCGCGCTGGCCGTCGAGCAGGTTGACCGGCAGGGCCAGGCTGCGGTTGCCCCCCAGGGTGACGCGGAACTCGTTGCCGAGGCTCGCATCCGTGGCGATCGTCGCCGCATCGGTCAGGGGCACCGGCGCGATGGAGACGCGCCCGGTGAAGCGTTCGCCGCGCTTGTCGGCCGCGTTAGTGACATCGGCCACGGCAAGCACCACCGCGCCGCCCTTACCCGCGACGCTGGACACCGGCGCGGCGGGGATCGTCACCGTCGCCACGCCACCGGTCAGGGCCACGGTGACGCCACCGCCGACGAAATCGAGGATCGCAATGCCGCCGGCCGCCGCCAGCGGCGCGCCCTCGTCGCGGATCGTCAGCGCTGCCTGCTTGCCGGCCACCACTGTGGTCAGGGCAGCGAGGCCGGTTTCGTCCGAGGCCATCTGGGCGGCGATCTCGCCCAGCGTGTCGTAGGTGCCTGGCGCGGTGCCAATCAGCGCGTCGATTGCTGCCTTGATCGCCGCCATGGTGGCGATCTGGTTGGTATTGGCGCCGACCGTCCCGGTCGGCGCGGTCGGCGTTCCGGTCAATGCCGGCGAGGCCAGCGGCGCCGCTCCCGCCACATCCCCCACCGCCAGCGTCACCGCCCCGGTCCGGCCCGCGACGCTGGCGACCGGCGCGGCAGCGGCGATCGCCGCAGCCAAGCCGCCGATATCGGCCGCGGTCAGCACGATGCTGCCGGTCCGCCCGGCCACGCTGACCACCGCGCCGCTCCCCGCGCCACCGGGCATGGCACCGGCATCCAGCGTCCCGCCGGTGGATAGCGCCAGGATCAGGTGGCCATTGGGGTCGATGGAGGCGCCGGTGATCGACACGCCCGCCGTCCCATCCACCCCATCGAGCCCTACCACGCGGCCGAGATCGACCGACGTCGCGCTGTCGGTATAGGTCACCACCAGATGCCCGGCGGTATTGATCACAAGGGATGCGATGCCGCGCCCGCTGGTCCCTCCGTCACTGCTGCCAGCCGCGCCAATGAACTGCCGCAGCACCGCGGGGGTGACGTAGAAGGTGCCGAGGG
>JAIXSR010000170.1 GCA_027484605.1 Hyphomicrobiales bacterium | reverse complement strand
GCCCCTGCGGCACCGGCTGCTCCTGCGCCGCAGCAGAATGCCGCGGACGAAAAGATCAACCAGCTCGCCATTCTCTATGTCGTCGCCGCGACCGTGCATCTCTGCGAACTCGATATCGACGAAGAGGAAGACGAGAAGCTGCAGAATGCCGTCGATGCGCTCGAGGAGGCCGCAGCTCTGCCTGACGCCGTGCGCGACGCGATGTGGAACAAGGTCGTGGCCGACATCAACCGCGACAAGAAGAAGGCCTGCTCCGATTACAGTTCCGAATCACTGGCGCTGATCCGCAACCTGAAGTGAGTTTCCGGCCGCGCGGCTTTGCGACGTCGCGCGGTCTTGTGTTTTCGGGTCTTGCCTTTTTGTGAACCTTTCGGAAACCTCGTTCCTTCACCATAAGCGGGCTGTCTTGTTCCGGCAGTGCGTTTGCGTGAGGGGATTTCGATCCATGCGTTCCTTGTCTTCGCTGCCGGGCCGCAGCCCGTTTGGTCTTGCCGGCCTGTTCTCCCTGATGATGGTCGGGCCTGGCCTCGCGATGGAATTCGCGACGATCCCGGTGGACAGCACCTGCAATGCCAGCGAATGCCGCCGCGCCGTGATCGCCGAAGGCGAGATCACCCGCGAGGCGCCGGCCAAGTTCGCCGCCTTCCTGCGGCAGGAATTGCAGCGGCCCGGCCTGCACGCGATCGTCTTCCTCAATTCGCCCGGCGGCAATGTCGAGAGCGCCCTGCAGCTCGGCTCGCTGATCCATGATGCCGGCGCCGCCGTGGTGATCGGCCGTCCGACCCTGCTCGATGCCCAGCGCCCGGCGCGTCGCCGGGCCGGATTCGGGCAGGTCGGCGTGGTGCCCGGCCATTGCGCCTCGGCCTGCGTCTATGTGCTGATGGGTGCGAAGAAGCGCGTCGTGCCGGAAGGGGCACGGCTCGGCGTCCATCGCATGTCCGCCCGGATGTGGCGGGCCGATCCGGCCGGCGGCGGCATCCAGGGCGAGCGGATCTATGCGGGCTCGAGCGAGGTCAATGCCTTGCGCCAATACGTGTCGCGGGTGGGGGGCAGCCAGGACCTGATCAGCCTGGCGGAATCGGTCCCCCATGACCAGATCCGCATCCTTTCGAGCAATGAAGTGCGCCGGTTCCGGCTCGGCGCGCCGTCGCTCTGATCGCGACGCCCTCGGGCCTGCCGCAAAAAGATTCCGACAATCGGTGCGGAATGCTTGACAGGTCCTCCGCCCATCGCGTAACCGTTCGGCCCTCGTCGGGGGCACCCCCGATGCGGGAATGGATGCGGGCGTAGCTCAGTCGGTTAGAGTGCCGGCCTGTCACGCCGGAGGTCGCGGGTTCGAGCCCCGTCGCCCGCGCCACCCCACTCCTCCCCTTCCATGAACAGGGGGCAGGTCCGTCATCATTCTGGATCTTGCCAACCTCGCGAGGGGACGATGTCCGATTCACGCAAGGGCTTCCTGCTCGGTTTTCTGGGCGTGGCGCTGTTCGCGCTCACCGCGCCGGTGACCAAGCTCGCCACGATCACGCCCGGCTTTGCCGGTCTGCCGCCGGTCTTCATCAGTTTCGGCCGTGCCGCCGCTGCAGGCTTCCTGGCGCTGGCCTATCTCCTGGTCATCCGGGCAGCCCTGCCGAGCCGGCCCCAGGCGCTGCGGCTCATCCTGGCCGGGGCAGGGGTCGTGATCGGCTTTCCGCTCTTCCTCGGCCTGGCGGTGCAGCATGTGGAATCCGTCCATGCCGCGGTGATCTCCGGCGCGCTGCCGCTCGGCACCGCGGCCCTGACGGCCCTCTGGATGCGCGAGCGGGCCGGGCCCGCCTTCTGGGTGCTGGCGGTTCTCGGTTTCCTGCTGGTGGTGCTCTATGCCTGGCTGACGGGCGAGGGGGGCTTCGTCCTTGCCGACGGGCTGCTGCTGCTCGCGGTCGCTTCGGCCAGTTGCGGCTATGTGCTGGGTGCACGCCTCTCGCGCGAGATGCCGCCGGAGCATGTGATCTCGTGGATCCTCGTGCTCTATCTGCCGCTGACCATCCCCGTGGCCGCCCTGACCTGGCCGCAGGGTCCGGTCGCGCCGGTGGCATGGATCGGTTTCGGCTATCTCGCGGTGGTGTCGATGTGGCTGGGCTTCTTCGCCTGGTATCGCGGCCTGAAGCTGGGCGGGGCGCTGCGCGTCAGCCAGACGCAGCTGGCGCAACCCTTCCTGTCGATGCTGGCGGCCGTGCCGCTGCTGGGAGAGCGGATCACGCCGCTCTCGCTGCTCTTTGCCGCGGCCATTGTCGCGACGATCGCGCTCAGCCGGCGGGCCCGTTGAGCCGCGCGCTCAGCGACGCTTGGTCCATTCCTCGTAGCCGACTTCCTTCTCGCCGGTATAGGCCCAGGCAGCGGCATAGCCGGTGCCGTCTTCCTTGGCGATGAGCAGCATGACGCCCGTGCGGCCGTTGCCGGTGAAATTCAGCGCCACGACCTCGCCATTGCCGATCCCGAAGCCCGTCCAGGTCTGCGAGCCGATCTTCCAGACGATCCGCCAGGTTTCCGCACCGGTCTGGGTGAGGGAGGCGCTGCCGGTATACCCGCCACCGGACGTGCCTTCCTTGCCCTGGACCCGGTAATCGCCGGGCCCCTTCGCGAATGCCGGCATCGCCGCCATGACCAGGAGGCCCAGAACGGCCAAGGCTTTCACTAGTTGTTTCATCATGATTCCTTCCCCCGAAAGGCCTCGATCGAACCGGGCGGGCAGGGCCCCGGCAACAGGCCATCCATGATGCCCCGCCCCGCGAATCGCATTCCGGGGCCGGGGCCAGACTAGCCGGCGCCGCGGCCTTGGCCAGTGGGGGAACCGGTCCCGCCGGCAGGCCGTGCCGCCGGCCGCGCCGCCTTGAGGCCGGGACAGCGCAAGGCTGTTGCCAAATCGTCGGATGCGATGCCCTTTCGCTTGCGCGAAAAGCCGGGCTCGACTAATCCAAAACGCCATGGAAACACTGCTCGTCGATTATCTCCCGCTGGTTCTCTTCATTGGCATCGCCCTGGTGATCGGGATCGCCCTGCTCGTCGCGCCCTTCGCGGTGGCCTATCAGAATCCGGATCCGGAAAAGGTCTCGGCCTATGAATGCGGCTTCAACGCGTTCGACGATGCCCGCATGAAATTCGATGTGCGTTTCTACCTCGTGGCCATTCTCTTCATCATCTTCGACCTCGAAGTGGCGTTCCTGTTCCCCTGGGCGGTGGCCCTGAAGGATATCGGCGCGTTCGGTTTCTGGTCGATGATGGTGTTTCTCGGCGTGCTGACGGTCGGCTTCGTCTATGAATGGCGCAAAGGCGCGCTGGAATGGGATTGATGCCATGAATGCCGGTACGATGAATACGCTGGTTGCCCCCGCTCCGAAGGGAATCATCGATCCCAATACCGGCAAGCCGGTGGGCGCGACCGATCCGTTCTTCGTCGAGATCAACAACGAGCTGGCCGACAAGGGCTTCCTCGTCACCGCCACGGATGACCTGATCGCCTGGGCGCGGACGGGCTCGCTGATGTGGATGACGTTCGGCCTCGCCTGCTGTGCCGTGGAAATGATGCAGCTCTCGATGCCGCGTTACGATGTGGAGCGGTTCGGCTTCGCGCCGCGCGCCTCGCCGCGCCAGTCCGACGTGATGATCGTCGCCGGCACGCTGACCAACAAGATGGCGCCCGCGCTCCGCAAGGTCTACGACCAGATGCCGGAGCCGCGCTACGTCATCTCGATGGGTTCCTGCGCCAATGGCGGCGGCTATTACCATTACAGCTACAGCGTCGTGCGGGGCTGCGACCGCGTGGTCCCGGTGGATATCTATGTCCCGGGCTGCCCGCCGACCGCCGAGGCTCTGCTCTATGGCGTGATGCTGCTGCAGAAGAAGATCCGCCGGACCGCGACGATCGAGAGATGAAGCGGTGCTGTCTTGTTTGGGTTGCTGTCTTGGTTTTCCTGTCTTCAGGATATGCCAATGCTAGGCACGCCGGGAACGCAGAACGGAGAGCGCTTGCAACATCTTCCTACCTAGTCAAACTTGTTCTCGCCGACCTTGTTGATTTGGAAAGCTGGGCACCGGAACAATGCGGAATTGGCGAAAAACTATCTGCTTCTTTAAAAGAAGCGCCGCTGAAGGGTAAGCTGGCGCTCAGTTGCCTTATTCGTCGTGTACCAGTTAGCAGCGCCTACACGGCATACCCGATAGACCGTTGGCATTACTCGGTGAAGTGCGGCGAAAAATGTGACGAAGTTAAGCGAAGAGCGGAAACGTATGCAGGGGATGCAGAATGGCTTGCCACGCGCTGCCGGAACCTGGTTGAAGCAGGGCTTTATGGCCATGCGACTACCACCATAACAGAAGCTGGGCTTACGCGGCCGAAGACGGATTGCGAGAGACACGGACGTTGGATTGCTGAGTCTCTATCTCTGTTGACGTTTACCGTGCGCAGTCCGGCCAAGGGTTCGCTTCGGTTCGATTTTGAACGTATTAAGTAAGGCTACGGAGGCTGGGTATGTCCGAAGCACTCGAAATTCTCGCCGCCCAT
>JAIXSR010000049.1 GCA_027484605.1 Hyphomicrobiales bacterium | reverse complement strand
TTCTGGGCGATTGATGAAAAGCCCACCGGGAGCAAGGACCCCTATGCGCTCCGCAGGGCGGCGTTGGGGGTGATCCGGCTGCTGGTGGAGAATGGGGTCGATTTCCACCTCTATGAGAGCCTTTGCCTGCCGCTTGCTAGGCTGGCCTATCAACGCAGAGATCACTCGGATCTATTCAAGATGCTGGCAGCGGAGGTCGGAGTACCCCAGTCGCTAAAAGTGGGCTTAATGCTGCCCGAAGCAGGCGAAGTTGTTATACTCGATCTGGTTGAGTTCATTTTTGACCGCCTTAAGGTGCTCTTGCGGGATCAGCAATTGCGGCATGACGCGCTGGATGCCGTTCGTCTGTCGGGTGAAGATTGGGACAACCCGAACCGCCTGACCATCATGTCGAAGACACTCGGCCGCTTCCTCGAAACCGAGGATGGCAAGTCGCTGCTGGCCGGCTTCAAGCGCGCGGCGAATATCCTCCGCGCCGAGGAGAAGAAGGATGGCGAGGGCGCCTTCGAGGCCGCCGCCGATCCCGCCCTCTGCCGTGAGGCGAGCGAGAAGGCCCTGCTCGAGGCGCTGTCGAAAGCCGGCGAGGCGGCGGGCATCGCGCTCGGCAAGGCCGATTTCGAGGCGGCGATGCGCGCCATGGCGGCGCTTCGCGGCCCGGTCGATGCGTTTTTCGAGGCGGTTCTCGTCAATGCCGAGGATCCGGCCATCCGCCGCAACCGCCTCGCCTTGCTCGCCACGCTCCGCCGCGTGACGCGGGAGGTCGCGGATTTCGGCCGTATCGCCGGGTAAGTCCGGGCCGGCTCGTCGCGATTCGGCCATTCAGTCAGCCCTGCTGCCCTTTTGGCGCGATCTTGACGTGAGAAGGCAAAGCGACAGGCTCGCCAAGGCGGGAATTCTCGCCTAGGCTCGGGCCAACCTTGGAGCTTTCCCATGAATGCCACCGCCTCCCGCGCCCTTGCGCCGGGCTTCATCATCCTTGCCGGCTGCGCCTGCTCGATGATCACCTTCGGGCCGCGCGCCACGATGGGCTTCTTCCAGCAGCCGATCATTTCGACCCATGGCTGGGGTCGCGATGTCTTCGCCATGGCCCTGGCGATCCAGAACCTGCTCTGGGGCGTCGGCCAGCCCTTCATGGGCGCAATCGCCGACCGCTTCGGCACGATGCGCGTGCTCTGGATCGGCGCCAGCCTCTATGCCGCCGGGCTTGCGCTGATGACCGTGGCCGGCGACCCGCTGACGCTGAACCTGACGGCCGGCGTGCTGATCGGCTTCGGCCTTGCCGGTTCGTCCTTCAACCTCGTCCTCGCCGCCTTCGGCAAGCTGCTGCCACCGGAAAAGCGCTCGATGGCCTTCGGCGCGGGCACGGCGGCGGGCTCCTTCGGGCAGTTCCTGTTCTCGCCGCTCGGCGTGGCGCTGATCCGCGATTACGGCTGGCAGAATTCGCTGCTGATCTTCGCCGGCCTGACCATGCTCGTCCTGCCGCTGGCCCTCGCCATCGCGACGCCGCCCCAGAAACAGGCGGCCGCCAACGCGGCGCCGGGTGCAGACAACCAGTCGGTCAAGCAGGCGCTGAACCAGGCCTTCCGCCACCGCTCCTATGTGCTGCTGGTCCTCGGCTTCTTTACCTGCGGCTTCCAGCTCGCCTTCATCACGGTGCACCTGCCGTCCTATTTCAAGGATATCGGCCTGCCGCCGGAAGTCGGCGGCTGGACGCTGGCGCTGGTCGGCATCTTCAACATCATCGGTTCGCTCTCGGCCGGCTGGCTCGGCAACCGCATGCCCAAGCGCTGGATCCTCGCCGCCATCTATCTCGCCCGCTCGGTGGTGACGATCGGCCTGCTGCTCTCGGTGCCCTATGTCGCCCAGCCGGTCAGCGTCTTCGGCATCCCGACAACCCTTGGCGTCGTGGTCGCGCTCGCCTTCGGCGCCAGCACGGGCCTGCTCTGGCTCTCCACCGTCCCGCCGACGGCGGCACTCGTCTCGATCATGTTCGGGCCGCGCTACATGGCGATGCTCTATGGCTTCGCCTTCTTCTCGCACCAGGTCGGCGCCTTCCTCGGCGTCTGGCTCGGCGGGATCCTGTTCGAGCGGACGGGCAGCTATGACGTGGTCTGGTGGCTCTCGGTGGCGCTCGGCGTGGCCTCGGCCATCATCAACCTGCCGATCATCGAGCGCGCCGCGCCCGGCCGCTGGCAGCCCCAGCCGGCCTAGGCCAGCGGGTTGGCCATGTCGTCGCCCTCGATCAGGCGGCGGCGCTTCGTCAGTTCCGACCCGAAGAATTCGAGGAAGGCCCGCACCCGCGCGGCCTTTTTCAGGTCGGGATGCGTCAGAACCCACAACCCCGTATCGGAGGAGATGCGGAGATTGTGGATCCGGACAAGATCCGGCAACTGGTCGCCGATGAAACAGGGCAGCGCGGTCATCCCCAGCCCGGCCTGCGCGGCGCTCGCCAGCGTCGAGACCATGTTGACCTTGACGACCACGCATTCCGGCGGCACCTGGCCGGAAATCCAGCGCCCGCCGGCGGTCATGCTGATCGGATCGCCAAGGCCGACCCAGCGCGCCGGACGGCGCAGCAGGCTTTCCGGCTGCGCAAGATCGGGTTTCTGCTCGGCGATGAACTCGCGACCGGCATAGCAGCCCCAGCCGATCGTCGCGACGCGGCGCCCGACCAGCGAGGGCGGGGGGTCGACCGAGGCGCGGATGGCCACATCCGCATCGCGGCGCGACAGGTTCAGGGCCCGGTTATCGATCACAAAATCGAGCGTGATTTCCGGATAGCGCTGGCGAAAGGCGCAGAAGATCGGCGCGACGAGATGCGAGAAGATCGTGTCCGTCGTCGTCACGCGCAACTCGCCCGAGGGCCGCACATCCTGGCCGGCAATGCGGCGCTCGAATTCGAGGATCGATTCGGCCATCCGGCTGGCCAGGGCCACCATTTCCTCGCCGGCCGAGGTGAGCAGGTAGCCCGAGCGGGCGCGCTCGAAGATGCGCACGCCGAGATGTTCCTCGAGGGCGTTCAGCCGCCGGAAAACGGTCGAATTGTTGACGCCCAGAGCCTCCGCGGCGCCACCGAGCGAACGGTGGTCGGCGATGGCGCGGACAAGGCGGAAATCATCCCAGGCGAGTGGCTGCATGGCGTGTCACGGATTGTATTCGGTATACTGTATCAGGAAAGACTTCCGCATGTTTCATAGACCTTTGGCAAGGGCATCCCTGTGGCTGAGGGAAACGTTTTCCCTCGGCGCTGCCGCCCGCTCCAGCCGGTCCCGGATGGCTTCCCCCAGGCCATGGGATGGCAGGGGCGCCACCGCGATGCCGGCGCTCTGCAGCGAATCCAGCTCCCGAAGATACATGTAGAGGCGGGATGCCGCCTCTGTGAGATCGGCATCCTGTGACAGGTTCCGGATGGCGACGGGCTCGGCTCCTGCCGGTGCCGCGGGCCCGAAACCGAGATAGGCCTCGCCGGGGCGAAGAGCTGTGGCGTTTAGTCGCACGGCGTGCCGGGGGGCATAATGGGATGTCAGGCGCCCCGGTGCGAGGGGCCGCGCTGCATCGGCTGCCGGCGCCAGCAGGCTCCGGCCGAGCCGCGCCTCGATGGCCTCGCGCGGGATGCCGCCCGGGCGCAGCAGGGTAACCGCTCCGCCCAGACAGCCGATGATCGTTGATTCGACACCGATCGGCGTGGCGCCGCCATCGACAAGGGCCGCGATCCGGCCGGAAAGATCGGAGGCAACGTGGCGGGCATCGCTGGCGGAGACATGGCCCGAACGGTTGGCGCTCGGCGCCGCGATCGGGCGATCCGCCGCTTCAAGGATGGCGCGCGCCAGCCGATGGTCGGGCACGCGGATCGCCACGGAATCAAGACCGGCCCGGGCGAGTTCGCAGACGGGGCCATCGGCGCAGGCCGGAACCACCAGGGTGAGCGGGCCCGGCCAGAATGCCTCGGCAAGGGCCCTGGCCTCGGCCGGGAAATGGCCGAGGGACAATGCCTTTTCGAGGCTTGCGACATGGGCGATCAGCGGATTGAAGCTCGGCCGGCCCTTGGCAGCGTAGAGACGCGCGATCGCGTCGGGATTCGTGGCATCGGCGCCGAGGCCATAGACCGTCTCGGTCGGGAATGCGACGAGATCGCCGGCAGCCAGCATCCTGCCCGCGCGGGCAAGGTCTTCCGGCCGGTCGGTCAGGACAAGGGTCGTCACGTCAGGCGAATGCATAAGACATCTTTGGGGCAGATTGCCGTGGGTCTGCAACATCTCTTTGTCAGCTTCCTGACTGCGTGGCCGGCCGCAGGCCGCTATGGGCGGGGCAGCGCGGCAGGAAGGCCTTGCCATGCCATCCGAAACCAGATAGTTTATATATGAACTAAATCGAGGTCACATGCTTCCTTCCGGCGGAGGGGCTTGCTAGACCTTCGCCAGCACGGGACGAGGCCGGCAAACGGCCTGCATTCGGGGAGAGACGCCATGAGCTATCGCGCGCCAGTCGAGGATATCCTGTTCGCCATGCGGCATGTGGCCGGGCTCGAGCAGGGCATTGCCTCGGGCCTCTATGCGGATCTGGCCGATGGCGTGGCCGAGGCCATTCTCGAGGAGGCGGCGAAATTCGCCGAGGGGCGCCTCGCCCCGCTCAACCGCATCGGCGACAGGGAGATGGCGCGGCTGGTCGATGGCACCGTGCGGATGCCCGCCGGCTTTCCGGAAGCCTACGCCGATTGGGCGGCCGGTGGCTGGGCCAGCCTCGCGGCTGATCCCGAATATGGCGGGCAGGGCCTGCCGACCCTGCTCAGCGTCGCCTGCAGCGAGATCTGGAACGCCGCCAACATGGCCTTCGCGCTGAACCCGCTGCTGACGGTGGGCGCGGTCGAAGCCCTGACGGCCCATGGCACCGACCATCTCAAGCAGACCTACCTGCCCAAGCTGATTGCCGGCGAATGGACCGGCACGATGAACCTGACCGAGCCGCAGGCCGGATCGGACCTCAACCTGCTGACCAGCCGGGCGGAGCGCGCGGCCGATGGCAGCTACCGGATCTTCGGGCAGAAGATCTTCATCACCTATGGCGATCACGAGATGACGGAGAACATCATCCATCTCGTCCTCGCCCGCCTGCCGGATGCGCCTGCGGGCACCCGGGGCATCTCGCTCTTCCTCGTGCCGAAATTCCTCGTCAACGCGGATGGCAGCCTCGGTGCCCGGAACGACCTGCGTTGCCACGCGCTGGAGCACAAGCTCGGCATCCATGCCTCGCCGACGGCCACGATGATCTTCGGCGATGACGGCGGCGCCATCGGCTACCTTATCGGCGAGGAGAACAAGGGCCTCGCCTGCATGTTCACGATGATGAACAATGCGCGCCTCGGCGTGGGCGTGCAGGGCGTCGCCATCGCGGACCGCGCCTACCAGCATGCCCTGTCCTATGCCCGCGAGCGCAAGCAGGGGCGTGCCGTCGGCGCGCCGGCTGCCTCCCCGATCATCGAGCATCCCGACATCAAGCGCATGCTGATGGAGATGCGGGCCAAGGTGGCTGCCGCGCGGGCGCTGTGCTTCGCCACCGCGTCGGGGCTCGACCGCCATCACCGGCTGGAGGATGAAGAGGCCCGGCGCATCGCGCATGAGGAAGCCTCGATGCTCACGCCGGTCGCCAAGGCCTTCGCCACCGATATCGGGATCGAGGTCGCCTCGCTCGGCGTGCAGATCCATGGCGGCATGGGCTTCGTCGAGGAGACAGGCGCCGCCCAGCATTACCGCGATGCGCGCATCCTCGCGATCTACGAGGGCACGAACGGCATCCAGGCGATCGACCTCGCCACGCGCAAGCTGCCTCTCTCCGAGGGCGGCCGCGTCAAGGCGATGATTGCCGGCTACCGCGCCTCGGCCGAGCGGGCCCGCGCCTTCAACGATCCCGCTCTCAACGCCATCGGCACCCGGATCGGCCGTGCCGTCGAGGCGCTGGAACGCGCGACGGGCTTCATGCTTGCCGCGCTGAAGGGCAATCCAAATGCGGCCCTGGCCGGTGCGACCCCCTATCTCCGCCTCTTCGCGCTTGCGGCCGGCGGGGCCTATCTGGCCGATGAGGCGATGGCTGCCGCCGCCGCCCGCCTGGCCGGCGAGACGGACCCGCGCCATGAGTCGCGCATCCGCGATGCCCGTTTCTTTGCCGAGAACCTCGCTGTCGGCGCCGAAGGCCTCGAGGCGACCGTCGTCGAGGGCGCCGAATCCATCACCTCGGCCTTTGCCAGCGCCGCCGAATAGGAGTTCGACATGTCCGATCCCGTGCTTCAGCGCCGCGAGGGCGCCGTCCTCGTGCTCACCCTCAACCGGGCCGAGAAGAAGAATGCCCTGACCGGCGCGATGTATACGGCGCTGACCGAAGCCATTGAATCCGCCAATGCGGATGCCGGCCTCGGCGCGATCCTGATCCTCGGCCAGCCCGGCATTTTCTGTGCCGGCAATGATATCAAGGATTTCATCGGCTTTGCCATGAGCGGCAGCCTCGGCGGACCGATCCTCGGCTTCCTGCGCGCGCTGGTCGCCAACCAGAAGCCGCTGGTCGCTGCGGTCGATGGGGGGGCCATCGGCATCGGCACCACCATGATCCTGCATTGCGATTATGCGCTCGCCTCCGAGCGTGCCGTTTTCGCCACGCCCTTCGTCGATCTCGCCCTCGTGCCCGAGGCCGGGTCGAGCCTGATCGTGCCGCAGCTGATGGGCCAGCGCCTGGCCTTCGAGATGCTGGTCATGGGCGAGCGCTTCGATGCGACCCGCGCCCGCGAGACCGGGCTGGTCAACCGGGTTGTCGCCAGCGGCGATATCGAGGCCGAGGCCCTGGCCACGGCGGCGCGGATCGCCGCCAAGCCGCGCGAGGCCGTTGCCATCTCGCGGCGGCTGATGCGGGGCGATCCGGCGCCGCTTCTCGCGCGGATCGACGAGGAGGCGGCCGCCTTTGCCGAACGCCTCCGCTCCGCCGAGGCGCGTGCCGCCTTCGAGGCCTTCCTGTCCAAACCGAAATCCTGAAAGCGGGTACCGCCATGAACACCGACGCCTCTTCCAGCCTGCAGGGCAAGACCCTCTTCATCACCGGCGCCTCGCGCGGGATCGGCCTCGCCATCGCGCTGCGCGCGGCGGCTGATGGCGCCAATATCGTCGTTGCCGCCAAGACGGCGGAAGCGCATCCGAAGCTCGAAGGCACGATCTTCACCGCGGCGGAGGAGATCGAGAAGGCCGGCGGCAAGGCCCTGCCGCTCCAGCTCGACATCCGCGAGGATGATGCGGTCGAAGCCGCGATGGCGAAGGCGGCGCAGCATTTCGGCGGCATCGACATCGTGATCAACAATGCCAGCGCCATCAATCTCGCGCCGGTCGCGGCCCTCGAGATGAAGCGCTTCGACCTGATGCACCAGATCAATGCGCGCGGCACCTATCTCGTGTCCCGCTCGGCCTTGCCCTATCTCGCCAGGGCCGCGAACCCGCATATCCTGATGCTCTCGCCGCCGCTCGACATGAAGACAAAATGGTTCGCCGGCCATACCGGCTATTCCATGGCCAAGTTCGGCATGAGCCTCGTCGTGCTCGGACTTGCCGGGGAAACGCGCGGCAAGATCGGCGTCAACGCGCTCTGGCCGCGCACCACCATCGCCACCGCAGCCGTGAAGAACATCCTCGGCGGCGAAGCGCTGATGCGCTCCAGCCGCTCGCCGGACATCCTCGCTGATGCCGCCCATGCCATCCTGACCAAGGATGCCCGCAGCTTCACCGGGAACTTCATCATCGACGATACGTTCCTGGCGGGCGAGGGCGTCACGGATTTCGACAGCTACCGCGTTGACCCGACCCAGCCGCTTGCGCCGGATTTCTTCGTCCCCGACGATATCCCGCCGCCGGCAGGTGCCACCTACGGCCCGCTGAAATAAGCGGGAAGCCGGCACGATTCCCCCTTGCCTCCTGCGCCCGGATCGGCTGGATAGCGGCAGAAACGGCAGCGTGAGGCGGGGGCCGGCATGATCATTGTCCATCTCCCGCAGGGAGCCGAAACCGATCCGGCCCGCCGCCACGAGCAGCGCTGCAGTTTCGAGCGGCGCGCGCTGGGCACCGGTGATTCCGTGCCGGCGGAGGCTGTATGGATCGACATGATCGAGCCCTCGCGCGAGGAGGACCGCCGGGTCGAACTCGCGCTTGGCATCGACATCCCGACGCGCGAGGAAACCCGCAACATCGAGCCCTCCGAAGTGCTCTATGTCGAGAATGGCGTGCGCTACATGTCAGCGCGCATCCTCTGCCAGTCCGGCACGGAAAGCCCGACGCTCGCGCCGATCTCCTTCATCCTCAAGGACCACACCCTCGTCACCGTCCGCTATGACGAGCCGCGTTCCTTCCAGATGTTCATCAACCGGATGGGGCGTCCCGCTGCGGGCAGCCCATCCGGAGACCATGTGCTGATCGCCCTGTTCGAAACCGTGATCGACCGGGCGGCGGAAATCCTGCGCCTGACCGGCGAACGGATCGATGAATCCTCCTCGGCCGTCTTCGACGCGAATGCGACGCGGCGCGCCGATGTCGAGACCTTCCGCACCACGCTTCAGACGATGGGGATGGAAGGCACCCGGATCTCCAAGGTGCGCGAGAGCCTCGTCTCGATCGAGCGCATGCTGCTCTTCCTCAGCGCGAATACGGCCGGCCCCACCCTGCCGGATGGCCTCCGCGCGGAAGTCCGCACCACCCTGCGCGACCTCCAGTCGCTCGAGGACCACGCCACGTTCCTGTCGAACAAGATCCAGTTCCTGCTCGATGCGGTGCTCGGCCTTGTCAGCCTCGAGCAGAACAAGATCATCAAGATCTTCTCGGTGGCGGCCGTGGTCTTCCTGCCGCCGACGCTGATCGCCTCGTCCTATGGCATGAACTTCAAGAACATGCCGGAACTCGAATGGCAGTTCGGCTATCCGATGGCCCTTGGCCTGATGGTGCTCTCGGCCGTCTGCACCTATTTCTTCTTCAAGATCAAGCGCTGGCTCTAGATGCTCCCGGCCCCGCCCCGCGGCTGCCGGGGGGCATGGCGGCCAACGGGGCGGGGGCAGGATCATGGCGTCCGTTGCCGGCGCCAGTGATCAGAACCGATAATTCAGGCCGACCTTGGCCGCGAGGATACCATTGTCGATCTTGGTGCTGCCGGCGGTGAAGCGCTGCCGCGATTGACCGAAATAGGTGTAATCCAGCTCGCCTTTGAGGCTGATCGACTGGGTCAGCATCTGCTCCGCACCCAGCCCGACGATCAGGCCGCTCCGGACGATGTTCTTGCGCGACGCTGCGAAACCGCCCGCCGCAGGGCTGGTCAGCCGGGTCGGCGCCATCGCGACACCCATGGTTCCGTAAATGAGGGTCGAGCCTAGGGAATAGCCAAGCCGCCCCTTCAGCGCCAGGCGGCTGCCTTGCTCGGTGGAAAGTCCGGTGGCGGATTTCTTCCGGTTCAGCATGAGCAGGCTGGCTTCGCCCTCGACCCCGTAGACAATATTGCCGGATTGAAAGTTATAGCCCGCCTGAAGGCCGGCCATCCCGCCACTGAGCCCGCGTGTATTGCGCCTGTCCGGAAAGTTGAGCGCTGGAATATTGGGCGCGGCGCTGCTGCTTCTGAAACCGCTGCTGGCCAGGCCGCCATGAATGCCGAGATAGGCACCAGACCAGTCCCGCGCGCGGGCGGGGTTCATCGCGGCGGCATAGACCGGCCGCTTGCCGATGCCGGCCGGATCTGCGGCCTGTGCCTGGAGCGGCAGCATCACGCCCAGGGCGGCCAGAGCGGCCAAGCTTTTGGACCTGTTAAGGCCGCCATGCAATCTCTTGGTCATACGATCTTCCTGAATTCGAGAAGGGGTGGAAGGCTGTTGCGCAGCCGCTCATTACCGGCTTTCCGGGATGCCCTTTCCCTGGTCGTCCCGCTTGCCGGCGTCGACCGGGCGGGTGGAATCGGACGCAATCATGTCCGAACACACCCGCTCGGACAGGTCTGCCGGGATTTTGCCCGGAAGTTCCAGCATGGCCTGTCATGACGGGCTGGAGAGAGCAGCCGAGGTCCAGGAGGTGGGTTCGATGGGATTGAAACGGGGAAGAGCCGGCATTTCGGGAGCGGGCGCAATCACGGGCCATCCGGGCGGGGAGCGGGCGTAATGAAGGTCACCCTGGTCGGGCAGATCCTCATCGGCTCGCTGATCCTTCATCAGCTGTTCGTGGTCATCCTGCTGCTTACCCGGCGCGAGGAACGCAAGGACCATTCCCTTGCCATGGCGATCTTCTTCGGCGCGAACATGCAATCGAGCGTGCCGGTCTTCATCGAGTTCTTCTGGCCCGGCATTCCCCAGACGCTGTCGGGCAACATCGCCTTCCCGTTCTTGTTCCTCCTCGGTCCATCAATCTGTTTTTATTGCCGCGCGCTCGTCAGTCCTGCGGTGATCGAGTTGTCGCGGAAGGACTGGATCCATCTTGTCCCGTTCTTCGTGGCGATTGTCGCGGTGGCCATCATCACCACCCTGATGATGGTCTTTCCACCTGATCCGGAGGCGCTCGCCAATGCGCCCTGGCCGCCGGGCGTGATCCTGCTCTTGGCCATCAACCTGTTCCTGATCGCGTTGTTTGTCGGGGCCACAAGCGGGTATCTTTTCAGGATTATCCGCCTGCTCACACAGTACCGCCGGAGCAAATTCGACTATTTTTCCTCGCTCGAAGGACGGAACTTGACCTGGTTTGAATGGATGATTGGCCTGTTGATCGTGATTTGGGCGATCAACGTGATCATCCTGCTTGATGACGTTCTCTTTGGCGTGGTCAAGGTGAGCCCTGATGTGCAATCCGTAATCGAAATGACGTGGGTCTACATATTGTCTTTCATGGTGCTCTGGCAGCAGGCAATTTTCAAACCCTATCGCCATTGGCATCCCGAAACCGGAATCGCGGAAGGATCCATGGAGCCTGTCGAGCCTGAAGCGCAGGCCAATGGCCCGAAATACCAGCGTTCCGCGTTGGACGACCAACGGAGCCGCCGGATCATTGCCAAGATCGAACGCGCCATGAGCGAGGACCGGTTGTATCGCAACCAGAATTTCACATTGCGCAACCTGTCGGACCATACCCGCGTGTCGGAGAACTATCTCAGCCAGGTCCTGAACGAGCAGATCGGCAGCAATTTCTACGAGTATATCAACCATTGGCGGATCAAGGATGCCTGCGCGCTGCTCGGCGAGAGCCAGATGTCGATCATCGAGATCGGCGAGGAAGTCGGGTTCAATTCCCGCTCAACCTTCAATGCAGCGTTCAAGAAAGAGACCGGCTTGACCCCTTCGGACTATCGGGCGAACCTCTCCCGGGTCGCCTGAGACGAATACCCATGAATCGCTCCGGTTTATGCGGGTAAGTCCCAAGCCTGATGTTCCGTTCGGAGGCGCGCGATGTGCGGCCGTTTCGCCCTGACGCTGCCCCCGGAAGCCGTCCGGGCCTATTTCGGCTATCGCGACCAGCCGAATTTCCCGCCCCGTGCCGATATCCGCCCCACCCAGCCGGTGGCGATCCTGCGGCTGGAGCAGGGCGAGCGGCGCTTCGCCCTGGTGCGCTGGGGCTTCATTCCCGGCTTCGTCAAGGACGAGAAGGAATTCCCCCTGCTGATCAATGCACGCGGCGAGACGGCCTTCGAGAAGCCCTCCTTCCGCAATGCCATCCGCCGCCGCCGCTGCGTCTTCCTCGCCGATGCCTTCTACGAATGGCACAAGCTGGACGAGAAGGGCCGCCGCAAGCAGCCCTATCTCATCCGCCGGCCGATGCAGGGCCCGATCGCCCTTGGCGGCATCTGGGAAAGCTGGCAGAGCCCGAACGGCTCCGAACTGGAAACAGCCGCCATCCTCACCATCTCCGCCAATGCCACCATCGCCGCGATCCACGACCGGATGCCGGTCATCCTCGAACCCGCCGCTTTCGAGTCCTGGCTCTCGGCCGATACGCCGCGCGAGGCCGTGGAAGCGATGATGCGGCCGCTGGCCGATGATGCGCTGGAACTGGTGCCGATCGCGAAGGTGGGTGCGGACGAGCCGGGCGGCACGCTGCTTTGATGCCGCGGCAAGGGAGGTGACGGCATGAACAGCGTCACGATCTTTGTTTTCACAATCGCTTTCGTGGCCGTGCTCGTATCGGCCATCTATGTCGTGTGGAAAATGATCCGGCGCCGAAATGAACGTAAGAAGCGTGACGACAATTCACCGTCCTCCGACGGGGGCTCGTCGGATCCCGGCACCAGCCGCGATTCCGACGACTGGAGTGGAGCCGGCGATGGTGGCGGCGATGGCGGGGGCGGCGGCGGCGGGGATTGACCCGACCGCTACCGCGTAAAGCCGGCCACCAGCTCCACATGCGGCGAATGCCGGAACTGGTCGACCGGGGTGATGCTGTCCAGCCGGAACCCCGCCGCCACGAGCACCTGCGCATCGCGGGCGAAACTCTCCGGGTCGCAGGAGACATAGGCCACCCGGCCGATCCGTGACTTGGCGATCTCGCGGATCTGGGCCTCGGCGCCCTGCCGGGGCGGATCGAGCAACACGGAATCGAAGGGCTTCAGTTCCGGCGCAAAAAGCGGCCGGCGGAACAGGTCCCGCGCCTCGGCCGAAGCCGGCTTGCCGCCGGGATTGGCCCGGATCGATCGCTGGAAGGCCTCGATGGCGGCGCGGTCGGAATCGAAGGCCGTGACCTTCATCTTCCGGGCCAGCCGCAAGCCGAACGGGCCGAGCCCGCAGAACAGCTCGGCCACATGCTTCGTGCCCTCGAGAACACCGCCCGCCAGCCCCGCCAGCTCGGCCTCGGCCTCGGCCGTCGCCTGCAGGAAGGCGCCGGGCGGCACGAACATCGTCATGCCCGGCTGGTCGACCATCGCCACGCGTGGCGGATGTGGCTCGACCAGCCGCTCGCCATGCAAGGTCAACCGCGCAAGCCCGGTTTCCATGGCAAGGCTGACCAGTTTCTGGCGCAAGGCCTCGGGCAGGGGGCCGGAGCCGCGCAGGTCGAGATCGAGCCCGTCGAGGCTGGCCGTGGCCTGCAGGTCCAGCGGCTTGTTGAAGCCGCGCAGGGCATGGCCGACCCGGCGGGCGAGATCGGGCACCGGGGCGAGCGCCGGTACCAGCAGCGGGCACGCATCGAGATTGATGAGATGGTGGCTCCGCGCCTTCATGAAGCCGGCGAGGATGGTGACGCCATCCGGCCCCTCGTTGCGGCGGATATGGAGCGTCACGCGCCGGCGCCCGGCCCCGTGCGCATCGCGCGTGGGGGCGATCGCCGTCTCGATCCGGACCCGTTCCAGCGCCTGCCGGATGCGCTCGCGCTTCCACGCCGCGACGGGCTCCCCCGCCCAATGCTGCAGGGCGCAACCGCCGCATTGGCCGAAATGCCGGCAATGCGGGGCAATCCGCTCCGGGCTGGAGGGATCGAGGGCGAGCATGTCGGCGCGGCCTTCGCCCACCATCGCCCGCACGGTTTCGCCCGGCAGGGTATAGGGCAGGGGATAGCTCACCCCTTCATGCACGGCGATGCCATCACCGCGATTGCCGATGCGCCCGACGATGAGCCGCGTTTCCTTCATGCCGATTTCCGTCCGATGAGCAGGAATTCCCGGTTCCCGTCGCCACCGGCAATCGGGGAGGGCAGGGTTGCGAGCACCGCGATGCCGAGCCCGGTCAGGGCGGTCTCGACCTCGGCGACGACGCGCGCATGCACGGCCTCGTCGCGGATCACGCCATGCTTGCCGGCGCCGGGCCCGGCCTCGAATTGCGGCTTGATCAGCACGATCAGCCCGCCGCCGGGTTTCAGCCGCGCCAGCCCGGCGGGGATCGCCTTGGCCAGCCCGATGAACGAAAGGTCCGCCACCAGCAGATCGACGGGCTCGGGCACATGCACCCCGGTGATCGCGCGGGCATCATGCCCCTCGAGATTGACGACGCGGGGATCGGCCAGGAGCCGGGGATGCAATTGCCCATGGCCGACATCGACGGCATAGACGCGGCGCGCGCCGCGCTGGAGCAGCAGGTCCGTGAAGCCGCCGGTGGAGGCACCGAGATCCAGCGCCACGAGGCCGGCCGGGTCGAACGGCGCGGCATCCAGCCCGGCCCGCAGCTTTTCTCCCGCCCGGGATACCGTGACGAAGGGCGATTCTGCCGCTAACGTGGCCGCGTTGTCGATCTGCCGGGAGGGCTTATCCACGACCTGCCCGTCAGCCTTGACCAATCCGGCCTCGATGGCGGCGCGGGCCAGGCTGCGGGTGGCAAAGAACCCCTTCTCAACGAGCAAGTGATCGATCCGCTGCCGCGTCATGCAAATAATTCTGCCTCTTCCGGCATCCGGTATGCGATCCCCTGTGTATCTCGACAAGGGAATTCGCGAAGGGTTCGCCCGGCTCGCGCCTTCCTCGGTCCAATTTCTGGAGAAAAGCAATGAATGCCCATCTGTCTCGCCGCTTCTTCCTCGCCGGTTCCGCCGTCGCCCTGACCCTGCCGGCCACGCACCGGGTCTATGCGCAGGCTGCCGCCGCGCCGGCCGGCCCCTATGCCACGCCGAAGCTGGGCTATGCCTTTAACGCGCTCGAGCCGCATATCGACGCGATGACGATGGAGATCCACTCGCAGCGCCATCATGGCGCCTTCATCACCAATCTCAACAATTTCGCCAAGGATCACGCGGTGATCGGCACGACGCCGGTCAGCCAGCTTCTGGCGAAGTGGCAGGAATTGCCGGAAGCGATCCGGATGGGCGCCAAGAACAGCCTCGGCGGCCATGCCAACCACACGATGTTCTGGGAAATCATGACACCGGGCGGTGGCAAGGAGCCGGCGGGCGACCTCAAGGCGGCGATCGATCGCGATCTCGGCGGGTTTGACAAGCTCAAGGCTGATTTCAACGCGGCCGGCGGCCGGGTTTTCGGCTCGGGTTGGGTCTTCGTCACCGTCAACAAGGACGGCAAGCTGGCCCTCACCACGAAGCCGGGCCAGGACAACCCGATGATGGACGGGCTGATGCCGCTCTTCGGCAATGATGTCTGGGAACATGCCTACTATCTGAAGTACCAGAACCGCCGCGCCGATTACCTCAATACGTGGTGGAACGTCGCGAACTGGACGAAGATCGGCGAGCGCTACGCTGCCGCCAAGGCCGGCAGCCTCGCCATCTGAGGCGCCTTCGGGGCCTGCCCGTCGGGCAGGCCCTATTCCTGCCCTGCCGCGTCCGGGCTGCCCAACGCCGTGACCGCCTCGGCGAACTGCTCAAGCGCCCCGAGCCCCTTCGGCGAGAGCGCATAGATGCCCCGGCTCTCGCGCTGGAACCAGCCATAGACATCATCCTGCAGGATCGCCGCCGTCCGGCTCACGCGCGTGCGTTCGCGCAGCAGCGCGACCTTGCTCGCGCCCTCGCGGGCCAGCAGAACCGCAATCCGCAGGGCATCCTGCCGATAGGCCGTCATGCGCGGCCGGCGCGTGCTGCCGCCGATATTGGGATCGCCGACGCGATGCGCGAATTCCTTCAGCAGCAGCGTCGTGCGCCGGGTATTGCGGCGGGGCTGATAGGGCAGCGGATCGGCAAGCGGTTCGACAAAATCGCCCGTCACCACCAGCACGCCGAGGCCGAGCCGCTTGCACAGCTTCACGATATCGCCCTGCTGGCGCCGTTTCGGCGGGCCGAAGGCGAGATAGACGGCATCGCTCATCGACTGCCGGTCAACGCCCTGCAGCAGGAGCGGCAGCGAGAAGGCCGTCTTCAGCTCGACAATCACAGGCGCTTCCTCGCCGCGCACCGCGACCACGTCGCAATCCCGGATCTCGGCCTTGACGGCATAGCCCTGCTTTTCGAGGAACAGCTTGATCGGGCGATAGAGATCGGTCTCGGCCATGGCCAAGGGCTACACCGCGCCGTTGATTCGAGAAAGCCGGCGCTTCAGGCCCGCGCCGCCGCGCCGGCACCTTCCTGACCGAGAGCCTCGCGGACCTTCGCCACGATGCCCTTCGCATCGAGGCCGGCCTCGGCATACATCTTCTCGGGCTTGTCATGATCCTGGTAGCAATCCGGCAGGACCATCGACCGGAACCGCAATGCGCCGTCAAGCAGCCCCTCATCGGAGAGGAACTGCGCCACCTGCGCGCCGAACCCGCCGACGGAACCTTCCTCGATCGTCACCAGCACGTCATGGCTGCGGGCCAGCTGCCGGACGAGATCGACATCGATCGGCTTGGCGAAGCGCGCATCGGCGACGCTGGCGGACAGGCCGAGCTTTTCCAGCGCATCGGCGGCGAGCAGCGCTTCCTGGAGCCGCGTCCCCAGCGAGAGCAGGGCGATCTGGCTGCCCTGCCGCATGATCCGCCCCTTGCCGATCGGCAGGATCGCGCCGCGCTCGGGCATTTCCACGCCCACACCCTCGCCGCGCGGATAACGGAAGGCGATCGGGCCGGCATCATGGGCCGCGGCCGTGGCGACCATATGCACCAGTTCGGCCTCGTCCGCCGCCGCCATCACCACCATGTTCGGCAGGCAGCAGAGATAGGCCAGATCGAAGGCGCCGGCATGGGTCGGCCCGTCGGCACCCACGAGGCCAGCGCGGTCCATCGCGAAACGGACCGGAAGGTTCTGCAGCGCCACATCATGGACCAGCTGGTCGTAGCCGCGCTGCAGGAAGGTGGAATAGATCGCGCAGAACGGCCGGTAGCCTTCGGTCGCGAGCCCGGCGGCGAAGGTCACCGCATGCTGCTCGGCAATGCCGACATCGAACGTGCGCTGCGGGAAGGCCTGGCCGAACAGGTCAAGCCCGGTGCCGGACGGCATCGCGGCCGTCACGGCCACGATCTTCGCGTCATGCTCGGCCTCGCGCATCAGGCTCTGGGCGAAGACCTTGGTGTAGCTCGGCGCGTTGGAGGGCGGCTTGGCCTGCTTGCCGGTGATGACATCGAACTTCACCACGCCATGATACTTGTCGGCGCTCGCTTCGGCCGGGGCATAGCCCTTGCCCTTCTGCGTCACGACATGGATCAGCACCGGCCCCGTATCGCTGTCCCGGACATTGCGCAGGACGGGCAGGAGGTGGTCGAGATTATGCCCGTCGATCGGCCCGACATAATAGAAGCCCAGCTCCTCGAACAGGGTGCCGCCGGTCCAGAAACCGCGGCTGAATTCCTCGGTCTTGCGGGCCTTGTCATAGAAGAATTTCGGCAGCTTCTGCGCGAGCTGCTTCGCCACTTCCCGCAGCGAGCGGTAGGTCCGGCCGGAAACCAGCCGCGCCAGATAGGCTGACATCGCCCCCACCGGCGGCGCGATCGACATGTCGTTGTCATTGAGGATGACGATCAGCCGCGAATGCATCGCCCCGGCATTGTTCATGGCTTCGTAGGCCATCCCGGCCGACATCGCACCATCGCCGATCACCGCGATGACATGGTTGTTCCCGCCGGCGAGATCCCGCGCCACGGCCATGCCGAGGCCGGCCGAGATCGAGGTGGAGGAATGCGCCGCGCCGAACGGGTCGTATTCGCTCTCGCTGCGCTTGGTGAAGCCGGAAAGCCCGCCGCCCTGCCGCAGGGTGCGGATGCGGTCGCGCCGGCCGGTCAGGATCTTGTGCGGATAGGCCTGGTGGCCGACATCCCAGATCAGCCGGTCACGCGGCGTGTCGAAGACATGGTGGAGCGCCACCGTCAGTTCGACCACGCCCAGCCCCGCGCCGAGATGGCCGCCTGTCACCGAGACGGCATCGATCGTTTCCGCCCGCAACTCGTCCACAACCTGCCGCAGCTGGCTCTGGTCGAGCCGGCGCAGGTCCTCGGGCGTCACGATCGTGTCCAGCAGGGGGGTATCAACCGCCAAGGGAAAGTCTCCGTTTCTCAGCCGCCTCATCTATCGGGTTGCGGCCGAACGTCAATGGATCGAGGCCTCAGGCTGTCGGCAGCGGGATGAATTCGCTCTCGCCCGGTACGCTGTCGAAGCGCCCGGCAGCCCAGTCCGCCTTGGCCTGGTCGATCCGTTCCTTGCGTGAGGACACGAAATTCCACCAGATATGCCGGCGCCCGTCCATGGCATCCCCGCCGAGAATCATCAGCCGGGCATGGCCCAGTGCGAGGATCTATATCCGGTCGCTCGGCTTGAAGACCAGCAATTGTCCGGGCCGGAACACGTCGCCGGCAATGTCGATCTCGCCCGAGACGATATAGATGGCCCGTTCGGGATACTCGTCATCGAGGGGCAGGATCGCGCCCGGCGCGAGCAGGGCTTCGGCATAAAGCGCGGGATGCGGGAACTGAACCGGCGATTCCTCGCCATAGGCCGAGCCCATGATCAGCCGCACGCGCTTGCCCTCGCCGAGGATGCGCGGCAATTCGGCTTCGGTATGGTGGATGAAGGCCGGGTCGGTTTCTTCCAGAGCGGCCGGCAGGGCCGCCCAGAGCTGGATGCCGAAAAGCCGTCGCGTTTCGGCCTGCCGTGCTTCCGGGCTGGTGCGCTCGGAATGGACCACGCCGCGGCCGGCCGTCATGAGGTTCAGCGCGCCGGGCGTGATGTCCTTGACCACGCCGAGGCTGTCGCGATGCCGGATCGCACCGTCGAACAGATAGGTCACGGTGGAAAGCCCGATATGCGGATGCGGCCGGACATCCAGCCCCTGGCCGAGCAGGAATTCCGACGGGCCCATCTGGTCGAAGAACACGAAGGGCCCGATCGTCTTCCGGCCGATCGACGGCAGGGCCCGCCGCACCTCGAACCCGCCGAGATCGCTGACGCGCGGCACGATGACCTGCTCGATCGCGGCACAGGCCCGCGCATCGCCGGGATGGGGATCGTCGCTCGGAAGATGGGACATGACGGTGCCTCCTTGTCGGGCAAGATGGCGGGTCGGCCATGGGCTGGAAAGGGCGGATGACGCCCTTGTGACCCGCCTTCAGCGTTCGGGATCGAGCGGCGCGGCACCGGCGGGCTTGCCGTCCGGCCCCAGCTGGATCTTCGAGATGCGCATCTCCGCCTCGCGCAGCAGGGTCTCGCAGCGCTTTTTCAGCAACTCCCCGCGCTCGTACTTGGCGATCGAGGCCTCGAGGCTCACCTCGCCGCGCTCGAGTTCGCTCACGATGGCTTCGAGTTCGCTCATCGCCTTCTCGAAAGGCAGGGCGGCGATATCGGCGGGCAGATCCTGATTCATGCGCGTTACCCTATTCAATCCCGGTCTCGAGGCAACTCTTGGCCGGGTCTTTCCACCAGGCTCTTTTCACCCTGCACTGCATGCCATCCGTCAGCCGCTGCGGCTTGCCCCGAGCCGCAGGCCGGGGGCCGGCCGCTCGCGCAGCACCTCGCGCCGGAAGCGGAAAAGGGCCGCCGGCCGGCCTTTCGTCGTCGTCTGCTCGCCGGTCGGCTCGACAAGGCCACCGGTTTCGACAAGGCGCCGGAAATTCTGCTTGTGCAGATGATGGCCGGAAATCGCTTCGACCTTGCGCTGCAGGTCGGTCAGCGTGAAATGGTCGGCCATCAGCTCGAATACCAGCGGGCGGTATTTGAGCTTGCCGCGGAGGCGGCCGAGTGCCGTCGCGACAATCCGGCGGTGATCGAACGGCATGACCTGCCCGAGCGGGGGGCTGCCTGCCAGCCGGTTCGGCGCGGCCCCCGGCCGCCGGTCACGCAGGGCCTCGTCCACGAGGCCGGCCGAGTAGAGCAGCTCATAGCGCTCCAGCACCTTCTCCTCGTCGAAGGGCGTACCATCGACGCCGAAGGACAGGGCCAGCCTTTCCCGTCGCGTCAGGCCACGGCCCTCGACATCGCTGCCGGCCTCGGCCTCGGCCGCCCAGCTTTCCAGCGCTGGCAGGAGCACGCGGTCGAGCAGGTCGGGCCGCCCGCCGCGCCAGTCCTCCCAGGGGAAGAACTGGTAGAGCGGCAGGAAATTCTCGCGCTGCGCCGCCCCGGCCGCCATGCGCGTCAGGGCGAGATAGCCGATCGAGACCAGATGCGGCGCTGCCGCCTCGCCACTCCCTTCCGGCAGCAGCCGGCCGCGATCCCCGAATGTGTAGAGCTGCTCGACATGACCGAGATTCAGCCCTGCCTGCTCCTGCGCGAAGCTGCGGAGCCCGAGTTCCAGCGTGCGGTGCCGGCCGGGATCGAAAGGCCCGGAAGGCAGGCCCGGCGGCATCGCCGCGCCGAGGCTCGAGGCATAGACCACCGGCTCGTCCCCGCGCATGGCCAGGATGACGGCCGTCAGGTTGATCTCGATGCCGGAAGTTCCTGCCGTGATCATGGCCGGCTTTGCTGGAGATCGAGGGCGAAGGGCACGCCGTCGAAGCAATCCTCGCCACGCCCGATATCGGCCAGCGCGCGGATCATCCGGCCGTTCCGGCCAAGCGCGGCATCGGCCAGCGCGACAAGCCTCGCATTGGGCGTCGCCGTCGGCGACAGGCGGCGGATCTCGCCGGCCCATTCCTGTTCGTCCCGGTCGGGCCGCAGCTGGCAGGCCGCGATGAAGGCGCCGGCCGTCGAACGGCTGACCCCGGCATAGCAATGGACGATCAGCGGCGCCGTCCGGTCCCACGCCTCGAAATAGCCCAGCAACTGCTCGACATGGTCGGCGCCCGGCATCACCTCGCCCTCGCGCGGCTCGGTGATATCGGCGAAATCGAGCTTGAGATGACGCTCCGGCGCAATGCCGGGCGGGCGTTCGACCTGCCCGATATTCTTGATCAGCGTCACCACCCCGGTGGCGCCGGTCTCGGCGACCTTCCGGTTCAGCAGGCGCCAGGCGCAGACATGGATCACGGGCATCAGGCGGCTCCCTCATCCTGCAGGGGTCCCGGCAGGTCCAGCATGCGGAATCGCGCAAGGAAGGCCGCCTCGGTCCGCCCGACCGGCCAGGGTTCGAGGAGGGCCCGGGCCTGTGCATCCAGGGGCAGCGGCGCGCCGAAAAACTGCTGCGCCTCGCCGGGTTCGAAGCCGGCCAGCGCGGTCGCCTCGTGATAGGCGGCGGCCCTGTCGGCGCGCTTGGCGAGGTCCTGCGCAAGCTTCGTCATCGGGGCGGGAAGCCCGAAACGGCGCATGACCGCATCCAGCACCAGCCGCTCGGTCTCGCGATAGGCATCGCCGATCACCGCCTTGAAGGGCGAGATCATGTCGCCGATCACATATTCGGCCGCATCATGCAGCAGCACGGCAAGCCGCGTGCGGCGCCCGGCCTGCGGGGCCAGCCGGCCTGCGAGATGGTCGACGAGCAGGGAATGCTGGGCCACGGAAAAGATTTCCGGACCCAGCGTCTGGCCGTTCCACCGGGCCACCCGCGCCAGACCATGCGCGATATCCTCGATCTCGATATCGAGCGGCGAGGGATCGAGCAGGTCAAGCCGCCGGCCGGACAACATGCGTTGCCAGGCCCGGGGGGCTGCAGTAGCGCGGGGAGGGCGACGCGGCGCGGCAGGAGATGTCATCCCCCTGATTTGCCGCGCTCCTTGCGAACTGGCAAGGGGAACCGGTGCTGGCGCCCTCTGCCGGAACCGCGCCTCAGCCGGCCAGGCGCACCTCTTCGCGCGGCGCCCGTGCCATATCGGCCGGGCCAAGCACCTCGCGGATGGCGCAGAGCATGGCGCGCGTGCGCTCGTCGGTGAGGGAATAATAGATTGTCGTGCCCTCGCGCCGGGTGCTGACAATGCCGGCCGCCCGCATCAGCGCCAGATGCTGCGACAGCGCGGATTGCGCGATGTTGAGCCGGCGCACCAGCTCGCCCACGGCGAGTTCACCGTCGAGTACAAGGTTGCACAGGATCACGAGACGGCGGCGGTTGGCGAGAATCGCCAGCAGCCCTTCGGCATCTTCGCCATGGTGGATCAAAAAATCGATAAGGGATGAAACATTCATAATACAAATCCTGAAAACAGGCGGGTTATATCACGAATTCGGAAGGCTTCAAGTGTTGAGGAATTTTATCCCATATCCACAGGAAAGCGGGCATAGTCCGGCCGGATGACGCGGACGGGAACGCCGCCGAGCGCAATCGCCTCGCCGGCGGCGAGCGCCTCCGCCAGGCGGTCGATCCGCATCGGCACAAGGCCGCGGGCGCCGGCACATTCGCCGCCGATCCCCAGCACGCGGTCGCCGGCCCGGCATTCCGCACCGCCCATCACGTTGAAACCGTTGAGCATCTCGACGATCATCGTGCGGGTGCGCGCTGTGCCGCGATGCTCCATCCGGCTCACCACCTCCTGCCCGATATAGCAGCCCTTGCGGAAAGCCACGCCGCCGAGCTGGTCGAGATTGACCTCATGCGGGAAGGCGGATTGCGCGAGGAAATCCTTGCCGCATTCGGGCAGGCCGCGGCTGATTCGCGCGGCATGATAGGCCGCCTCGTCGGTCGCCTGATCGGCCGGGATCAGCGCCGCCAGTTCGGCGCGCGGGCCGATCAGGCGGGCGCCCATCGCCGCGTCACGCGGGTCGTCGAACCGGTAATGCGCCTCGCCTTCCGGCGCCGGAGGGCCGGCGATGACGGCGATGCCGACCTCCGGCCCCAGCCGGTCGATCGTGACGGCACTCCGCAACCGGTAGAGCATCAGGCGTCGGGCAAGATCCTCCGCCAGCCCGGCCGCAACATCGATCAGGTAAAGCGGTTCGTCGTCGCTCGCATTGAAGACGAGCATGTCGGCGATGATCTTGCCCTGCGGGGTCAGCAAGGCGGCCGGCACGCCGACCCCCACAGCCAGGGCCTCGATTTCCGCTGTCAGCAGGTTGTTGAGGAAATGCGCCGCCTCCGGGCCGGACACCGCCAGCGCCGCCCGGTCGGAGAGCAGGCAGGCAAAGCGGATGGCAGGTTCCGGCGCAGGGCTTGTTTCACTCATGCGAGCCAGATAAGTCCGGTTGGCAGGGCAAGCAAGCCTTGTTGTCATGCCGGAGGGAAAAGCGATGGCCACCAGCTTCGATACGGTGCTCCGCGGGGGCGAGATCGTCACCCCTGCCGGACGCGGCCATGCCGATATCGGCATCCGCGGCGGCGTGATCACCGCGATCGGCGCCATCGGTGCCGGCCAGGCGGCGACGGATGTCGATTGCCGCGGCCTGACCATCCTGCCGGGCGTGATTGATACGCAGGTGCATTTCCGCGAGCCCGGCCTGACCCACAAGGAAGATCTCGAGACCGGTTCGCGCGCGGCCGTGCTCGGCGGGGTGACGGCTGTCTTCGAGATGCCGAACACCAACCCGAACACGACGAGCCCCGAAACGCTCGCAGCCAAGCTGGCGGCAGCGCATCACCGCATGCATTGCGACCACGCGTTCTTTGTCGGCGGGACGGCGGAGAATATCGAGGAGATCCCGGCGCTGGAAAGGCTGCCCGGCGCGGCCGGCATCAAGGTCTTCATCGGCTCCTCCACCGGCAATCTCCTCGTCGAGGATGACGAGAATCTCGCCCGCATCCTCCGGAAGATCACGCGGCGAGCCTCCTTCCATTGCGAGGACGAACCGCGCCTCAGGGCCCGGATGAACCTGCGCGAGCCCGGCAATCCGGCTTCGCACCCTGTCTGGCGCGATGTGGAAGCGGCCCTGCTGGCCACGAAGCGGCTGGTCACATTGGCCCGCCGCCTCGGCAAGCGGGTCCATGTGCTCCATGTCTCGACAGGTGACGAGCTCGAGTGGCTGGTCGACCACAAGGATGTCGCCTCGATCGAGGTCACGCCGCATCACCTCACGCTCAGCGCGCCGGAATGCTACGAGCGGCTCGGAACCTATGCCCAGATGAACCCGCCGGTGCGGGACAAGGCGCATCAGGACAGGCTCTGGTGGGGCATCACCAATGGCGTTGTCGATATCCTCGGCTCCGACCATGCGCCGCATACACATGAGGAAAAGCACCATGCCTATCCGGCCTCGCATTCCGGCATGACCGGCGTCCAGACGCTGGTGCCGACCATGCTCGACCATGTGCATGCCGGCCGCCTGACCCTGGAGCGCTTCGTCGATCTCGCCGCCCATGGCCCGGCGCGGCTCTTCAACATCGCCCGCAAGGGCCGGCTGGTTGTCGGCTACGATGCCGATTTCACCATCGTCGATCTCAAGCGCCGCGAGACCATCACCAACAGCTGGATCGCCTCGAAATCCAACTGGACGCCCTATGATGGCAAGGTCGTCACGGGGTGGCCGGTCGGCACGTTCGTCCGTGGCCACCGCGTCATGTGGCAGGGCGAACTGACCGGCCCGTCGCGCGGCGAGCCGGTCGTTTTCGGCGATACCTTGCCGGCCTGAGGCAAAAGCGATGTTCCAGTGCGATATTCCCGCCGTGCCGACGCTCCAGCAGGATGACGAGACGATCCGCATCACGCGCTATGATTTCGAGCCCGGCGCCGTCACCGGCTGGCACCAGCATGGCTGGCCCTATTTCGTGATCATGCTGACCGATGGCATCCTGCGAATCCATAATGGCAGCGAGATCACCGATGTGCCGCTGAAACAGGGCCAGGCCTATATGCGCGCTGCCGGCATCACCCATGATGTGATGAACGGCTCGGATCATCCGATTGCCTTTGTCGAGATCGAGGTGAAGAACCCCGCCGCGATGACGCGGATGATGCTGGCGTGACCGGGGCCGGTAAGGAAGTAGGACCGACAGGAAGAGACGCTGACATGGAAAAGGGCCGGAAAACCGACCCTTGTACGATCCGGCGCAGGATGCCGGCGATCAGTTCTTCGTTGTCAGCGAATACTCGCCGGCCTTGATCCGGTCCGGCAGCTTCTCGGCGAATTTCGCCACGGCATCCTCGCCATAGCTCGCCACCAGCTCGACAAAGGCGGCGAAGAGCGCGGCATGGGCGAGGCAATCGCCGTCGATCCCGTCATACCGCCCTTCCGCGAAGGCCTCGCTCACATAGGTATAGGCCGCGCGACGCTGGTCGGCGTAAAGCGAATCCCGGGATTGGCCAAGCTCGTCACTCGTTTGCACGGTCGCCTTCCTGTCTTCTCGCCCGCCGGTTGGCCCGGCCGGGCTTGTCTATGGTTCCGGCGCAATACCGGTTCCGGAAGCGGTCCCCACCGCCGTCATTCCCACCAGAGCGGGCAGGACGGACCCTAGACCGGCGCGAAGGGGAAGGCGAGCTTTCTGTTGAGATTTCGTTAACGCGGCAGGCCACGTTTGTGGAAAGTGGCGCCTTTGCATCAACTGCCGAAGCGGCGCTCCAGTTCGCGGGCCAGCCGCGCGGCCTCCCGGGTCAGCGCCTGACGGGCCGCCTCGGCCGCGGGCGTGCATTGCCGGTAGGTGGTCGCATAGTCGGAGAAGCCGGTATTGAAGGCACCGGCCATCTTCTCGCGCACGCCCGAGGGCTCGCCCTCGGCCTCCAGCAGCACTTCCATCCGGGTGCGCCAGGGATTGGGCAGGGTGCCAGGCTGGCAGAGCTGGCCGAGGAAGGCCAGGGCGCCGACCACCTCCGAAAGCTCGACAAGCGGCTTTTCCTGCGCGGTGGAGACCGGCGGCAGCGGGCGGCTGGCTGCCGGGTTCTCGCCCTGCGGCCGCCGGATCGAGGGCCGTGCCCGCAGCGGGGCGGCCGGGCTGGTCTGGGCAGGGGCTGACGGCGTCTGGATGACGCGCGAGGGCGGCGCTTCCTGCGCATGCGTTCCGGGACCGGGCAGGGCCAGCAGGACAAGGCCGGTCAGCGCGGCAGGCAGGCGCCGGCCTTTCATCGTGCAACCATCGCTGCCGCGCGGGCCAGGATATCCGGCAGCCGGCGTGTCATCGGCAGGTCGCCCGGCGCGAGCGGGTCGACCCAGAGCCAGTCGCTGACCTCGTCGGACGGCACGGGTTCCCCGGCCCGCCAATGGCCGCAGAACGCCACGATGACCGCATGGGCGCGGATCCCGCCCGCATCATCCGCCTCGATATGCTCGACATGATCGACAAACCCGACCAGCTCGGCCTCGAGCGCCAGTTCTTCCTGCAATTCGCGGAGGACGCCGTCACGCAGGGTCTCGCCGGCCTCGATCCGCCCGCCGGGCAGCGAATAGAGCCCCTGGGCCGGCGCCCTGGCGCGCTGGATCAGCAGCACCTTGCCGGCGCGGAACACCGCGATCGAGGCAGCAAGGACCGGACGCTGGACAGCACTCATCCGGCGCCGTCACACATGCTGGCCGCCATTGATGTGCAACTCGGCGCCCGTCACATAGGACGAGGCTTCCGTGCACAGGAAATAGATGGCCTTGGCCACTTCCTCCGGCGTGCCGAGACGGCGCATGGGCAGCGTCTCGACGATCTTGTCGGTGCCGGGCGAGAGGATCGATGTATCGATCTCTCCGGGCGAGATCGCATTGACCCGGACATCCATCGGGCCGAAATCCGACGCCATCTCGCGCGTCAGCGAGGCGAGCGCGGCCTTCGAGGTGGCATAGGCCGCCCCCGCAAAGGGATGGACGCGGCTGCCGGCGATCGAGGAGACATTGACCACGGCCCCCTTGGTCGCATGCAATTGCTCCTTCAGGCCGCGCGCCAGCATGATCGGCGCGAAGAAATTCACCTGGAACACCTTCTGCCAGTCGCTCAGCGCCGTATCGATCGAGGAGAGCCGTGCCCCGCCCGGGCCCTTGGGCGAAATGCCGGCATTGTTGACGAGGGCATGAAGCTTCCCGTCCGGCAGGCGGCTCTTGATCTCCTCGATGGCCCGGAGCGTATCCGCCGGATCCGCGAGATCGACCTGGACATGATCATCCTGACCGCCTTCCCAGGGGCAATTCTCGGGGAAGGGCTGCCGGGAACAGGCAATGACGCGCCAGCCCGCCGAGCCGAACCGCTTCACGGTGGCATGGCCGATCCCGCGCGAGGCGCCGGTCAGCACGAGGATGCGGCGTTCGCCGGAAGAATTGCTGCGCTGGCTTTCCATGATCGCGACTCCAGGAACGTGGAACTGACACCGTCGGGGCCAATGCGGGAAGAAGCAGGGCGGGGCACCCGCGGGCCCCCGTTCCGGGATCATTCCTAGTGCATTTTCCGATCGGTCAGAAACAGGGTGATAGACGAAAAGATGTTGAAGAACGAGGGTCGTTCCGCCCGCCCCGGCAGGGGCTGGCGGGTCAGGGATAGAGATGTTCGGTCCGGAACGGCGATTCCGCGTCCGGACGGCGGAAAACCAGCCGGTCATGCAGGCGGAACGGCTTGTCCTGCCAGAATTCGATGTAGGACGGCACCAGGCGGAACCCTGTCCAGTGGGGCGGGCGCGGCACCTCGCCAAGGCCGAATCGCGCTGCTTCCCGGGCCACGGCCTTTTCGAGGGCGAAGCGGGTTTCCAGCGGCCGCGATTGCTGCGAGGCCCAGGCGCCGATCCGGCTGTCCCGCGGGCGGGAGGCGAAGTAGGCATCGGCCTCGGCCTCGCTGACGCGCAAGAGCGGGCCGCGGAACCGCACCTGGCGCCGGAGGCTCTTCCAGTGGAAGACCACCGCGGCCTGGGCATTGGCCGTGATTTCCTGCCCCTTCTGGCTCTGGGTATTGGTGTAGAAGACCACCCCGCCCGGATCGATACCCTTCATCAGGACCATCCGCACATTCGGCAGCCCGTCCGCATCCGCCGTGGCCAGGGCCATGGCGTTCGGATCGTTCGGCTCGCTTGTGCTGGCCTCGGCAAACCACGATTCGAACAGCCGAAACGGGTCCGAGTTTTCGGGGGACTCACCGGTCATTAACGCTTCCGTTCTTTAATGGGGCGCGAGTATCTCTGGGGTCGCGTCGTGCTGCGTTGCACTAAGTTCCTTCCAGGCAGGAGCATCATCCCTAGCCTTTTGCGCGCCGGAAGCAACCGGCCCGCCACCCTTGGATATAGGGTGGCTGGTGCAATGCGCAATGCGCGGCTGCAGGGCCTGCTGCTGATCCTGGCATCGGGCCTGCCTGTCGTGCTGGGCGGCTGCAGCCTGACCATGCATCTCGCCTCGATGCAGGATGACCACGAGACCACCGCCTCGATCACCCGTTCCGCGTCGCCGCTCGACCCCTCGCTCGACGAGGAGGATTGGCGCCGGGCCCAGGCCGCCCTGTCGCTGGCGGTCGATCCGCAGGGCTCCGGCCAGCCCGTGAACTGGGACAATCCGGCGAGCAGGCGCAAGGGCAGCTTCGCCGCTTCCGGCAATCTCGTCCTGGTCGACAACACGATCTGCCGTCCCTTCACCGCCACGATCCTGCCGGCTGGCCCGAATGTCCGCGAGATCCGCCACCAGGGACAGGCCTGCCGGATCGGCCCGGGCGAATGGGCCTTGCGTCAGATCCAGCCCGCCAGCGCCGATGTCACCGCCTCGACCCGCCCGGCTGCCGCCGCCGCTGTCGCCGATCGCAACCAGCCTTTCCCCTCCCCCTCGACTTCCCTGCTGGACGAGGCTTCCGGGACGCTCCGTCGTCCGTAGGGTGTGGACTCACGCCCCGATTTCAGCCAAAGCGCTCCGGCTTGGCAGGATATGTCCCGGGCGAAGCGGCAATGTTGCAGAAATGCTGCGGGATGCCCATGTGCAGGAAGAAGGGCTTTCCCCTCCGGCCCGATGATCGGCCCGGGAGGGCTTTGGCAGAGCTGAGGACACGATGCGCGATCCGTATGCCGTTCTGGGAGTGAATCGGGATGCCAGCGCCGAGGAGATCAAGCGCGCCTTCCGGCGCCTCGCAAAGGCGCATCATCCCGATCACAACAAGAATGATCCCCGCGCCAAGGAGCGCTTTGCCGAGATCAACTCCGCCTATGAGATTCTCGGCGATGCCGGCAAGAAGCGCGCCTTCGACCGTGGCGAGATCGATGCCGAGGGCCGGCCGCGGGCCGGCGCCGGCATGGGCTTCGACCCGGCTGCCGGTGCCGGCGGGCCGGGCGCCTTCCGGTTCGATTTCGGGGCGGGCAGTGGCCGCGCCGACCCGCGCGACATGTTCTCCGATATCTTCCGGCAATTCGAGACGCCGGGCCGTGGCGAGCCGCGTTCCGGCCGGACCTCGCCCATTCCCTCAGGCGAGGATATCGAGCTTGAGGCCGCCATCACCCTCGAGGATGTCGTCGCCGGCGGCTCGCGCCGAATCACCCTGCCGGATGGCCGCACCGTCGAGGTGAATATCCCGAAGGGCGCGGCCAATGGCGCCACCCTGCGTCTGCGCGGGCAGGGCCATTCCTCGCCTTTCGGGGGGCCGAACGGCGATGTCCGCGTCACCCTGCGCTACCAGCGCCACCCGCGCTTCGCCGTCGACGGGCAGGACCTGCGTATCGCGGTGGCGGTTCCGATCCGGGAAGCCGTGCTCGGCGGGGCCATCCGCGTGCCCACGCTTCAGGGCGAGGTCGAGGTGACCGTGCCGGCCTGGACAAGCGGTGGCAAGACCCTGCGCCTGCGCGGCAAGGGCCTGCCCGGCAAGGACGCCGCCGGAGACCTCTTCGTTTCGCTCGATATCGATCTCGGCCCGCCTGACCCCGAAATGGAAGGGTTTTTCCGCCGTCGCCGGGCATGAAGCCGGTGACCGGGGGGCCACCAAGGCTTGAACCTTCGCCGGAACCGGGTAAGGAAGGCAGAAAGCCGGGCTGCTTCGCGCTGCGCGGCAACTTTGTGTGAGACCGAGGATCGAGGACGGATGACCACGACGCAGGAAGCAAACCCGATCAGCGGTGTGATGCGCGGCAAGCGCGGCCTCATCATGGGCGTTGCCAACAAGATGTCGATCGCCTGGGGCATCGCCAAGGCCGCCCATGCTGCCGGGGCAGAGCTGGCCTTCACCTATCAGGGCGATGCGCTGAAGAAGCGGGTGGAGCCGCTCGCGGCGGAACTGGGCGCGCTTGTCGTCGGCCATTGCGACGTGACCGAGAGCGCCACCATCGATGCGGTTTTCGCCGAGGTCGAGAAGGCCTGGGGCAAGCTGGATTTCGTCGTCCATGCCATCGCCTTCTCCGACAAGGACGAGTTGACCGGCCGCTATGTCGAGACCTCGGAAGCCAATTTCACCAAGACGATGCTGATCTCCTGCTACTCGCTGACGGCCGTGGCCCAGCGGGCGGAAAAGCTGATGACGGATGGCGGCTCGATCCTGACGCTGACCTATTACGGCGCCGAGAAATGGATGCCGCATTACAATGTGATGGGCGTGGCCAAGGCCGCGCTCGAGGCCTCCGTCCGCTATCTCGCGGCCGATCTCGGGCCGAAGGCCATCCGGGTCAATGCGATCTCCGCCGGCCCGATCAAGACGCTGGCGGCCTCGGGCATCGGCGATTTCCGCTACATCCTGAAGTGGAACGAGTACAACGCACCGCTGCGCCGGACCGTGACAACCGAGGAAGTCGGCCAGAGCGCCGTCTATTTCCTGTCGGACATGTCGCGCGGGGTGACCGGCGAGGTCAGCCATGTCGATGCCGGCTATCACATTGTCGGCATGAAAAACCCGGATGCTCCGGATCTCTCGCTCGACAGGGAATAAGGAACGATGATGATCCCGGCCGCTCCTGCCTCGCGCCTCGCCCCGGTTCTCGCCTGCGGCCTGCTCTTCGCGCCGGTGGCGGCCCAGGTTTTTGCGCCGGCAGCGGCCAAGGCCCAGGCGGTCGCGCCGCAGGTGCCCGGCCTCCAGCCGCTCTCGCAGGCCGGCCCGCCCAACCAGCCGCGGCCCGATCCGAAAACCGTCAAGACCGAGGTCGAGCGGAAGGGCAAGATCGGTCGCGAGATCTTCATCAGCACCTATCTGACGCTGTCGAAAGATTGTAAGGTCGGGCCCAATCCCCGCCTCGAAACGCCGGAGCCGCCGAAGAACGGCAAGCTCTATACCCGGCCCAATGCCATCAACCTCCGGGCCGTACCGGGAGCGCCGCGCACCAATTGCATCGGCACTTCGCCCTATGGGCTCGGCGTGTTCTATCGCCCGGAGCGCCGTTTCAAGGGCGAGGAAACCTTCCTCTTCAAGATCGTCTATCCGGAAGGCGATATCCGCGAGGTCTCCGCGAAGGTGATCGTCGAGTAACGCGATGGCGACGATCTATTTCGTGCGCCATGGCGAGACCGACTGGAACCGCGAGGGGCGCCTGCAGGGCCGGACCGACACCGATCTCAATGCCCGCGGCCGCGCCCAAGCCCGGGGCGTGGCGGCAACCCTGCGTCAGGCGGTCGAGGCCGATTTCGGCGCCGGTGCCCTGGACGCTCTCCCCCTCTATGCGAGCCCGCTGAAGCGGACGCGGCAGACGGCCGATCTCCTGCTGGAGGCGCTGGCCCGGCCGGGCCTTGCCTATGGGCTCGATCCCCGCCTCGCCGAGATCGGCTTCGGCCATTGGGAAGGCAAGACCTGGCCGGAAATCCGCATGCGGGATCCGATCAATCATCGTGACCGCGACAGGGATCGCTGGCGCTTTTCGCCGCCGGGCGGTGAAAGCTATGCTGGCGTGGCGGAACGGGTCGGCGGCTGGCTCTCGGAGGCCGAGCGGCCATGCTGCGTGGTTTCGCATGGCGGCATTGCCCGGGTGATGATGCATCTCCTGGCCGGCCAGCCGGAAGATCAGGTCCTCCATGCCGATATCTGGCAGGGCCGTGTGCTTCGTTTCGCCGCAGGCCGGATGGCCTGGCTTCCCCGGACCGGGCACGCCTGAGTCGCCGTTCAGCCCCAATTCAGTTGCAGGAGCGGATACGCTGCGATGCATCGGTGATTTCGAGGCGGATTCGTCGCCGAGAAGGCCGAATGCGCGCGGCGGGGATGCATCCGGATTGACTAATGCTGTCGATCCGGCTGTGTATCTGCCGCCTGACGACAAATGCCCGGAAGGGCGAGCGGGGGAAGAACGATGATCGCGGAAGCTTCGCGGCTGGCGGAAGCTGGACAGCTTGCTGTGCTGCAGGGCATGCGTGACCCGGGCCTTCTTCGCCCCGAAACCTTGGCCGATCTGTTCCGGGCCAGCGCCGCCCGCGAAGGCGGGCGCATCCTCTATCGTTCCGGCACCCGCACGGTCACCTGGGCCGAGGCCGAAGCCCTGACCGACCGCGCGGCGGCCCGCCTGGCCGCGGCGGGCGCCCGTTCCGGCACCGTCATCGGTCTGTGGATGCCCCGCGGCATCGACCTGCTGCTCGCGCAGGTTGCGATCGCCAAGAGCGGCGCCGCCTTCCTGCCCTTCGACGCAGATGCCCCGGTCGACCGGATCGCCACCTGCCTGAGCGATGCATCCGGGATTGCCCTGGTGACCGACGAGGCGGGTCTCGCGAAAGCCCGGGAAATGACGCAGCCGCTGCTTGCGGCGTCGGCGCTTCTTTCCGACGAGCCCCTGCCGGAAGCCGCGATCACCGCCGCTTCGCCGGAGGATCCGGCCTATCTGATCTACACGTCCGGCTCGACCGGCGTGCCCAAGGGCATCGTCATCACCCACCGGAATATCTGCCATTTCCTGCGCTCGGCCAATGCCGTCTATGCCATCACGCGGGATGACGTGGTGTTCCAGAGCGCCTCCGTCGCCTTCGATCTCTCGATGGAGGAGATCTGGGTTCCGTATCTCGCCGGGGCGACCCTGGTTGTCGCCACGCCGGAGACCATGGCCGATCTCGAGAAGCTGCCGCAGCTGCTCGACCAGGAAGGTGTGACGGTCATCGACACGGTGCCGACGCTCCTTTCCGTGATCCCGAAGGACATTCCCGGGCTCCGGCTTGTCCTGCTGGGGGGCGAGGCCCTGCCGCCGGCGCTTGTGGAGCGCTGGTCGCGCCCCGGACGCCGGATCCTCAACACCTACGGGCCGACGGAAGCCACCGTCGTGGCCACGGTGGACGAGGTCCTGCCGGGCCGCCCGGTCACGATCGGCAAGCCGATCCCCAACTATACCTGCTACATCGTCGACGAGGCGCTGGTCCTCTGCCCGCCGGGCCGCGAGGGCGAATTGCTCATCGGTGGCCCGGGCGTGGCCCAGGGCTATCTCGCCCGCCCCGAACTGACGGCCGAGAAGTTCATCGCCAATCCCTTCGTCGCCGACGGGCCGGACCCGATCCTCTACCGTTCCGGCGACGCCGTGAGCCTCAATGCGGACGGCAATATCGTCTTCCACGGCCGCATCGACGACCAGGTCAAGATCCGCGGCTTCCGCGTCGAACTCGGCGAGATCGAGAACGCGCTGGTCGATTGCGACGATGTCGCCCAGGCTGCGGTTGTCGTCCGCAGCGACAGCGGCATGGACCGGCTCGTCGCCTTCGTGGTGCCGGAAGCCGAGAGCATCGTCGTGACGACAACCCTGCGCGAGGAACTGCGCCGCCGCCTCCCGGCCTACATGATCCCGGAGCGGTTCGAGCCGGTCGAGAGCCTGCCGCGCCTGATTTCCGGCAAGACCGATCGCAAGGCGCTCAAGGCCATGACGCTCTCGGAGCAGATCGTCGCGGCCAATGACGAGGAGCCGCCGCGCACCGAGACCGAGGCCCTGCTGCTGACGGCGGCCCGCAAGGTGCTGCCGGGCCGTGCCATCACGTTCGAGGCGGATTTCTTCCTCGATCTCGGGGGCCATTCGCTGATCGCCGCGCAGTTCATCTCGCTTGTCCGCGAGGCACCGGCCTTTTCCGGCATCACGCTGCAGGACATCTACCAGCTGCGCACCCTGCGCAAGATCGCCGCGATGCTGGACGAGCGCTTCGGCGCCATGCTGTCCGCGCCGCCGCCGGATCTCTCCTTCGTCCCGACCGGCCGGCTGAAGCGTTTCGCCTGCGGCGTCGCCCAGGCCCTGGCCATGCCGGTCATCCTGTCGGTCTCGACCCTGCAATGGCTGGGGGTGTTCATCACCTTCATGTTCATCAGCGAGCGCGACCTCTCCTTCGGCATGACCGTGGCCGTGCTCTGCTCGGCCTATATGTGCATCAAGTTCGGCACCCTGGCTCTGGTGGTCGCGCTGAAATGGCTGGTCCTCGGCCGCACCCGGCCGGGCCGCTATCCGCTCTGGGGCGCCTATTTCTTCCGCTGGTGGTTCGTGCAGCGGCTCAATGCGCTGGTCCATCCGAGCTATCTCGCCAATTCGCCGATCATGCGGCTCTATCTCCGCCTGATGGGCGCGAAGATCGGCTCCGGCGTGCTGATCGCCCATGCCAGTTTCGGCGCGGCCGATCTCGTGACGATCGGTGCCGGTGCCTCGATCGGCCACAAGGCCAATATCGCCAATGCCGAGATCATCGCCGGCGAACTCTTCATCGGCCGGGTCGAGATCGGCCGTGATGCCTATATCGGCAACCAGTCAATCGTTCCGGCCGGCTGCGTCATCAGCGCGGATGCCCGGATCGAAGATATGACGGCCCTCGCCGAAGGCGCGCAGGTTGCGGAGGCCGAGATCTGGGATGGCTCGCCCGCCCGGAAGATCGGCATGGTCGATGTGGCGGCCCTGCCGCCGAAATCCCTGCCGAGCCGCCTCTGGGCCCATCTGCAATACTGGGTCTATGGCATGCTGATCCTGGCCTTCTCGGCCATCGGGCTGATCCCGCTTTTCCCGGCGTTTTTCGTCCTCGATACGGCGGAAACGGCGCTGGTGAATCTGATCCCGGGCGTTGAATGGTACCATGTGCTGCCCTTGGTCGCCTGGCTCATGGGCGCTGCCCTCGTGGTCTTCACCCTGGCTTTCGTCATCGCCATCCGCTGGATCCTGCTGCCCCGCCGTATCCAGGAAGGCACGCATTCCATCCACTCCTTCTTCTATCTGCGCCAATGGATGGTGAACCTCGCCACCGAGGTCTCGCTCGATACGCTGTCCTCGCTCTACGCGACGGTCTACATGCGCAACTGGTACCGCCTGATGGGCGCCCGCATCGGCAAGGGCGCGGAGATCTCCACCAATATCGGCGCCCGCTACGACCTGATCTCGATCGGCGAGGGCTCCTTCATGGCCGATGAATGCGTGCTCGGCGACGAGGACAACCATCGCGGCTGGGTCACCTTCCGCAAGACGGTGATCGAGGACCGTGTCTTTGTCGGCAACAACGCCGTGATTGCCCATGGTTCGCATCTGAAGCAGGGCGCGCTGATCGGCGTGAAGTCCCGCGCGCCGGAATCCGGCGTGGCCGAGAGCGAGGAGACCTGGTTCGGCTCACCGCCGATCAAGTTCCCGGTCCGCCAGAAATTCGGCGATATCGCCGCCAACTGGACCTACGAGCCGCCGATGCGCATGAAACTCTGGCGGGCCTGCTTCGAGGCCATGCACACCACCTTCCCGACCATGCTGTTCCTGACGCTCGGCTCGATCGCGGTGTATTTCTTCATCTACCCCGCCTACGAGCGCGTCGCCTATGCCGCGGCCCTCGGCTGGTTCGTGGTAGCCAGCCTCGTCATGCCGATCATCATGGTCCTCTGTGTCTGCGCCATCAAATGGCTGCTGATGGGCGTCTACAAGCCGGTGGCCAAGCCGATGTGGTCATGGTGGGCCATGAAGACCGAGGCCGTCGCCGTGCTCTATTGGGGCCTCGGCGGCAAGGTCCTGCTCGAGCATCTGCGCGGCACGCCTTTCCTGCCGATGTTCCTCCGCCTCTTCGGCGCGAAGATCGGCGAGGGCGTCTACATGGACACCACCGACATCACCGAATTCGACTGCGTGAAGGTGGGCAACCATGTGGCCATGAACGATCTTTCCTGCCTCCAGACGCATCTCTACGAGGATCGCGTGATGAAGGTGGGCCGGATCGAGATCGGCGATGGCGTCTCCATCGGCTCCTTCGCCACGGTGCTCTACGATACCCGCGTGGGCGACTATGCCCGCCTGAACCCGCTGACGCTGGTGATGAAGGGCGAGCAGATCCCCGCCAATACGGTCTGGGGCGGCGCTCCGGCCGTGCCTGTAGCCATCAGGCACTGAGGTTGTGCCCGGCCCGAACCGGGCACAACCTGCCGACAGATGGTGAGCAGCCATTCTCTTCTGTTGTCAAAGGTCATCACATCCTTTTATACCTGAGATCAGGAAAGGATGTTCATGCCTATGTCGCTCATCAAGAAATTTCTGCTGATCTTGTCGGCAACATTGTTTGCGGGCTCGGTGCTTGCCGAGAGTTATTCGCTGCGGGTGCCCCCCGGCAAGCGCATGCTGGTTGCCAGCCTTGCCATGTACGATACGGATACCTGCACCTTCGGCGCTATTCCGGTGGGCAAACTCGTCACCCCGCCCAAGCATGGCCGGGTCGAGATCCTGCAGGAGCGCCGGGTCATCGATGGCGGACAATGCGGCCAGATCCAGGGCTGGGCGCGCAACGTTTACTTCACCCCCGCACCGGGCTTCCGCGGTGCCGATTTCCTGCGGGTCGACTTCGAATACAACAAATGGACGGATGCCCCCGGCATCACGGCAATCACACGCAACGTCACGCTCGCCGTCCAATGAGGTTTGCCATGATCCGCAAGCATGCCCTTCTCCCGGCTGTCGCCGCCTGCCTTGTCGCCGGGACGGCCTTTGCCGAAACCCTCACCCGCGAGGCCCGTAGCGGCCAGCTCTCGCCGCTGCTGAGTTTCTCCATCTACAATGTGGATACCTGTTATGCCGGGGGACTCGCCCAGGCCCGGGTCGTCACGCCGCCCGCCCATGGCAAGGTCGAGTTCCGGCAGGGCCAGTCCCGCGTCGCCGGCAGCTGCGGAACGCTCGTCGCCCTTTCGCAGCAGGTCTTCTACACCTCGCGCGGCGGCTTCCGGGGCGCCGACGAGATGGTGGTCGAGTTCCAATACAACCCGACGGTCGAAGCCCCGCGCACGACCAGCCGCCGCTACACGATCCGCGTCCAGGTCCGATAGGCTGCACCGCAACTCTCCTCTTGGACAAGCGCCGCCATTCGCGCTAGATCGCGCGCATGTCGCACAATTCCTTCGGCCACCTGTTCCGTTTCACCACGTTCGGCGAGAGCCACGGCCCGGCCATCGGCTGCGTGGTCGATGGCTGCCCGCCGATGATCCCGCTGGTCGAGGCCGATATCCAGGCCGATCTTGACCGCCGCCGGCCGGGCCAGAGCCGCTACACCACCCAGCGGCAGGAACCGGACGAGGTCCGGATCCTTTCCGGCGTCTACACCGAGTCGGATGGCATCCAGCGCACGACGGGCACCTCGATCGGCCTGCTGATCCAGAATGTCGACCAGCGTTCGAAGGATTACTCGGCCATTGCCTCGGCCTATCGCCCGGGCCATGCCGATTTCACCTATGACGCGAAATACGGCATCCGCGATCCGCGCGGCGGCGGGCGTTCCTCCGCGCGCGAGACGGCGATGCGCGTGGCCGCCGGCGCCATCGCCCGCAAGGTCGTGCCGGGCATGCGGGTGCGCGGCGCCCTCGTCCAGATGGGCCCGCACCGGATCGATCGCGCCCGCTGGAACTGGGACGAGGTCGGCAACAATCCGTTCTTCTGCCCCGATGCCGAGATGGCGGCTTTCTATGCCGACTATCTTGATGGCGTCCGGAAGGATGGGTCCTCCATCGGCGCGGTGCTCGAAATCGTGGCCGAGGGCGTACCGCCCGGCCTTGGCGCGCCGATCTACGGCAAGCTCGACGCCGATCTCGCCTCGGCCATGATGTCGATCAACGCGGTCAAGGGCGTCGAGATCGGCGCCGGATTCGGCGCGGCGGAACTGACCGGCGAAGACAATGCCGACACGATGCGCATCGGCAATGATGGCCGGCCGGTCTTCATGGCCAATCATGCCGGCGGCATTCTCGGCGGCATTTCCACCGGCCAGCCGATCGTTGTCCGCTTCGCCGTCAAGCCGACCTCGTCGATCCTGACCCCGCGCGAAACGGTGGATCGCTTCGGCAACGAGACCGAGATTCTCACCAAGGGCCGGCACGATCCCTGCGTCGGCATCCGCGCCGTCCCGGTCGGCGAGGCCATGATGGCCATCGTGCTGGCGGATCACTATCTCCGCCATCGCGGCCAGGTGGGCTGAACATCAGGGGCCCTCACCCGGCCTCGCTTCGCTCGCCATCCTCTCCCCGCCGGGGAGAGGGGCGGGCACCGCCCTTTACGCCTTGCCTGACTTGCCGCCTCTCCAGCTGGCCTCCCGCCTCTCCCCCGCGGGGAGAGGCCGACGATGCGCAGCATCGGCGGGTGAGGGGTCAGCCATCGGGGGCGAGGGTGCTTCCGCCCATAAATTTTATCTGGAATAAAATTCTCGCGACTGAGCCATCAATTTCATTGACGCCCTCGCTCCGAAGGGCCACATCACCGCCATGAAACTCGCGGAATGGCTGAAACGGACCGGGACCAAGCGCATCGACCTTGCCGCGCGCATCGGCGTGTCGCCGGCCACGATCACCCAGCTCTGCCGCGAGAACGCACCCTGGATCTCCCGCGAGACGGCCGAGGCCATCGCCCGGGAAACCGGCGGCACCGTGACACCCAACGATTTTCTCGGCCTCGCGCCCAATTCGAGAGGATGGCCCATGCAGGACACGACCCAGCGGATCGAGGAGGCCATCGTGGCCTATGCCCGCGGCGAGATCGTCGTCGTCACCGATGATGACGACCGCGAAGGCGAGGGCGATCTCATCGTCGCCGCCTCGCTCTGCACGCCGGAGAAAATGGCCTTCATCGTCCGCCACACCTCCGGCATCGTCTGCGCCCCGATCACCGTGGCGGAAGCGCGCCGGCTGCGGCTCGACCCGATGGTCGCGGTCAATGACAGCGCCCATACCACGGCCTTCACCGTGTCGATCGACTATCGCGAAGGGCTGACGACCGGCATCTCCGCCGACGAGCGCACCGCCACCGTCCGCGCGCTGGCCAATGGCAATGTCCAGGCGAATGATTTCGTCCGTCCCGGCCATATCTTCCCGCTGATCGCCCGCGATGGCGGCGTCCTCATGCGCTCGGGCCATACCGAGGCGGCAGTCGATCTCTGCCGGCTGGCCGGCCTGCCGCCGGTCGGCGTCATCTCCGAACTGGTCAATGACGACGGAACGGTTACCAAAGGGAAGCAGGTTACCGATTTTGCCGAAAAATTCGGGCTCAGGATCCTCACCATTGCCGATCTCATCGCCTACCGGCAGGCCCGCGAGAAGCTGATCGACCGCGTCGCCACCTTCCCGGTCGAGACCGCGATCGGCCGTCTCACCGGCTATGCCTTCTCCACGCCCTTCGACGAGGTGCAGCATCTCGCACTTGTCCATGGCCAGATCGGCGATGGCCGCGGCGTGCTGACCCGGCTCCATCGCGCCAATGCGCTGACGGATGTGTTCGGCGGCGGCAAGACCGTCGAGAAGGCGCTGCAGACCTTCAAGGCCGAAGGGCGCGGTGTGCTGGTCTACCTGCGCGATGGCACGGCAGGCGTGCCCTCCGCCGGCTTCGAGGCGCCGGCCAGCTCCGATGCCCTGCGCCAGAAGGCCTGGCGCGAGGTCGGGCTCGGCGCGCAGATCCTGCGGGATCTCGGCGTCTCCTCGATCCGCAACCTCTCGACCAGCGGCAGCCGGGCTTTCATCGGCCTTTCGGCATTCGGCATCGAGATCGAGCGGACCGAGGCGCTCTGAACCCTCTTCCCGCGGGATGCCTTGCTACTTGCCGCTGCGCTCGAGCCGCGCCGAGAGATGCTCGATGGTGGTGATCAGCCGCAGGATCTCCTGCTCGCGCAAGGCATCGATCTTCTCGTGGAGAAGCTCGATCTCGAGTTCGGCTTTCACGTTGACGCGATAATCATTCTCCGCTTCCTTGCGGTCGATCTGCGCCTGCCGGTTCTGGCTCATCATGATGATCGGCGCCGCATAGGCCGCCTGGAAAGACAGCACCAGGTTGAGCAGGATGAAGGGATAGGGGTCCCAGTGCTGCCAATAGGCCACGATATTGGCCAGGATCCACAGGGCGAGGATCACGCTCTGGATGATGATGAACCGCCAGGACCCGACAAGGGCCGCAACCTTGTCCGCGACGCGCTCCCCGAACATCGGTGGCGGCACGCGCAGCAAGGCGGGTCTCAGCTTCCGCAATGCCTCGATCTGGCTTGCCCGGTCGGCTTCGGGGTCGATGGCAGAAAGGGGAACATCCGTCATAGGCTATCCTTTTGCTGTGAAGCCGGCTGATCAGGCGCCCATCAGCGTCTCGACATGGGCGGCGACGGAGGTGGAAAGCCCCTCGAGATCGTATCCGCCCTCGAGCAGGCTGACGATGCGGCCGCTGCACAGCGTCTCCGCGAGTGCCATCAGCTCCGCCGTCGCCCAGGCGAAATCCCCGGCTTCGAGGCGGAGATTGGCGAGCGGATCGCGCCGATGGGCATCGAAACCGGCCGAGATCAGGATGAGGTCCGGCCGATGCGCCCGGATCCGCGGGAAGACCGCATTCCGGTAGGCCTCGCGGAAGATGGCACCGTCATCGCCGGCCCGGAGCGGCACATTGACGATCGTGTCGTTCTCGCCACGCTCGCTCGCGGCCCCCGTGCCGGGATAGAGCGGCATCTCGTGGCTCGAGACGAACAGGACATCGCGATCGGCCCAGAAGATATCCTGGGTGCCATTGCCATGATGCACGTCCCAGTCGATGATCGCCACGCGTTCCGCGCCCTGTCTCTGCGCAACGCGCGCCGCCACCGCGACCGTATTGAACAGGCAGAAACCCATGGCGGTTTCGCGCTCGGCATGATGGCCGGGCGGGCGCGCGGCCACGAAGGCATTCCTGACCTCGCCGCCCATGACCGCCGTCACCGCGCGCTCCGCCGAACCCATGGCCGCGAGTACGGCAGGAAGCGACCCGGGCGACATCGAGGTATCGGCATCGAGATAGGCAAAGCCGGCCTGGGGAGAAAACCCGGCAATCTCGTCGATATAGCTGGCCGGATGGGCCAGTTCGGCCAGATCGAGCCGGCCGGGCGCGGCACCCTCGCGGCGAAGGGCCGCGAATCGCGGGTCGGCGAGCGCCGCCTCGACAGCCCGCAGCCGGTCGGGCCGCTCGGGATGGCCGGCCGGCATGGCATGGCCGAGGAAGACGGGATCGGAAATCAGCAAGGTGGGCAAGAATGGGCTCGCTTCTGGCGACGGGCTCTCAGGCTGTGCGATGGCGCACGGCCTGGTCAAGAAAAATCAAGGCTTGGAAGGAGTGTGTCTTTGCAGCACTATGCTGCTGATTCTCAGGCCATTAAGCAAAGCTCAACCTTCCCTTGATTTAGTTCGGCCATGCACACGGAAATTTATCGCTTTCTCCGCCCGGTTCTCGCCCTCGGCCTTTGCCTGATGGCTGCCGCATGTACGCAGTATTCGGCCTTCCCGGACCCGACCCTGTCGGCCCGGGATGTGCAATTGCTCGCGCTTGCGCCGAAATCGCTGAATCGTGACCTCGATCCGGCCCGCGCCCGCTTCCGCATGCCGAACCCGACCAACGAGAAGGTTCCCGGTACGGTGGTCGTCGATTCGGATGCCCGCTTCCTCTATTTCATCGAGGAAGGCGGCACCGCGCTCCGCTACGAGATCTCTCCGGGCATGGAAGCCCATCAATGGTCGGGCGTGGCCATTATCGGCCGCAAGGTCGAGTGGCCGTCCTGGACGCCGGGCAACACGGCCCGCCAGATGGTTCCGAGCCTGCCGGGTACGGTTCCCGGCGGCCCGAACAACCCGCTCGGCGCGCGTGGCATCTACCTGCATGACGAGCGCGGCCGCGACACCGAATACCGCATCCACGGCACCAACGAGCCGGAAATGATCGGCATGCCGGTCTCGCTCGGCTGCATCCGGATGCACAATATCGATGCCATCGACCTCTATAACCGCGTCAAGGTCGGCGCCAAGGTTGTCGTCCGCTGAGGCGTTGCGCCCGGCACGATATGCAGAAGGCGGCCTTGCGGGCCGCCTTTTTTGTTTGTTCTCGGGTGAGGAGCCGTTTCGCTGGGGGGTCCGGAAAGGTCTCTGGAGGCAAGAAGGGGGCCGCGTCTCAGGACGCGGCGTGGTCCGGCAGCATTTCCGCCTGCTGCAGGACGCCGAGGCGCTTGCGCTGTTCGGCGATCCGGCGGGTTGCCGCAGCCAGGGCCGGCAGCGCGATCGCCCGGTAGTTCCGGGCCACATGGTCGCGCGAGGCAAGGCGCTCCCGCGTCACATGGATCTCTTCCGCATTCCGGACGGCTTCGGCAAGAATGGAGGCTCGATGGATCGAGGCCGGAGTCATTGTCATCCCCTTGGGTGCATCGTCAGCCTTGATTGGCTGCTCTGACAGGGGATATGGCGCCCCATTCTGGGGGCCGTTTGGCCAAAAAGCGGAGAAATCGCGGCAGACGGGTTAAGAAAGCGTTATCCCGCCGTGCCGCCCTTGCCATCCGGGCCGGATTGCTCAAGCGCCCGGAATGTATCGCGCCAGCGGGTGATCACCTGATCCAGCATCTCGAGGTCGCGCGGCGGCAATTGCCCGACCGTCTCGTTGACGAAGAGCTGCTGCGTCTCCATGCCGGCCTGCGCGGCCTTGCGACCGGCTTCGGTGAGATGCAGCGCATAGGAGCGGCGGTCGCCGGGAATCGCACGGCGATCGACCATGCCGGCCTCGACCAGCCGGTCGACCAGCCCCGACACGTTCCCCTTCGTCACATAGAGCCGCTCGGCCAGGTCGCGCTGGGTGATTCCCTCGGCCTCGGTCAGGGTGGAGAGCAGGTCGAACTGCGCCACCGAGAGGCCGAGCTGGCGCAGGCGCTGGGCAATGGCCGCATGGCCGCGCTGGTGCAGGCGGAGGAACCGGAACCAGATCCGGGCGGGCGTGACAGGTTGGCGATCGGGCATCGTGGCATTCCATAACGCGGCCGTTTCCCCAGGGGAGAAGCCGCTTTCGTCTTTTCATCCCCTGTGCCCCATGCCACAAACACGCGGTCTGTTGCAAATCCGTTACGTGACCGGAGGGAAAACAGGCCATCCCCGTCTTAGGATGCTTGGCGGAACCATTCCATGCATATTCCCACGATCCAGCGCCCCTCCGATCCTCCGGTCGAGCCGCCATCCATGTCGCCCCGGGTCACCCGGGCCCAGGCGCTGGAGGCCGTCACGGCGCCGCTGGCCGGGCAGGTGCTGGTCGGCACCTTCCTGACCGCCATCACCCTGGGCATCTACCGCTTCTGGTACAAGACGGCCCTGCGCCGCTATTACTGGCGCAACACGCGGCTGGCCGGCGACGGTTTCGAATATACCGGCACCGGGCGCGAGCTGTTTGTCGGGTTCCTGATCGCGCTGGCCATCGTGCTCCCGATCTATTTCGCCGGTACGCTGGTCAGCCTGTTCGGCGGGCAGGTGCTCGGGCCGACTCTGGCCGGAATCCTCGGCCTGCTGATCATGCCGGCTGTCGTCCAGATCCTGACCTACCGCGCCCGCCGCTACCGGCTTACCCGCACGCGCTATCGCGGCGTGCAATTCCACCAATCGGGCAGCGGCACGGCCTATCTGCTCCGGACGCTCTGGTGGCTGGTGCTGACACTGGTCTCTCTCGGTATCGCTTTCCCGTTCTTCCGCCGGGCGCTGGAGCGCTACAAGATCGAGAATACCTGGTTCGGCTCGGCGCAGGGCAGCTTCGAATCGGAAGCCCGCCCGCTGCTCGGCGCCTGGATGGCCTTCTGGGTCGTGGGGCTCGTTGTCGTTGTCCTGTTCGGTGGAACGGCCATGGTCGAGCGGAGCGGTGGCGTGGGCGCGATGTTCGGCGCGCTGCTTGGCCTGTTCCTCGCCTTCGCCGTTCTGCCCGTCCTCTGGCTCCGCTACCGTGTGCATGAATTCCGCACCTTCACCGCGGGCACGCGCTTCGGCGTCATCACCTTCACCTCGAACCTGACCACCGGCTCCGTCATCTGGGTCTGGATCCGCTATTACCTAGCCCTGTTCGGGCTCCTGCTCGCCTTCGGTGCGCTCGTCGCCGTCACCGGCGGCCTGCCGGCGCTTGCGGCCGCGGCGAACCCGATGCTGATGATCGGTCTCGCGCCGCTCTTCATCCTCATGGCGGCGGGCCTGCTCTTCGGCTTCGCGCTGATCACCGAGCTGGTCTTCCGCCGGCCGCTCTGGGCCCTGCGCGTCCGCTCGGTCACGGTCAGCCGCCTCGATGCGCTCGACGCCGTGGTGCAGCAGGCCGGCCTCGACGCCACCGGCATCGGCGAGGCCTTCGATACCGGCTTCGACGTGGCGGGCTGAGCCATGGATTCTCCGGGTCGCTATTTCGACGGCCAGCGCCCGGTTCCCCGATCGGTCACCGTCCGGCGGCTGGCTGCCGGCCTCGATATCCGGCCCGAGGATGACGGCCCGGCCATCATCTGGCCGCTCGGCGAGATCCGCCTCGAGCGTCACGGCGCGGAGGCGCATCTCCACCGCGTCATGGCCGACCGCGATACCGGCGAGCGGCTCACCCTGCCGCTGGCGGCTTTCGAACTCATGATGGGTTCCGCCCTCGCTGCCCTGCCCAGGGGTCGGGCCGGGGAGGCCAGCAACCGCCGCATCCTCGTCTGGAGCGCAGCCGCCATCGCCTCGCTGGTCTTTCTCCTGCTGGTCGGGCTGCCGCTCTTCGCCCGGCTGGCCGTGCCGCTCGTGCCCTGGCGCTGGGAAGCGGCGCTCGGCCGCAGCGTCGAGCCGCAGGTCCTCGAATTCCTTGCCGAAAACACCGGCAGCAAGATCCGCTTCTGCGGCCGCGACAACCCTTCCGGGCAGGCCGCCCTGGACGCCATGGTGTCGCGGCTGGCGGCCGGCGCCACGTTGCGCGGGCCGCTGCAGGTGGATGTGGTCGATACCGCGCTGGTCAATGCCTTCGCGATGCCGGGTGGCCGGATCTATCTGTTCCGGCCCATTCTCGAGACGGCCGAGGGGCCGGACGAGGTGGCCGGCGTGCTGGCCCATGAGATCGGCCATGTGGTCAACCGCGATTCCCTCCGCGCCATGATCCATGGCGGCGCGCTCTCGCTGGTGATCGGCGCCATCCTGGGCGACGTGACGGGTGGCTCGACCCTCGCCATCATGGGCAAGGTGCTGGCGGGCCAGGCCTATTCCCGCGAAAACGAGGCCGAGGCCGATCGCGTCAGCGTCGAGCTGATGAAGAAGGCCGGCGCCGATCCCCGGGCGATCAACCTCTTCTTCCGTCGCATCAGCCCCTTCGGCCGGTCGAACCGCTCGATCACCGATCTGCTGGCCGCCCATCCGGTGACGGAAGACCGGATTGCCGCGGTGGAAAAGCTCGCCGCCGAGGGAGGCGGGCAGCCGCTTCGCCCCATTCTCGACAAGACGGAATGGCAGGCCCTGAAGACGATCTGCGGCCCCGCCCGGAAATCCTGAGGACAGGCGATGCTCTTTGCCCTGCCACCCCGGCCTGAATCCCGCCTCGCCCGCTGGGCCGAGCGGTTGGCCTGGCTGTCGGTGCCGGTCATCCTCGCCGCGATCCTGATCGTCCGTGCCCGGGCGCTGCCTTTCGAGATCGGCATGCTGGTCTTCTTCACGGCGGTGATCATGGCTGCCGCGGCTTTGGCGGTCGCCATGGTGGCTGCTCTGGAGATCTGGCAGAAGGGCCGGCATGGCCTCGCGGCCCTGTCACGCGCGCTGCTGGTGGCGAGCCTCGTCCTGGCCTGGCCGGGCGCTCTCGCCTTTCAGGCCGTGCGCCTGCCGGTTCTCAACGACATCACCACCAATATCGAGGATCCGCCGCTCTTCTCCCGCTCGCAGGCCGCTTTCACCGCCCGCGAGGGCCATATCCCGCTGACGCTGGACCGCGCCTTGCGCGAGCGCCAGCGCAGCGCCTATCCGCAGGTCCGGACATTGCTGCTCGACAACGAGCCCGCCGAGGCCTTCCAGCTGGTCCAGCGGGCGGTGAAGACGCTGAAATGGCGCGTCATCGAGGAAGCCGCGCCGGACGAGCGCCGGGGCATCGGCCGGATCGAGGCCGTCGCCGAAACCTTCCTCCTGCGTTTCCGCGACGACGTCACCATCCGCCTGCGCTGGACGGGCAGCCAGACCCGCATCGACATCCGCTCCGCCTCCCGCGTGGGCCGGCATGATTTCGGCACCAATGCGAAACGCATCCTCCGGCTGATCGAGGAAATCAACAATCCCGAGGGTTGATCCGGGCGGCCCCGACGGATGAGCGGGCCGGCGCAAGCCGGTATTCCCTACGCCCGGCTGTAGAGCGCCTCGAGCGTGGCCGCGCCATCCGCCCGCACCAGCCCGCGCGCGACGAGATCCTCGAGATGCGCGAAGGTGGACAGGCCGGCCGCCCCGACAAGGCGCGGATCGAGCCCCTGGTAATTCGCGGCGACAAGCTGCGGGATGCGCGCCGGGCCGCGCGCCAGCACGTCGAGGATCTGCGATTCGCGCTGCCGGCGATGGCTGAGCAAGGCCCGCGTGAACCGGCGCGGATCGGCCACGGGCCCGCCATGGCCGGGCCAGTAGGCGCGGTCATCCTCGCGGGCGATCAGCTTGTCGAGGCTGGCGAGATAGGCCGACATCGCCCCGTCCGGCGGCGCGACGATCGAGGTGGACCAGCCCATCACATGATCGCCGGAAAACACCATGCCGGTGCCCTCCAGCGCGAAGGCGAGATGGTTGGCCGTGTGGCCCGGTGTCTCGATCACGCCGAAAGCATGCCCGTCGCCCTCGATCCGGTCGCCTTCGGCCAGCACCCGGTCGGGCGCATGGTCGAGATCGGCGCTGGCATCGAGCCGCGGCGCCTCGCTGTCCAGCGCGGCGCGGGAGGCACGATGCGGCGCGCAGCCGAGGATCGGTGCCCCGGTCCGCTCGGCCAGCAGCCGCGCGCCGGGGGAATGGTCGCGATGGGTATGCGTTACGAGAATGCGGGCAATGCGTTCCTGGCGGAGCGCAAGCAGCAAGGTCTCGACATGGCCGGCATCCTCCGGGCCGGGATCGATCACGCTGACCTCGCCGGTCCCCACCACATAGGTGCAGGTGCCGGTAAAGGTGAAAGGTCCGGGATTATTGGCGATCATCCGGCGGAGTCCCTCCGCCACGGGCAGCAGGATGCCCGGTTGCGCGGGGGGCGATCGGTCGAAGGCGGGATCCAAGACGGCATCTCCATGGCGGCACGATATCAGCACCCGTGCATTTTACCTTTGGCTCGGAGTTGCTTATACGACGAGAGCCGCGATGGGAATCGTGAAGCCGGCTTCGATCGGGAGGTCCGGCACGCGGGGTTCCGCTGCGGCGGCGTCATTCAGGTTGATAAGGAGATGCTTTATGCGTGTTGCCACCGCAACCCTGATCCAGCAGGCCCTCGGTTCCCGTGAGCGCAATATTCTGCGCGATCTTGCGCTCGTGCTGGTTGGCACGATGCTCCTCGCCCTTTCGGCGAAGATCCAGATTCCGTTTTATCCCGTGCCGATGACCATGCAATCGCTGGTCGTGATGATGATCGGCGCCGCCTATGGCTGGAAGCTCGGCGGGCTGACCATCCTCGCCTATCTGGCGGAAGGTGCGCTCGGTCTGCCGGTCTTCACCTCCGGCGCCGGCCTCGCCTACATGATGGGCCCGACAGGCGGCTATCTCGTCGGATTCCTGCTCGCGGCCATGGCCACCGGCTATCTCGCCGAACGCGGCCTGACCCATTCCGTGATCGGGGCCGTCGCCGTGCTCTCGCTCGGCCATGTGATCAACTTCATCCCGGGCTATGCCTGGCTCGCGACGCTGATCGGCCCGGAACTCGCCTTCGCCAAGGGTGTGGCGCCGTTCGGCTACGCGACGCTGCTGAAGGTCGGCCTCGGTGCCGCCCTGCTGCCGGCGAGCTGGTGGGCGGTCCGCACCTGGCGGAACGGCTGAACCCGGCCTAGGGGACCAGCGGCGCCATCGGCTCGATGCCTCCGGCATCGAGCCCGGCCAGCCATTCCCCGATTTCCTTGCCCCGGATCACCAGGTCCGGGGCGATTTCCGCAAGCGGGATCAGCACGAAAGCCCGCTCCGTCATGGCCGGATGCGGCAGCGTCAGCGTCGGGGTGGCGAGGACAGCCTCGCCATGCAGCAGCACATCGATATCGATGACGCGCGGCCCCCAGCGTTCGCGGCGGATCCGGCCGAGCTGGCGCTCGATCTCCAGCACGGCATCGAGCAGCGCCTGTGGCGCGAGCCCGGTTTCCACGCTCAGGGCGGCATTGGCGAACCAGTCCTGGTCGGTCTTGCCCCAGGGCGGTGTGCGATAGATCGAGGATTGCCGGAGAAGCCGCGTCGCCGGCAGGCGCCCGATCGCCGCAGCAGCCTGCCGCAAATGCCCGATCTTGTCGCCGATATTGCTTCCCAGCGCGATATGGGCGGTCACCCGGACGGAGCCTGCGGCCACGTCAGGCGCCCCGAACGCGATGGATCGTGACCGAGAGCGTCTCGAGAATCGCCATCACCGCGGCATGCGGCTTCTCTACCGTCACCGCCACTTCGCGCAGCCGCGGGAAATGGGCCAGCAGGTCGCCGGCAATCGCCTCGGCCAGCGCCTCGATGATCTGGAAACGCTGGCTGACCGCGATTTCCTGCACCCGGGTTGCGATATCCGCATAGGAGACGGTCTGGTTCAGATCGTCGCTGCGGCCCGCAGGCGCCAGGTCGAGCCCGAGTTCCAGCGTGAGATAGAAGCGCTGGCCGAGCCGGCCTTCCTCCTCGTAGACGCCGTGATAGGCGAAGATGCCGATGCGGCTGAGGCGGATGACATCCCCCCTGATGAGACCGGTGGTCATGCTCGGCTCCTTGGCGTGACGGAAAGAGGGAAGGGCGGCATGCCGCCCTGCGCGAGGGCCGCGAGGACGCGCAACGCATCCCGGTGCGGTGCCACGTCATGGACGCGGAGAATATCCGCGCCGGCCAGCACGCCATAGGCCCCGGCCGCGATGCTGCCCGGCAGGCGCTCCGTCACCGGGCGGTCGGTCAGCAGGCCGAGAAAGGACTTGCGCGAGACCCCGAGCAGCACGGCATGGCCGAATTCCGCCTTGATCTGCGGAATGGCCCGGATCGCCGCGAGATTCTGCTCCAGCGTCTTGCCGAAGCCGATGCCGGGATCGAGCACGATCCGCTCCGGCAGGATCCCGGCCCGGGCCGCGATGCCCAGCGACCGGGCGAAGAAGCGCTTCATGTCCTCGACAATGTCGATGTCCGGGTCCTTCGTCTCGCGGTTATGCATCAGGCAGAGGCCAGCCCCGGCCTCGCGCGCCACATCCGCCAGGGCCGGCTCACGCTGCAGGCCCCAGACATCATTGGCGATGCGCGCGCCGGCGGCCAGGGCCTGCCGGGTCGTCTCGGCCTTGTAGCTGTCGATGGAGAGAACGGGCAGGTCCGCATCCGCCGCCAGCGCGCGGATGACGGGCATGACCCGGTCGAGTTCCGCCGCGAGCGAGACCGTCGCTGCGCCGGGCCGGGTCGATTCCCCGCCGATATCGAGGATATCGGCGCCCTCCGCCGCGAGCCGGCGGGCCTGCTCGATCGCGGCTTCATGCGATTCGAACTGCCCGCCATCGGAAAAGGAATCCGGGGTGACATTGATGATGCCCATCACGAGCACACCCGTCTCGGGCAAAGCCGGCCAGGGCGCCGCGAGCCGGACCGGAGCGGCGGAGGTCATGGGCTTGTCGGTCATGGTGTCGGGGCTGGCCCTTGTCTCGCGGAACGGGATGTCGAGGCTCTTAGCGCCTCGCCGGAATCGTGACAACGGACCCGAGCAACCAGAACGGGAAAAGGAATGGATCGTAACCAAAAATGGACGAACGGCATGGTAAATGAGTCGCCATTGGGTGAAACGAGGGGGGCTCCATGACCGCAGCGACGGGCATGGCTCAACGCAAGGCCGGGCCGAATCGCCTGCCTTCGGCCGCGAACGAGCAACTGGTGACCTGGCTGAAGCGCGATGCGCTGCCTTTCTGGTTCGAGAAGGGCTGGGACGCGAAGCGCGGCGGCTTCCATGAAGCTTTCTTCTTCGACGGGACGCCGGACACGCTGGTCCTGCGCAGCACCGCCGTGCAATGGCAGCAGATCTATGTCTGCACCCAGGCCTGGCAGCTGGGCTGGGGCGATGGTATCCGGCTCGCCTGCCGCGGCCTCGAGCGCATGATCGAGAAGGCCTGGGCGCCCGATGGCCAGCCCGGCTTCGTGCACATGCTCGCGCCGGACGGTTCGGTCGCCGATCCGCAGCGCGACACGATCGACCATGCCTATGCGATCATGGCGCTCACGGCCTTGGCCCGCGCCACCGGCGATCCGAAGCTCCGCGCGCTTCTCGACATGGTCATGACCTTCGTGGAGACCGCGCTGACCGATGCCGCCGGCGATCTGCGGGATGGCCTGCCCGATGGTGACCGGCGCCACCAGGCGACGACCCTGGCGATCCTCACGGCCCTTCTGGGGGCGGTCGAGCATCTCAGCCATCCCGAAGCCGCCCTTCGGGCGACGCGGCATCGCCGCCTCCTGGAACGCACCCTGCTGGACAAGGCGACCGGCCTTCTGCCGGAAGCCTATGACCATGCCTGGAGGCCCGTTCGCGACGAGCATGATGCCTCTGTCGTCATCCCGTCGCAGATGGCGGAATGGACGGCCATCATCCGCCGCTATGAACGCCTTTACGGCCAGCCGGCCTCGCCGCTGGCGACCCATTTCCTCGGCGCCGCCCTCCGGGCCGCCGAACCCGGGCATGGCTTCCTGATCGACGCGATCAATACCAGCCAGGAAGTTGTCTCCGGTACGCGCAGCCTGGCGGCGCAATCGGCCCTGATCCGTGCCTGGCTGGCCCAGGCCGAGGCGGGCATCGACCGGGCCGACGAGGCGGCCGATCCGCTGATCGAGGCCCTGGCCTCGACCTTCCTTTCCGGCCCCTTCCGGGGCGGTTGGTACGAGAAATACAACGCTGCCGGCGAGGTCTCGATCGATACCGTGCCGGCCAGCGGGCTGTTCCAGATCTTTCTGGTTGCGCAGGAGGCCCGGCGCTTCCACGCGCGCTGAGGCGCCCTTTCGGGCACCGGAACGGCAGGGAGGGGCGGGAAACGGGAAACCGGCTGGTCGGAGTGGCAGGATTCGAACCTGCGACCCCCTCGTCCCGAACGAGGTGCGCTACCAGGCTGCGCTACACTCCGAAGACCAGCGGAGGCGCCCGTGTACAACTCTCTCGCCGGCAGGGCAAGGGTGCTGGACCCGAAATTTTGGTCGGCCGCCTCTTTTCTCGCTGCCGGCCGGCCATGCGGCAAGGAAGGCATCATGGCCCTGCAAATCCGGTGTTGCTGACCGGGAACGAAGCGGTTAAACGGAATTTCCTAGGTTTTGGGGCGTAGCCAAGCGGTAAGGCAGTGGATTTTGATTCCGCCATGCCCAGGTTCGAATCCTGGCGCCCCAGCCAGCCCTTCACCCGTCAGGCCCGCTTCTCGCTCCGCATCCCGCCCTTCGAGCGGCGTTATCGCCGGTTTACGCGGCATTAGGCCTGATTTCGGCTTCTTTTCCGGATCAATGGGCGATTCAGCATCCTGTCCTATCCTTCCTCGCTGCATGATCAGGGAGAGGACGCCATGCGGGACGATGCCATCGTTTTTTCGAAGCCGGATATCGGCGCTTTCAAGGATTCGCCGGTGCGGCCTAGCTGGGTCATCGACGGCGCACCCGTCGCCAAGGTCCAGGAACTGTCCAGGTCGCTCGACGGCACCACATCGACGGCGCATTGGTCCTGCACGGCCGGCACGTTCCATTGGTATTTCTCGATCGACGAGACCGTCCATATCGTCGAGGGCGAGGTGATCATCCTCCAGCCGGGCAAGTCGCCTGTCACGCTGAAGCCCGGGGATGTCGCGCTTTTCCGGGCGGGCACCTGGTGTGTCTGGCATGTTCCGTCCTATGTCCGGAAGATCTGCATCTGCCGCCATGCCATGCCGTGGATCCTTGGCTTCGCCCTCCGGGCGGTCAAGCGCGTGCTGGGCGCCATTGCCCTGATCGATCTCGATCCGCCTCCGCCCCGGCTGGACCCCGGCCTGCGCGAGCAGGCCCGCGCGCTGCCGGGCAGGGAGCAGATGGAAGGCGCCCGCTAGGATCTTCGCGGCCGGACGTCGCATTTCTGGACGCCCGGGCCGTTCCGCCGGCCCGGCAATGCCGATGCCGGGCAGGTTCGCCTGCCTTAGTAGAATGAAACCTCGCGGATCTCGATCTCGGCCTCATGGTCACGCCCATAGGCCACGATGCCGATCGAGGTCAGGCTCGTGGCCCTTGCGGTCGCGCCCAGCATCGCGCCCGAGGGTTTGAAGCTGGCGAGGGGCAGGCGGATGTCCTTCCAGCCGGCGCCGGCCTCGAAACCCGCCTGGTAATATTGCCAGGGCAGAAGGGTTCCCGTTGTGCGCAGATGGATGAAATAGCGCTGCCGGTTCCCGCGCACGACCAGCCGCACACCCTGGATCTCTGCCGGCGGCGGGTTGGCGAGATCCATGCGGATCTGGATGAAGCCGCCGTTATTCGCCGTGCTCACCTTGCCCGTCATGCGTGCATGGACGCGCCCGCCCTCGGATACGAATTCGAGGCGCCCGCTCGAAACGCCGCCCATCACCGTATCCGTGAAGAAACGCCATCGCGTCTCGGGGGCGCCGGCGAAGGTCTCGATCATCGGCTGGGCCCCGGCAGGGGAGGCGAGGGTTGTGAGGCCCAGAAGGGCCGCGAGGCGACAGGCGGATCGCAAGAGCATGGCATGTTCCTCATGGGGACCTCGCCCCGGCGCTCAGCCGTTCAGGAACCGGGCGAGCACATGGCCGGCCATCAAGATATGGGCCAGCGTGATGACAACGGAAAGCCCATGCAGGACCCGGAAGCGCGCTTTCCGGCCCTGAACGGTGGCACGGTTGATCGCCGGCATCAGAATCTGCCGCGTCGGAAGGGTGGTCACCGCGATCAGTGCCAGCCATGCGGCGCCGGTCCCGTCATGGCGGGCCAGCGTTGCGGCAGCCAGGGCCGCACTCGCCATGACGAAAAGGTAGAAATGCGGGAAGGCCCGACGGATTGTCGGGCCCGCGACATCCGGCGGCAGGGCCGTGAAGGGCATCCCCGGCCCTTTCAGGCTGCACCGGCATTCAGGCGCGTGTCCGTCGATTTGGCTTGCCTCAACCCGCAACCTGCTGTTCGATCGGACGAGGTTTTTTCGTCGATATCGGGGACATGCATGCAATCGAACGCGCAGCCTCTGTTCCGGCTTCTCCTGATCAATGGTCTTGCGGGAGCGTTGCTGGGCATCGCCTTTGTGCTCGGGATCCTCGTCATGGATGTTGCGCATATCCGGACCATGCTTGCCGCTTCGGGTGAATGGGTTGTCCCCGTTGGCCTCTTGACCATGGGCAGCATTGTCACCTTTGCGTCGGTGGCAATGGGCGGCGCGATCATGCTCCTCCCGCGCGATGGCGGCGATCTCGATCGCGGTAGCCGGCGGCCGGCACAACCCTCCGGTCATCTGGCCCCGGCCCGGATCCGGGCGCGCCGCGCCCGCTAGCCGCCGCCCGGGCCCCCGTTTCAGGAACCTGGACCATGGCCATTTTCGAAATCCGGACCTATACGATCAGGCCCGGTAAACTGAATGAGTATCTGAAGCTTTATCATGAAGAGGGCTTCGAGATTCACTGCCGCTTCCTCGGCCCCTCGATCGGATGGTTCCATACCGAAATCGGCGCACTCAATCAGGTGATGATGATGTGGCGCTATGAGAACCATGCCGAACGCGAAAGCCGCCGTGAGCGCCTCTATGCCGATCCGGAATGGCTGGCCTTCATCCCCAAGACCGGCGCCTATATCGAGAGGATGGAGAATTCGATCGTCAGGCCGACCTTCTTCTCCCCGATGCAGTAATCCGCGCGCCGGGCCCGGCCACCTGGCGGGATGGCCTTACCTTGCGATCATCGTGCTGGCCCGCAGGCAGGGCAGGGCGGGCACGGGCCGGATCACCGGGGCCAGCGGCAGATCCCGCAGGGCGTCGAACGCCTCCCCGATGATCCCGCCGGCCTCGCGGCCGATCTGCCCGGCATCGATCTGCACCGTGGTGATGGCCGGCACGCCGATTCGGGCGATCTCGAAATCCCCGAAGCCGGACACGGCCAGGCGGTCCGGCACCACCCAGCCGCGCCTCTGGCACGCGGCGATCACCCCGAAGGCGAGCGGATCCGACACGCAGGCCACAAGCTCCGTATCGGGGAAGGCGGAAAGCACGGTATCGAGCCCCCGTTCTCCGTCCGACATGGTCGCTGGCGGGCGCCCGATCGAGCAGAGGCGTGGCCCGAGCCCGGCCGCTGCCATCGCCTCGCAATAGCCGAGCCGGCGCGAGGCGCCGCGCGTATCGGCATCATCGGCCTCGCCGAGATAGGTGATCCGCGAATAGCCCTGCGCGATCAACGCCGCGATCAGCCCGCGCATCGCAATCCGGTTGGAGAAGCCGACCACATGCTGGATCGGCCGGGCGGGCAGGTCCCAGATCTCGACAACCGGGATCTTCGCCTTGGCCAGCATCGGCAGGATCCGCGGATCATGACCATCGCTGGTCAGGATGATCGCTTCCGGCTTCCGGGCGAGGAGGGCCCGCACCAGTTCGGCCTCCTTGCGGCGATCATACTCGGTATTCCCGATCAGCAACTGCATGCCCCGCGCCTGGAGGGCGCTGCCGAGCGCCAGCACGGTCTCGCTGAAATGCGGATTGTTGAGCGAGGGCACCAGCACGGCCGCGAAGCCCGACCGCCGCGAGGAGAGCGAGCCGGCGATCTGGTTGGGCACATAGCCCAGTTCCTCGATCGCCTTGAGCACAGCGGCCCGTGTCGTCGGAGCCACCGACGAATCGGATTTCAGCGCGCGCGAGACGGTCATGGCCGAAATGCCCAGCCGCCGCGCAATATCCTGCATCCGCATCGTCATGCTCCGAAACCGGTCCGATGGGTGGCCAAACCCGAGGGCTTGTCAAGACGCCCGAAATCAGCCTACGATGTTATCGATAACATTCTACTCGGCTGCGGCCCGCCTGGAGAATCGGGCCGGATCGGGATCGGAAAAGACGGGCGCAAGGCCCGCGACAGGGGCGGCGAGGGCCGCCCGGGGAGGAACGGGATGCCGCGCATCCGGATCACGGATCTGCAAAAGCGCTTCGGCGACGTGGCGGTGATTGCCGGGCTTGACCTCGATCTCGAGGATCGGGAATTCACGGTGCTTGTCGGCCCGTCTGGCTGTGGCAAATCGACGACCCTGCGCATGATCGCCGGCCTCGAGGAGGCCAGCAGCGGCGAGATCTGGATCGGCGACCGCGAGGTCAGCCGGCTCGAGCCGAAGGATCGCGACATCGCGATGGTGTTCCAGGATTACGCGCTCTACCCGCATATGGATGTCGCTCGGAACATGTCCTTCGCCTTGCGCCTTGCGCGCTATCCCAAGGCCGAGATCGAAACCCGCATCCGCCGTGTGGCGGATATGCTGTCCATCGGCCATCTGCTGGACAGGAAGCCGGCCGCGCTCTCCGGCGGCCAGCGCCAGCGCGTCGCGATGGGCCGGGCCCTGGTGCGCGATGCCGGCGTCTTCCTCTTCGACGAGCCGCTCTCCAATCTCGATGCCAAACTGCGCAACCAGATGCGGGCCGAACTGGCGCTGATGCGCAAGCGCGTCGAGAAGAACATGATCTATGTCACGCATGACCAGGTCGAGGCGATGACGCTGGCAGACCGGATCGTCGTGATGCATGCGGGCAAGGTGCAGCAGCAGGGCCGGCCCGAGGATCTCTATCGTGCGCCGGCTAATCTGTTCGTCGCGGGCTTTATCGGCGCGCCGCCGATGAATTTCCTGCCGGTCCGGCTGGAATCACGCGGGGGCGGACCGGTTCTCGTCGGCAAGGCCTTTACCCTGCCGGTTCCGCCGGCGCGTGCGTCCCTGCTGGCGCGTTACCAGGGCAGCGATCTCATTGCCGGCATCCGGCCCTCCGCGCTGCGACAGGGCCGCGGGCCGGAAGGCGCGCCCGCCCTGACCCTCCATATCGACCTCGCCGAATATGTCGGTGCGCATTCCGTCCTGGTCACGCGATGCGGCGGGGAACGTGTCATCGTCGAGGTCAATTCCGAGCAGCGTCTCGCCGGTGAGGGCGAACAGCCCTTCTGGTTCGACCCCGACAGCCTCCATCTTTTCAACCCGGAGACGGAAGCGGCCATCCGGTAACCCCAAGGGCTCCGCCAAGAGGGCCCCCGACACACCAAGGAAGGAAACCCCATGCAGACAAGACGCGGACTTCTGAAGACCGGCGCTGCGGCCGCCTTCACCACGGCGCTCTGGCCCTCGGCCGGCAGCGCCAATCCCTATGCGCGGTTCAAGGGCACCAGCCTTGTCGTGAATTTTCCCGCGCATCCGCATTTCGATGCGGTGACGAAGATCCTGCCGCAATTCACGGCCGAGACCGGCATCAAGGTCGAGGTGGATACGCTGCAGTATCTGCGCATGCGCGACAAGCAGCTGCTCGAGATGTCCAAGCCCGGCAAGGGCGATTACGACCTGCTGGCCTATGTCGTGTTCTGGAAATCCGAATACGCGAACAAGGGTCTGATCCGCGAGGTCGGGCCGATGTTCAAGGACCCGGCCCTGGCCGTGCCGGATTACGATTTCAACGATCTCATCCCCGGCTATGTCGAGAATATCGGCCTGGTCGGCGGCCGGAAGGGCTATCTCGCCGGCCCCTCGGCCAAGCTGATCGGCGTGCCGTTCGGCGCCGAGACCTCGGCTTTGGCCTATCGGGTCGATCTCTTCGCGCAGAACGGCTGGAAAGTGCCCGAAACCTACGCCCAGCTCGAGGCGCTGCTCGCCCGCATCCCCGAGACCGCCAAGGGCATGGGCGCGCTGGCCTCGCGCGGGCAGACCGGGCACCAGGTGGTCCATGCCTGGCTGCTGCACATGGCGCCGATGGGCGGCCGGATCTTCGATGACCAGTGGCAGCCGACCTTCAACAACGCGGCCGGCATCCGCTCGGCAAGCCTGCTGAAGAAGATCATCGAGACCGGCCCGGCCGGCGGTGCCGCTTTCGGCTTCGACGAGATGAAGAACGCCTTCATGCAGGGCAATGCCGCGATGTTCCTCGATTCCATCGCCGTGGCGGGGGAAATGAATGATCCCGCCAAGTCCAAGGTCGCCGGCAAGGTGGCCTGGGCCTATCATCCCGAGGATATCCGGCGCGGCTCGCAGACCGGCGGCTTCGGCATCGCCATTCCGAAAAATGCCGCCAATGGCGAGGCGGCCTTCATGCTGATGCAATGGCTGACCTCGAAAAAGGCCGACCGGCTTATCGCCGCGGCGGGCGGTTCGCCCTCGCGCTTCTCCACCTATGGCGATTTCGACCTTCAGCAGAAGTTCAAGCATTACGCGACCTTCGCCACCGCGCTGAAATATGCCGATCCCGACTGGCGGCCGATCATCAATGAATGGAACGAGCTCAATGCTCCGGTCTTCGGGGTTGCGCTCGGCGAGATCGTGACCGGCAGGAAGGATCCGAAACAGGCCCTCGACGAGATCGTGCCCAAGGTCCGGGCCATCATGGAAAAGGGCGGCTATTACGGCCCCAACGCACCGAAATAACCAGGCCTCCTCCAGGGGCGCCTGCGTCGGGCGCCCCAGCCTGAGGGAGGGATCGGCCAAGCCGGCCCGGGACATGTAGGCTCCCGATCCGGCCCTGCCGGGCCTCCCTCGTTTCTTTCCGGGACCGATCCATGCTGACCCGCCAGGGCCTCAACCGCGCCTCGCCCTATCTCTTTCTCGCTCCCGCGGCCGCCGTCGCGCTGGTCGGGCTGGTCTATCCGATGCTCCGCTCGGTCTGGCTGTCCTTCCACGAATGGTCGATCGGCACCCCGCCGGAATCGGCCCGCTTCGTCGGGCTGGAGAATTACCGCTGGCTTCTGGCCGATGATTCCTTCTGGATCTCCGTCGGCGTGACGCTGGTCTTCGCCGCCGCAGTCGTCGTGCTGGAAGTCGTGCTCGGCGTGGCCCTCGCCCTCGTCCTCGACCGCGACCTCCGCGGCACCAGCCTGTTCCGCACGATCTTCATCCTGCCGATGATGATCGCCCCGATCGTTGTCGGCCTGATCTGGCGCTTCCTCTACAACGAGCAGTTCGGGCCGCTGAGCCAGGCTCTCAAGGCGCTCGGCCTGCCCGGGGTGCCCTGGCTCTCCTCGCCCGACATGGCGCTGCTCTCGGTGATCATCGCCGATGTCTGGCAATGGACACCCTTCATCTTCATCCTCGCGCTGGCAGCCTTGCAGGGCCTGCCGGCCTCGGCCATCGAGGCGGCGCGGATCGACGGCGCCACGCGCTGGCAGACAACCCTGTACATCAAGCTGCCGCTGATCGCCCCGGTCATCGCGGTGGCGGCGCTGCTGCGGCTGATCGATGCCTTCAAGGTGCTGGAAGTCATCTACATCCTCACCGAAGGCGGCCCCGGCCTCTCCACCGAGATCCTGTCCCTCCACATCTACAAGACGGCCTTTGTGAGCCAGCAGCTCGGCCGGGCTTCGGCCCTGTCGAACCTGCTTTTGCTGATCGTCCTCATGCTGACCCTGCTTCTCGTGCTGGCCCGGAGCCTGCGCGAAAGCCGGGCCGGGAAGGAGTGAACGCCATGTCCGGTACCGCCACGACCCGCCGCGCCACGCCCTTCTCCTATGCGGTGATCGTCGCCCTCGCGATGCTCTCGCTCGGCCCGATCCTTGTCATGGTCGCCACGTCGCTGAAGACCAAACCGGATATCTTCTCCGGCAGCTTCGGCCTGATCTTCATGCCGACGCTGGACAATTACCGGGCCGTGCTCGGCGACAGCCAGAATGCGCGCTACCTCACCAATTCGCTGATCGTCGCCACGCTCTCCACCGGGCTGACGCTGATCTTCGGCTGCATGGCGGCCTATGCGATCGTGCGGTTCCGCTTCTTCGGACGCGATGTCGTCTCCGGCGGCACCCTGCTGATGCGGATGGTCCCGCCGGCGGTGCTGACGGTGCCGGTCTTCATGATCTGGACCTATGAATTCGGCCTCTCGAACTCGCTGCCGGGCGTGATCCTCGTCTACACCGCGATCAACCTGCCCTTCGTGATCTGGATCCTCCAGAGCTTCATCGCGCAGGTGCCGCCGGCTCTCGAGGAGGCCGCCCGCATCGACGGGGCGAATGATTTCCAGGTCTTCTTCCTGGTTGTCCTGCCGATGATCCGCCCGGGCCTTGCTGCCGCGGCGATCTTCACCTTCCGCATCGCCTGGAACGAGTTCATCCTCGCGCTTGTCCTGACCAACCGCTTCACCCGCACCATGCCGGTGAAGGTCTCGCTCTTCATCAACGAGCACAATATCGAATGGGGGCAGATCATGGCGATCGGCACCCTGATCGCCCTGCCACCGCTGGTCTTCACCTTCCTCGCCTCGCGCCAGATCATCACCGGCATGACGGCCGGTGCGGTGAAGGGCTGAGCCATGGAATTCTGGCTCGCCCCGCTGGATCCGGCCCGGCCGCATCTCGTCGATGCCGCCATCGCCTGGCATGCGCGGCTGATGGTGCTGGCTTGGGCGATCCTGCTGCCCCTCGGCGTGATGATCGCCCGCTTCTTCAAGATCACGCCGCGGCAGGACTGGCCTGCCCGCTGCGACAACCGCTTCTGGTGGTTCAGCCATCTCGCCCTGCAATATGCCGGCGGGCTCGCCATGCTGGGCGGCCTCGCCATGCTGCTGGCCGGGCCGGGGCTGAAGGGCCCGGGCCATCTCCACGCGCTGGCCGGCTGGTCCGTCATGGCGTTCGGCGGTGCCCAGTTCCTCGGCGGCTGGCTGCGCGGCTCCCGGGGCGGGCCGGGCGAGCCGGCCCTGCGCGGCGACCACTATGACATGACGCCCCGCCGAATCCTGTTCGAGATCCTGCACAAATCCCTCGGCTACCTCGCGCTGGCCCTTGCCGTCCTCGCCATTCTCACGGGATTATGGCTCGCCAATGCGCCGCGATGGATGCCGGCCTTGCTCGGCCTGTGGTGGATGCTCTGGCTCGGCCTCTTCATCCGGATGCAGCGTCAGGGACGGGCGGTCGATACCTACCAGGCCATCTGGGGCCCGTCGCCGGAGCATCCCGGCAATGCGCGCAGGCCGATCGGCTGGGGCATCCGCCGCCCGGGCTGAGGCAGGAGAGAGGAAAGAGGGGGCAGGCCATGAACGAGGTCATCATCCACGACGAACGATTCCGTGCGCTGGTCATCGGCCATGCGCGGCTCGAGCGGCTCTGGACCGGCGGGCGCTGGATGGAGGGCCCCGCCTATTTTCCGGCCGGCCGCTATCTCGTCTGGTCCGACATCCCCAATAACCGCATGCTGCGCTTCGACGAGACGGATGGTTCGGTCTCCGTCTTCCGCGATCCTGCGCAGAACAGCAACGGCAACACGACCGACCGGCAGGGCCGGCTCGTCACCTGCGAGCACCTGACCCGCCGCGTGACGCGGACGGAATTCGACGGCTCGATCCGCATTCTGGCGGATCGTTTCGAGGGCCAGCGGTTCAATTCGCCGAACGATCTCGTGGTCGCCTCGGACGGCTCGATCTGGTTCAGCGATCCGACCTACGGCATCGACAGCGATTACGAGGGCATTGCGGCCGAGAGCGAGATCGGCGCCTCGCAGGTCTACCGGCTGGATCCCGCTTCGGGCCGGGTCGAGGCCATGGTGCGCGATCGCGTCAAGCCGAACGGTCTCGCCTTCTCGCCCGATGAGCGGATCCTCTATGTCGCCGATACCGGCGCCTCGCATCAGCCCGGCCTGCCGGCCACGATCCATGCCTATCCGGTTCTGCGCGCGGGGGAACTCGGCGCGCCGCGTCTCTTTGCCACCTGTCCGCAGGGCCTGTTTGACGGGTTCCGCTGCGATGCCCAGGGCCATGTCTGGACCTCCGCCGGCACCTCGGTGCTCTGCTATCACCCGGACGGGATGCTGATCGGCGAGATCCGGATCGGCGAGATCGTCGCCAATCTCTGTTTCGGCGGCCCGCGCTTCAACCGGATCTATATCTGCGCGCAGACCTCGCTCTACAGCCTCTTCGTGAAGGCCCGCGGGGCGGTCACGCCGGCGGGGGAATCTTGACAGGCTTAGGCTTCACCGGCGGTGATGTCCGTGAACCCGGATCCCGCATGACCTTGGTTTCGGGCTTCATCTTGGAAGGCATGACGTCCGTTCCGGCTTTTCTTCCGTCTGATGGGTCGGAGTTAGGCCTCCATGGGGTGGCCAATCGCCGATTGTGACGGGTCTAACCCTTGAACCTGTCCCGCTTGAAGTCTGTCTGATCCCAACGATGCGGATCCGATCGATGCCGAGAGAGTGTGACTGACCGCAAGCCTGCCCGATGCCGGTGCCTTGATGAAGCGGGAGCGAAATCATGTGGAACGGCCTCGGATCCCCTCCGTCATGCGGGCTTTTTGGGAGGCGCTATCAGGTTTCGCTCGCCCGATTAGCTAAAATGCAAGTGTTCACGTGTATGCCGTCAGCAGAAGTTGGGGCGAAGGAACGCCAACCCGGGGCTGTTGACTGATGAGTGGCGACTCGATTTTGCTGGTTCATGACGGCGTGGCGCCACGTCCGGATATCCTCGGATTCCTGCTCAATCGCTACAAGGTGCTGCCCCGCCGCGTGCGAGACCTGGTCGGGATCAGGAACGAGAACTACCTTCTGATGGTTGTCGATTGCCGCATCGGCCGGACCTCGGACCTTCGTGAACTCACCGAAGCGCTCAAGGCTTTCGCCCAGAAGTCGATCCGCAAGCTTTTTATCTCGGATGGCCCCGATCGCGGCACGACCCTGAGCGCCGAGGCCATCGGCGCGGCGGCCCATCTTCATCGGCCGCTGGAGGCGAGCTCGCTTTATTTCAGTGTCGACCAGCTGATCCTCGCGGGCATGGGCAGGCCCGTGGATCCAGCCCGGGGACTTCCGGCGCAAAAAGCCAGGGGCCTGTACGCCGGCATCGACATTACCGAGCGCATTCTCCAGTTTGCGATCACGGGACAGAAGCTCTCTCAGGACGAACTCTATTCGGCAGGCGACGCGCTCATTGAAACCATGACCGAGACAAGCCTCGCCGATTGGGTGAGACTTGTGAAACTGCATCATTCCCGGACCTACCGCCACAGCCTGCTCGTTACCGGCATCGTTGTCGGCTTCGGCATGCATCTAGGCTTCGGGCATTCCGATTTGCGCCGGGTTGCGCTCGCCGGCTTGCTGCATGATATCGGCAAGGCCTGCATTCCGGTCGATCTCCTCGAGAAGCCCGACCAACTGACACCGGATGAGCACATAATCATGAAACGGCATGCGGCGGCGGGGCGAGAGATCCTGCGCAAGCATGGCGGCTTTTCCCCTGATCTCGTGGATGCCGCCGGACAGCATCATGAATTCCTTGATGGGTCTGGCTATCCGGACGGTCTCATGGGCTCATCGATCAGTGATTTTGTCAGGCTCGTGACGATTGCAGACATCTTCTCGGCACTGATCGAGGAACGCTCATACAAGAGCCAGCTTTCTGCGCTGGATGCCTATGCAATCATGCAGGGAATGAAGGGGCAACTGGACCCTGCATTGGTCAGTGCCTTCGCCCATGTCGCGCAGCAATCGTCATTCGTCGGGTGAGGCAAGGCCGGGGACGCGGCCGCCGGAGAGGGCTGCGGCAAGACCGGCCGAGCCCCGGTGAATCTGCGTCCTGACGATCCGGTATTGCCCGTACCGGCATACATGGCCGGTCGATATCCACGGGACCAGAGAGGCCACCAAAGCGCCTGCAAATCGCATGGCGCGTTATCCTTCACCAAGAAAAACAAAACCGCGGCCGGGGGGCGGCCGCGGTCCTGCATTTCCATCGCGGTTTTCCCCGCGACCGATCGGTCACACGAACAGGAAATAATCCTGGTAGTTGAACGAGCCGTCCTTCAGATCGGTATAGATGTCATCGCGACCGGTCACCGTGATCGACCATTCGCCGCCAAGCGCCGCACCGTTATTGTCGCCCGCGATGACGAGATCGTTGCCGGCAACGCTGGCATGGTCCTCGAACCAGGTATCCACGAATTTCTGGCGGAGATCCGCCGATTGCAGGCTCCAGTTCGGGATGAAGTCCGCGAACTTGATCTTGTCGCCAGTCGTGAAGTCGGAAATGGTCGTGGCCCCGGTATTGACGTTGAAGAACGCCTTGCCGGCATCCCAGTCGACCCGGACGGTGCCGCCGATGAGGAACGTATCATTCCCGGCACCGCCGGTCAGCATGTCGCTGCCGCCGCCGCCGAACAGGATGTCATTCCCATTGCCGCCCTCGAGCGTGTCGTTGCCGGCCCCGCCGTTGAGCGAGTCGTTGCCGTTGCCGCCCTTGAGGGTGTCATCGCCATTCCCGCCTTCCAGCCGGTCATGGGACGAGCCGCCGATCAGATCGTCATCGCCTTCGCCGCCGTAGAGTTCGACGCCTCTGGTCGCTGCGCCCATGTCGATCGTATCATCGCCGCCGAAGCCGTAGACCTTGGCCCCCTTGGTCGCGATGAAGTCGAAATCCGAGGCTTGGTACGTGTCATCACCCGCGCCGCCATGCACGACTTTCATCGTTTCGCGCAGGAAGTCGCTCGTCTTCAGGTCCGAGATATTCTCGAGCGTGATGGTTGCGCCGGTATCAAGCGGGTTGTCGATGTTCCTGATCTCGATCTTGACCTGCTTTGTCCCGAAGATATCGAATGTCGAGATCTTGAACTGGATCTGTTCGCCGCCAAGGGTCTCGAGTTCCAGGGCCGAGACGTCATCCTGGTTGACCTTGATCAGGGGGTTATCGGAATCGATCAGGCTGGCCGGGTTGTCGAGAGTCTGGAGCAGAGCCTGCACATCGGCATCCGAGAAACGCTCGAACAGGGTGCGCAGGTCGAGCAGGTCACCGTTCGGAGAACCCGAGGTGAAGTCGGTGATCGTATCATTGCCCCAGAGTGCACCGAGATTGAGGTTCTTCTGGGAATTGTCGATCCAGAACTGGAAATAGTCCCGGCCGGCCCCGCCCGTCAGTTCATCCTTTCCCGAGCCGCCGATGAGCCAGTCATTGCCCTCGCCGCCATAGATCCTGTCATCGCCGGAACCACCCCAGAGAAGGTCGTTGCCGGTCCCGCCATCGAGGCTATCGTTGCCCGAGCCACCCCAGAGCCAGTCATTGCCCTCGTCACCGAACAGCGTGTCATTGTCGGACCCGCCATCGAGGCGATCATTGCCGGCACCGCCCTTGAGGATGTCATTGCCGCTTTCGCCGAACAGCACATCGTCGCCGGCACCGCCATCGACGAAATCCGCGCCGGCGCCGGCCCAGACACGATCATTGCCATCGCCGGCGCTGATGATGTCGGCGCCGCTCGAACCGCGGATGAAATCATCCTGGGTCTCGGTTGGTGCGGTTCCCTTGACCGTTGTGGTGGTCCCCGCCACGGTCTTCACGTTCACATTAAGCTGGATAGACACGTTAATCCTCCTTGCTGATTAAGCATCTCCAGTTAATGGCGGCACAAATTCGAGTCAAATTTTACATGTTTTTCATGGACATAGAGGATTAACAGTAAAAAATGAATTTATTTTGCGGTTTCTGTTTTCGGTGTCTGAATAAAGACTTCTAAGAAAATGCCGTGATTTTCGAATATCATTTGAACACAGGTTACCGACCGGAAAAACCGCCGGAAGGCGCCCGGAAAACGCCAGCTTCGGTGCATGGCGGGGTCGGGGCTGCGCCCTGCTTGCGGATCTGGAGATCGGCCTTCGGCTCGGGCGAAACGGATCGGGAGAGGTCAGATCGTCCTCATTGCAACCCGCGCGGCTCGGTGCCCTGCATGGCATTCTGCCATTCGCGCAGGAAGCGCTCGCGCTTGGCGCGGTCCTGAGTCGGCAAAAGGCCCGGACCGATCACGATCGGTCGCAACGCGCCGGAGGAAAGTCCGCCCGGCGGCGCCTCGACGCCCTCCGGCACGGAGCCGTTGAGCCCGAAGAAGAATGCCTCCTGCTGCACGATGCGCTGGCCGCGCTGGCTGAGAAGGTAATCGAGGAAGCGCCGCGCCAGTTCCGGCTGCCGCCCCCGGGCGGGGATCATCACGCCGCGGCTGAGCGCCAGCACGTAATCATGCGGGATCACGATGCCGATCGGCGCGCCCGCCTTCTGCGCCGAATAGGCATAGGAACCGAGGATATTGTAGCCGATGAAAAGCTCGCCCCGCGCAAGCTCCTCGATCAGATCGGAGGAGCAGCACCGCGTGACGATTCGCGTCCGGCCGAAGCCTTCGATCAGGCGGCCATAGATCAGCGCGTTCCGGGCATCGAAGGCGGCGAAGAGATAGCCGATCCCCGACCGGGCAATGTCATAGCCGCCGATCCGGCCCGAGAAGCGCGCCGGTTGTTCGCGCATCAGCTCGATCAGGTCGAGCCGCGTGCGCGGCACTTCCTCCGGCTTCAGCAGCGCGCGGTTATAGACGATGACCGCCGGCTCGAAGGTGAAGCCGAACACCTCGTCGCGCCAGCGCGTCCAGGCCGGTGCGGCCAGCGTTTCCGGCGAGCGATGCGCCATCGCGCAGCCGGCATTGGACAGCACCACGAGATGGTCGACCGAGGAGGTGATGACGAGATCGGCCCCGGGCCGCTCGGCGAGGCATTCGCCGCGGACCCGCTCGAACAGGGCATTGGTCACGAATTCCCGGTAGCGGATCGTCACATCCGGCGCGATGCGCTGGAAATCCCGGACCAGCGGCTCGAAGGCGACGAGATCCGTTGCCGTCTCCAGCGTCAGCACATGACGCTCGGGGCCGGGCGCAGGGAAGGTCGTGAGCGATTCCTGCGTCAGGCCGGGGTGGGCCAGCAGCCAAGGGGCCAGCAGGCAGGCGGAAAGCAGGGCCAGGATGCGTTTCATGCGGCAGCCTCCGTCAGCCGCCGGGTTTCGCCCGCGCCCGCCAGAAGCGGAAAGCGCAGCGACACCACGAAGAGTCCGGCCTCGTCGCGCCCGAAGGTCAGCCGGCCGCCATGGGCCACCACGACATCCGACACGATGGTGAGGCCGAGCCCCGAACCGGAGGCCTCGGCATCGCCCCGGACGAAGGGCTTCACCACCTCGTCCCAGCTTTCCGGCGGAATGCCCGGCCCGTCATCGGCAATCTCCACCACGGCATCCTCGCCTTCGGCCCGCAGCCGGAGCGATACGAGACCGGGCGCCCCGTGCCGGATCGCGTTATGCACGGCATTGGCGATCACCTCGCCGATCGAGACGCGGTCACCGCGCACGACAAGGCTCGGCGCTGCCGGCTCGAACGACACCCGGATATCACGGTCGAGCGACAGCGGAACGGCTTCCTTGAGCGCAGCCTGCGCCACCGGCACGAGATCGACCGGCCCGAGCTGCACCACCTCGCGGCGGTGGATCACCATGGCATGGCTCAGCAACTGGCTGGTCAGGCGGCCCAGCTGCTCGATCCGTTCGAGCACCCGGGCCATCTGCTGGCGCCGCCTCTCGGCCCGCGTCTCCGTCGAGAGCAGGTCCACCTGCGCGGCCAGCGCGGTCAGCGGTGTCCGGATCTGGTGGGCGGCATCGGCGATGAAGCGCTCCATGCCGCCCACCCGTTCGGCCAGCCGGCCGAGAAAGTGGTTGATCGAATCGACCAGCATCGCCACCTCGCGCGGTGCCTCGATCTCCACCGGGCGGAGGTCCTTCGGGTCGCGTGCGGCCATGGCCGCCTGAACCGCGCCAAGCGGGCGCAGGGCCACCCGGACCGCGACGAGCAGGGCCACCAGCGCGAGCAGGCTCATGCCGAGAACGAGCAGCACGGATTTCAAGGTCAGGTCGCGGGCCAGTTCGAGCCGGGCAAGGCGCGTCTGCGCCAGCGTGACCTCGACCCAGCCATCGATGCCGGGCCCGGTAACGAAGCGGCCCAGCGTGACGATGCGGACAGGGAAGCCGCGATAGACCCCGTCGGACAGGACCGGCTCGCGCCCCGGGCCGCCCGGCCGGCGCGCCGAGGCGAGATCGTCCTGCCCGGTCAGGCTGTCGCCCTTCGGATCTGTCACCCGGTAGAAGATGCGGTCATCCCGCGCCAGCGCCAGCGTCTCGAAGGCGGAGATCGGCGGGTCCACCGTGACGCGGCCGGGTTCCGTCGCCACGCTCTCCGCAATCTGCAGGGCGGCCCCGACCAGCAGCCGGTCATAGGCCTCGTCCGCCGCCACACGGGCATAGATCCAGGCGGCCCAGCCCAGGACCAGCGCACCGATGGCCAGCACGACGGTGATCACCCCGGCGAGCCGGCGATAGAGCGAGGGCCCGCGCGGTGTCACAGCGCGACCAGCTGGTAGCCGAGCCCGCGCAGGGTGCGGATCTCTGCCGAGGCCCCGGCGATCTTGCGCCGGAGGCGGGCAATATACTGCTCGACGGCATTCTCGCTGGGCTCGTCCTCGAAGCCGAAGAGCTGGTCCATCAGCTCGTCCTTGCCGAAGACCCGCCCCGGCCGGGTGGCGAGAATTTCCAGCATGGTCAGTTCGCGCCGGGTCAGGTCCAGCGGCTTGCCATGCAGCGTCGCGGCCCGCCCGGCCTGGTCGAGCATGATCCCGCCCACCTCGATCACATTCGTGGCCGAGCCGGTCTTCCGGCGGAGCAGGGCGCGGACGCGGGCTTCCAGCTCGCGGAAATCGAACGGCTTGACGAGATAGTCATCCGCCCCGAGATCGAGCGCGGAAACCCGGTCCTCGATCTGGCTCCGGGCCGTCAGCACGAGAACCGGTGTCGCCTTCCGCCGGCGCCGCAGGGCCTTCAGGATGGCGAATCCGTCCATGTCGGGCAGCATGACATCCAGCACGACAAGGTCATAGCTCTGGGCCTGCAGCAGGGCGTCAGCCTCGCTGCCGTTGCGCTCCCAGTCCACTGTATGGCCGATCCGCTCGAGCGAGGCGACGATCGCCTCGCCGACATCGGCCACATCCTCCACCACCAGGATCCGCATCCCGCCCGTTCCTCCCTGATTCTTCTTTTTCGGCGCGTCAGGTTCGCGACAGGTCGGAAGGGTATCCAGCAACCATCGCCCCGCCAAGTGGGTGAGCAAAAACAACGAACGGGGGAGTAAACGGGAGCGGCGCCGCCGCCTCCCGCCATGGCCGCCCCTCGATCGTCCCCGATGTGAGGAGACACCATGCGCACCAAGCTTCTGATCGCGACGCTCGCTTTCGCCGGCCTTGCCGGCGCTGCGCTCGCCCAGCCTGCCAAGACCGAATGCCTTGCCGGCGCCAAGCCGGGCGGTGGCTTCGACCTGACCTGCCGTCTCGCCGGCAATGCACTGCATGCCGCGAAGCTGATCAAGGACCCGATGGCGGTCACCTACATGGAAGGCGGCGTCGGCGCCGTGGCCTATAACCACGTGATCGGCACCCGCCCGGGCGATGGCGGCCTCGTGATCGCTGCCTCCTCGGGCTCGGCGCTGCTGATCGCGCAGGGCAAGTTCGGCAAGCATGACGAGAATGCCGTCCGCTGGGTCGGCGCGCTCGGCACCGATTTCGGCATCGTCGCCGTGTCGGCCGACAGCCCGATCAAGTCGCTCAAGGAACTGATCGCGGCCTTCGGCAAGGATCCCGGCGCCTTCCCGGTCGGCGGCGGCGGTGCGGTCGGCAGCCAGGACTGGATGAAGATGGCCATGATCGCCCGCGAGGCGAAGGTCGATCCGAAGAAGATGCGCTATGCGGCGCTGGAAGGCGGCGGGGCCGTGACCACGGCGCTTCAGGGCGGCCATATCAAGATCGCCTCGGGCGATGCCTCGGAGATGATCAACCTGCACCAGCAGGGCAAGCTCCGCATCCTCGCCATCATGTCGGATCGCCGCCTGCCGGGCGCCTTCAAGGACATCCCGACCACGTTCGAGCAGGGCTACACGATCGACTGGCCGATCTGGCGTGGCCTCTATGTCGGCCCGAAGGTCGGCGATGCCGAATACAAGTGGTGGGTCGATACGCTGGCCAAGCTCACCAAGACGGACGAATTCGTCAAGGAGCGCGAGGCCCGCGGCCTCTTCGCCTTCGACTCGCTCGGCGCGGATTTCGACAAGCGCGTGAAGGCCGACGTGGCCAAGTTCCGCGCGCTCGCCAAGGAAGCGGGGCTCTGAGCCCCCGCTTTCCGCATTGACCTGAAACAGACCCGAGACAGGCTGCGGCGCCTCCCCGCCGCGGCCTGTTCGTAACCAGGGAGCGCAGGCTCCCGGAGGGCTCCCGCATGTCCGATCTCGCCCAACGCCAACGCCGGATCGGCCGCATCGCGGCCGGCGTGCTGATGGTCTTCGCGCTGATCTACGGCTATTTCGGCCTGACGATCGAATATTCCTTCTCCTCCGATCCGATCGGGCCCCGTGGCTTTCCCGCTGGCCTCGCCGCTTCTCTCCTGGCGCTCGGCGCCTGGTACTGGCTCACGCCGGGCGCGACCGAGGAATGGCCCGCGCAGGAGGGGCGGATCGCCGCGCTCGCCTTCCTCGTCGTCAGCACGGCCTGCGTGCTCGCCATGGACTGGATCGGCTTCGTGCCGGCCATGCTGGTCCTGATGACCGCTATCGCCCGCCTCTTCGGGGCCAGCTGGACGCTCGCCCTCATCAACGGCGTCAGCCAGTCCCTGCTCTGGTGGCTGCTCTTCGGCCCGCTGCTCGGCGGCACGCTGCCGAAAGGCCCGCTCGGCTTCTGAGGCCCAACCGGCCCCCCTCTCGCGGAGACATGTCATGTCGTTCGATTTCCTCTGGCAGGGCATGGGCGTTGCCCTCCTGCCGCAAAACCTGCTCATCGGCCTGATCGGCTGCTTCCTCGGCACCGTCATCGGCTGCCTGCCGGCCATCGGCCCGATCAACGGCATCGCCCTGCTTCTGCCCATCGCCTACACGTCCGGTCTGCCGGCGGAATCGGCGCTGATCCTGCTCGCTGCCGTCTATTACGGCGCCGAATATGGCGGCCGCATCTCCTCGATCCTGCTCAACGTGCCCGGTGATGCCGGTGCGGTGATGACGGCGGTGGATGGCTACCCGATGGCCCGCCGGGGCGAGGCGGCGAAGGCGCTCGCCATCTCCGGCATTTCCTCCTTCTATGGCGGCATGATCGCCGTGGTGGCGATGACCTTCCTCGCCGTGCCGCTCTCCTGGATCGCGATCAAGTTCGGCCCGGCGGAGTATTTCGTGCTGATGGTCTTCGCCTTCGCCACGCTCGGCTCGATGGTCGGCCACGAGCCGGTCAAGACGCTGCTCGGCTGCGTGCTCGGCCTGATGCTCACCACGATCGGCCTCGATGCGACATCCGGTGCCTATCGCTTCACCTTCGACCAGCCGGAACTGCATGACGGGATCGAATTCATCATCCTCGTCATCGGCCTGTTCTCGATCTCCGAGGTGCTGCTGATGCTCGAGAGCCAGGTCAAGGGCACGCTCAAGCCGCTCGCCGTGACCGGGAGCTATCCGAGCTGGGCCGAGATCCGCTACATCTGGTGGCCCTCGGTGCGCGCCACGGTGATCGGTTTCATCATCGGCGTCCTGCCGGGCACCGGCGCTTCCGTGGCCAGCGCGGTCTCCTACACCACCGAGAAACGGATCAGCGACAAGGACGGCACCTTCGGCAAGGGCGATATCCGCGGTCTCGCCGCCCCGGAAGCGGCGAACAATGCCGCGGCGACCGGCGCCTTCGTGCCGATGCTCACCCTGGGCGTGCCGGGTTCCGGCACAACGGCGGTGATGCTCGGCGCGCTGATGCTCTACAATATCCAGCCCGGGCCGCAGCTCTTCATCGAGCAGCCCAAGCTGGTCGGCGGCCTGATCGCCTCGATGTATATCGGCAATATCCTGCTGCTGATCATGAACCTGCCGATGGTCCAGGTCTTTGCCCGCATGCTGCTCATGCCGAACTGGATCCTGATTCCCGGCATCACGGCCCTGTCGATCCTGGGCGTCTACACCACCTATGCCAGCGTGATGAGCGTGCTGATCATGTTCGGCATCGGCATCATCGGCTATCTGCTGCGCAAGCTCGGCTTCGACATGGCGCCGATCGTGCTCGGCTTCGTGCTCGGCAAGGTGATGGAAGTGAATTTCCGCAATGCGCTGGCCCTGTCGGGCGGCGAATTCGGGATCTTCTTCTCGAGTGCCCTGTCGATCATCCTCTGGATCATGGCCATCGCCATCGTCATCGTGCCCTTCTGGCTCCGGCGACGGCAGGTGGCACGCAGCAAGGCCGGGCAACCGGCCTGACGGGCGCCCTCCCTTCGGCAAACAGGCTCCCGCCCTTCCGGGGCGGGGGATGCCGTGATCGGCAGGCGGCGACAGGGCGCAGGGCCGCGCCCTAGCGCTGGACGAGACGATGCGGGAGGATCCGGTCTGCCAGGGCCGCGCCCTCCCAGCAGGCTTCGAGCTGCTCGACGACGACCGGCCCGAAATCCCGGTAGGGAATCTCCACCGAACTCAACCAGGGCGCGATCCACTGGTTGAACGTGTTGTTGTCGATGCCGATGATCCGTGTCGCGCCGGGAATGGTCCGCCCTGTCTCGCTGGCATGGCGGTAGGCGGCATAGGCCATGAGATCGCTCGGGCAGAGCAGCCCGGCCGGCCAGCCATGTTCCGCCACCAGCGCCCGGATCGCATCATAGCCCATGGCGAGATGGTCCGGCCCCGTGCCCGCAGCCACCGGGATCGCCGCACGCTTCAGGCCATGCTCGGTGCATCGGTCGAGGAAGCCCTCGATCCGTTCGGCAATCGAGGAGGACATCACCGCCGGCCGGATGGCCGCCAGTGCCGTGATGCCGAGTTCATGGAACCGGTCGGCCACGTCGGCGCCGGCCTTCCGGTTGTCGATGCCCACGAAAGGGGAGGGGCCAAGCGGGTTGCGGCGGTTCACGCAGACAATCGCCTCGCCCCGCGCCATGGCTGCGCGCAAGCCCGGGCTCGGCACGGCCGAAACGAGGATATATCCCCGCGCCAGCTGCGCGCGCATCGCCTCGAGATATTCGTCCTGCAATTCCGGCCGGTCATGCGTGTCGCACAGCACCATGACATAGCCGGCATCGCGCAGGGCCTGTTCGGTCGAGGCGGCGATTGCGGCCATGGCCGGGTTGTCGAGATTGGGCGAGAGCATCGCCACGATCTGGCTCTCGCGCCGCCGCAGGCTCCGTCCGGCATGGTTCGGCCGGTAGCCGAGCCCGGCAATCGCCGCCTGCACCTTGTGGATGGTCACGCTCGAGGCCCGGCCGAAGTCGCCGTTGACGATGCGCGACACCGTCGCGGCCGAGACACCGGCCGTCCGGGCGACATCGCTCAGCGAGGGAGGGGCTCCCGGTCTTCTCATACCCGGCATCGTCTGACCTGCATTTTCCGAAGATCGATCACCAGAAAATCCGACTTGGCAAGATTGACGTCTTGGCAAACGTTTGCCAAGCTTGATTTACCGGTGAACAGCGCGAAGTTCTCGCGCCGGCGCACCGGCAAGACGAAATCGCGGCGCTGGACGAACCGGCTGCCCTTCCTGGAGGAAACGACATGAATCGCAGGCATTGGCTCGCGGGTGCGCTGGTTGCGGCTGCCCTGGCGTCGAGTCCGGTCCAGGCGCAGACGACCCTGCGCATGACCTGGTATTCCGATGGCAATGAAGGGGAGGTCATGCGCGACCTCCTGAACCGGTTCGAGGCCGGCAATCCCGGCATCAAGGTCGTGCTCGACACGGTGCCCTTCAAGGCAATCAACGAGAACCTGCCGGTGCAGCTCGCGGCCGGGCAGGGGCCGGACATGGCCCGGATCGTCGATTTCGGCGGCCTTGCCAAATTCGCGCTCGACCTCCGGCCGCATCTCGCCAATGCCGGCGCCTGGGAGCAGAATTTCGGGCCCTTCCTCGAATGGATGCGCGAACCCGGCAATACGACGGCCATTCCCGGCTACATGACGCAGCTGACCGTGACCGGCCCGCTGGTCAACAAGACCCTGTTCGAGCAGGCCGGCGTGGCGATTCCCGGTCCGAAGGCGACCTGGGACGATTGGGCGAAGGCGGCCAAGGCTGTGGCCGACAAGGTCAAGGCTCCGTATCCGGTGGCTTTCGACCGCTCGGGCCACCGCTTCTTCGGCCTGGCCGTCTCGCAGGGCGCGAAGATGATCGGCGCCGATGGTCTGCCGACCCCGGCCGACGAGGGCTTCCGTCGCGCGGCACAGCTGATCGTCGACTGGCACAAGAGCGGCGTGATGTCGAAGGAGCTCTGGGGTTCGGTCTCCGGCACGGCCTATCGCGGCGCGAACGAGGAATTCAAGAACGCGCAGGTGCCGTTCTATCTCTCCGGCTCCTGGCAGATCGCGCAGTTCGACAAGACCGTCGGCAATGCCTTTGACTGGATCGCCGCGCCCACGCCCTGCGGCCCGGCCAATTGCTCCGGCATGCCCGGTGGCGCCGGCGTGATCGGCATCAAGGCGACGAAGCATCCGGCGGAAGTGGCCAAGGTGATGGATTTCCTCGCCAGCGAGCCGATCCTCTCGGAATTCTATGCCCGGACGCTTTTCGTGCCCGGCCATATCGGGATCGCGAAGAAGGGCGTCGCCTATCAGGGCGCTTCCGCCCAGGCCGCCGCTGCGCTGAAGGTCTTCGGCGATGCCGTGGCCGCGCTCGACCCCGCCGCCTATCGCATCCAGGGCAATGCCTATAGCCGCATCGTCTTCAACGCGGCGATCAGCCGGATCGGCCAGGCGGTGGCGGGCGAAATCGCGATCGACGATGCGATCAGGCGGATCGATGCCGATGTTGCCCAGCAGGTCGCCGAGCGCAACAAGAAGTAACGGCCAGGGCGCGCGGTTCTCCTGCCGCGCGCCCTCCGCCTTTTCGCTTCCGGAAACCCGGCCGCAAGAAACCTGACCACAAGGGTCTCCCGAGGGTCTGCCATGTCCGAAACCGGCTCCCCGCCTCGCGCGATCCTGCGCGACAGCCATGCCTCGCGCCTGATCCAGGCCGTGGCCGGCCTGCTCGACCGGCCGATGGCGTGGATCCAGCGCGCCGTGGGCGGAAGGGGCATGGCCTATGTGTTCCTGGCCCCGAACATCCTGTTCTTCGGGCTCTTCGTCTTCCTCCCGATCGGCATCAACATGGCGATGTCGCTGACCGGCGGCACCAATCTCTTCCTCTCCGAGCGGCCCTTCATCGGCGGTGACCATTATCGCGGCCTGATGCAATGCGGCTCCTATCTCGATCCCGCCTCCTGCCGCGAGGACCATTTCTGGAAGGGCGTGTCGAACACGCTGAAATTCACCCTGTTCCAGATGGTGGCCATGGTCGGCACGGCCCTGGTGACGGCGCTCGTGCTCAACCGGAAGATCCGTGGCCGCGGGTTCTTCCGCGCCGTCTATTTCTTCCCGGTCCTGCTCTCGCCGGTCGTGGTCGCGCTGATCTGGAAATGGATCCTCCAGCGCGACGGCCTCCTCAACGGCGCGATCACGCTTGCCGGCGGCGAGAAGATCCTCTTCTTCGTCGAGCCCGGCTGGGCGATGTTCTGGGCCGTCTTCGTTTCGGTCTGGGCGCATATGGGCTTCTACACGCTCATCCTGCTGGCCGGCCTTCAGGCCATCCCTGCCGATCTCTACGAGGCGGCGGAAATGGACGGCACGAAGCCGATGCGCGTCCTGACGCGGATCACCCTGCCCCTGCTCTGGCCGAACCTCGTCGTCGTGCTGGTCCTGGTGCTGATCAAGGCCGTGCAGACCTTCGATGAGGTCTTCGTGCTGACGGGTGGCGGGCCGGGCACCGCGACCCTGATGGTGGTGCAATACATCTACGAGACCGCCTTCGCCAACCAGGTCCAGAATTTCGGCCTCGCCGCCGCCGCCTCGATGCTGCTCGGCTCGCTGCTCTTCGCACTGACGATGCTGCAGCTCTGGATCGCACGGAGGAAGGCCGCATGAACCGCGTTGCCATGAGCCGCGCCGCCTCGCTCCTCCGGCAGACCCGGCGGCCCGGCCGTCTCGGCTGGACCGACATCCTCTCCTATGCCTATCTCGCCCTCGGCGTGGCGCTGATGTTCGGCCCGGTGCTCTGGCTGGTCCTGTCCTCGCTGAAGACGCCGGCCGGCCTGCTGGAATTCCCGCCTTCCTTCCTGCCGCTCTCGCAGAAGACCATTTCCGTCCCCGGCCATGCCCAGCCGCTGGAGCTGCATCGCGTCCGCCTGCCGGATGGTTCGGTCAAGGAACTGGCGCAGGTCCGCCGCATCGGCATCCAGGCGACGATGGTCGATCCCGCCAATCCGGCCGGGCCGGTGATCCGCGTGCCGATCGAGGCGCGCGAGCCGGTCCGCGAGGTCGCCTTCGCCTGGTCGAACTATACCGAGCCGCTGAAGCAATTCGCCTTCGGCCGCTATTTCGCCAATTCGCTGGTCGTGACGATTGTCGCGACGATCATCACCCTGCTTATCAATTCCATGGCCGCCTATGCGCTGGCCATCTACGAGTTCCGCGGCAAGAATGCGGCCCTGCTGATGGTGATCGGCACCCTGATGATCCCGATCACCATCGTGCTGGTGCCGGTCTTCCTCGTGGTCACCCAGCTCGGGCTCAACAATTCGCTCTGGGCGGTGATCCTGCCCGGCGCCGCCACGCCGACCGGCGTCTTCCTGCTCCGGCAATACATGCTCACCCTCCCGCGCGACCTGATCGAGGCGGCCCGCATGGACAAGGCGTCGGAATGGCAGATCTATTCCCGTATCGTCATGCCGCTCACCCTGCCGGCCCTCGCCGTGCTGGCGATCTTCTCGATCATGTGGCGCTGGAACGAATTCCTCTGGCCACTGGCGGTGCTGACCAAGAGCGAGGTCTACACGCTTCAGATCGGCCTCAACGCCTTCCAGGGCGAATTGCAGACGCAATGGCACTACCTGCTGGCCATGACGGTGATGACGCTGGCGCCGGTGGCCCTCGTCTTCGTGTTCCTGCAGCGCTTCATCACCACCGGCATCGCCAATACAGGGATGAAATGAGATGGCAGGTCTTGTCCTGAAGGGGATCGGCAAGTCTTTCGGCCCGGTCGAGGTGCTCCGGGGCATCGATCTCGAGGTGGCGAACGGCGAATTCGTGGTCTTTGTCGGCCCTTCGGGCTGCGGCAAATCCACCCTGCTCCGCGTCATTGCCGGGCTGGAGGAGGTGACGGCCGGCACGATCCGCATCGATGATGAGGACGTGACCGGCCAGCGCGCCGCCGAACGCGGCCTCGCCATGGTGTTCCAGTCCTATGCGCTCTATCCGCATATGAGCGTCTACCGGAACATCGCCTTCGCGCTCGAGAACATGCGCCTGCCGCCGGCCGAGATCGAGGCCCGCGTGCGCCGGGCCGCGACGATGCTGCGCCTGACCGATTATCTCGACCGCAAGCCCGGCGCGCTCTCGGGCGGGCAGCGCCAGCGCGTGGCGATCGGACGCGCGGTGGTGCGCGATCCGAAGATCTTCCTGTTCGACGAGCCGCTCTCCAATCTCGATGCCGAATTGCGCGTCGCCACCCGCAAGGAGCTGGCGGGCCTGCATGCCGAGATCGGCGGCACGATGATCTATGTCACCCATGACCAGGTCGAGGCGATGACCCTCGCCAACCGGATCGTCGTGCTCAACAAGGGCCGGATCGAGCAGGTCGGCACCCCGCTCGACCTCTATAACCGCCCGGCCAATCTGTTCGTCGCCGGCTTCATCGGCTCGCCGCGCATGAATTTCATCCGCGGTCGGGTCGGGCCGGAGGGCAGGCTGGTCACGCCGGATGGCAAGGTGACGCTGCCGCTCCCGCCCGGGCTTGCGGCGGCGGGCGAGGTGACGCTCGGCATCCGGCCGGAACATGTCGCGCCCTGCAGCGCGGGCGAGGCCGATGCGAGGATCGCCGTGGAGCTGGTCGAGCAGCTCGGCAGCGAATCCTACCTCTATGGCACGCTCGCCGATGGCACCGCCCTGACCCTGCGCTCGCCGCTGGAGGATCCCGCCCGCCGGGGCGAGGACGTGCCCGTCCGGTTCGACCCGGCCCGCCTGCATCTCTTCGATGCGGCCGGCCTCGCCATCCGCCCCTGATCCAAGAACCCGCATTCCCAAGAACCCCCATTCCCAAGAACCCGCATTCCCAAGAACCCGCATTCCCTTGCACTGCTTCCGGAGCCAAGGCCCATGAAAGCCCTCGTTGACGCAACCTATCTCGGCCAGGAGGGCGCCTGGTTCCGCTTCGGCCTCGATCATGGCTTCGAGGCGCGCCTCGCCCTGCTCGACCACGGCCTCGCCCGCGTCGTCCTCCGCCGCCCCGGCGGCTACCGGCTCGATCGCGGCTGGGCCATTGCCCCGGATCGCCGCGAGCCGGCCTTCGAGGGCCGCCCCCGCGAGGACCTCTCCGGCTTCGCCCTGCCGGAGGTGATCGCGATGGCCAGGAACGGCCAGGTCGAGATTGCCGGGGCCGGGTTGAGCGTCACGGTCCGGCTCTCGCCCTTCGGTTTCACCTGGCGGCGCGCCGGCGAGACCGCGCCCTTCCTCGAGGACCGCGGCACGCAGGCCTATCTCGTTTCGCGCCGCAGCGGCGCCTTCGCGCATTTCCTGGCCCGCAAGGGCAGTGACCGGCATTTCGGCCTCGGCGACAAGACCGGGCGCCTCGACAAGACCGGCCGCCGCTTCCGGATCGATGCGGTCGATCCCTGCGGCTACGATGCCGAGACGAGCGACCCGCTCTACAAGATGATCCCCTTCTACATCGTCGATGGCGAGGCCGGCGCGCATGGCCTGTTCTATGACAATCTCGCCACGGCCTCGATGGATCTCGGCGCCACGCTCGACAATTACCACGGGCTGTTCCGGTCCTATTCTGCAGATGACGGCGATCTCGATTACTATGTCTTCGCCGGGCCGCGCGTGGCCGATGTCACGCGGCGATTCTCCTGGCTGACGGGCGGGCAGGCCTTCCCGCCGCTCTGGTCGCTCGGCTTCGGCATGACCAGCATGGCCATCGCCGATGCGCCGGATGCCGATGCGCGGATCACCGCCTTCCTCGCCCGCTGCCACGAGCACGGCATTCCCTGCCGCAGTTTCCATTTCGGTTCAGGCTATTCCATGCATGACGGCAAGCGCTATGCCTTCCGCTGGAACCACGAGAAATTCTCCGATCCCGCCGGCACCATTGCCCGGATCGAGGCCGCGGGCATGCGGGCCATCACCAATCTCAAGCCCTGCCTGCTCGCGGATCATCCCCGCCTCGGCGAGCTGGCAAAGGCCGGCCTCGTGCGCGATGGCGCCGGCGGGGCCCCGGCCACGGCGCAATTCTGGGACGGTCTCGGCCTCCATCTCGATTTCACCAGCCCGGAGGGCCGTGCCTGGTGGCGCGACGGCATGGACAGGACCCTGCTCGCCCATGGCGTCACCACGATCTGGAACGACAACAACGAATACGAGATCTGGGACGAGGACGCGCTCTGCGCCGGCGATGGCCGGCCCTTCCCGCAGGCTTTGGCCCGTCCGGCCCAGGCCCTGCTGATGACCAAGCTGGCGGACGAGGCCCATCGCGCGCAGGCGCCGGGAGAGCGCCCCTACAACATCACCCGCGGCGGCTCTGCCGGGATCTGGCGCTATGGCCAGACCTGGTCCGGCGACAATGCCACCGCCTGGAAGACCTTGCGCTTCAATCTCAGCCAGGGGCTGACGATGGTGCTGAGCGGCATGTACAATACCGGCCATGATGTCGGCGGCTTCCATGGCCCCCGGCCGGGCCCGGAACTGCTGGTCCGCTTCGCCGAATTCTGCTGCCTCTGGCCGCGCTTCGTCATGAACTCCTGGAACGATGACGGCATCACCACCGTGCCCTGGCTCTACCCGGAAGTCCTGCCGCAGATCCGCGCCGCGATGCAGCTGCGCGAGCGGCTCATGCCGCTGATCTACACGCTCATGTGGCAGGCCGCGACGACCGACGAGCCGGCCATCCGGCCCTTGCTCTGGCATTGGCCGGACGATCCCGCCGCCATCGCCGCCGATGATGTGTTCCTGCTCGGCCCGGATGTGCTGGTCGCGCCGGTCCTCGAGGAGGGCGCCACCGGCCGGCGGGTCT
>JAIXSR010000107.1 GCA_027484605.1 Hyphomicrobiales bacterium | reverse complement strand
TGCGATCTGGGTGCGTCGTTCGAGGTTGAGGCTCCCCGGATTGGCGAGCTGGAGCTGGAAACCCTGGTGGTCCTGGTCAAGCGCAAGGAAAGCCGAGCTCCGGAGTTTCGGCGGCTCCAGGACCTGAGGCACGGGGGAGGGGGCTCGAGTTGCTGGTGCCCTTGGTGTTGCCTGCATGGGGCTCTCGGCGGCGAGCCGCCCTGCCGGCACGCACAGCCCAATCCCAAGGGTCGCAAGAAGGATGAGCCGGGGAGCGAAAAGCTTCTTGTGACCCATAGGCTGTTCCTTTCGTTCGCCCATGCCTAGTCCGGCCGGTCGCCCATGCGCAGCGCAGCACGCAGCGCGGCGGAAGGCGGGTGGCGTTCGGCGATGGGTTCCAGCAACTGGAGTGCTGCCAGCAGGAAAGCGCCACGCTCGCGCTGGGCGAGCCAGATCGCGGCGAGGAAAATGCGTGTCTCGGCATCCGGTGCGTATTCGGAGAAATCCGGCAGGGCCGGCGGCGGGCTGGCGATCTCGATCGAGAGTGTCGCCTTCCGGGCCGGACCGCCGGGGACAGAGGGGATCTCCGTCACCTCGATCCGGCTGGTGCCTGACAGCGGAAGCCGGGGCGTCATGACAGCCCGATGTCCCTCTGCACGGCTTTCCGCGAGGACATCGTTGCCGGAGGCGCCTCCAAGAAGCCGGACCTGGAAGGGAGGCGCACCACCACTCCAGACCAGGGTGATCGGACCCTTCCCATCCAATAGGCGCTGCGGGCGGGGTGGTGCGTTCCGCTCCTGCCGATCGAAGCGGAAGACCGGTGGATCAGCCGAACGCGTTGCCATGTTGACGGCATTGGCCGAACCGTAATGGCGCATCAGGTCGCGGACGCTGCGCCACATCGCGGTCGGGTTGCGCAGCATGCCCCCTTCCGCCTGCACGATCCCGGTGCAGGCCTCGCGCTCCTGGTTCTTCTTGCAGATTTCCTGGATCCCGCGGACGCGCTTGATCACGATGGTGGTGTCCGCATTGGGTGCGCGGATCCGGTCTCCCGGAAGGACATGTTCGCCGAGAACGAGCCGCCGTTCGGCATCCGCTCCGCGGAGGAGCATGGCGATGGCCGGCTTGCTGTCCCAGTTCTCGATGCGCTCGACGATGCCGGCGGAGGTCTTGGGGTCGGATTGCGCAAGAGCAAGCTCGGGCGAGGCGATGAAGCCGGCCAGCAAGGCTGCGCCGGCAAGGGCCATGATGCCTGCCGTGCCGACGCCTTGGCTCTCACGACCACGGGTGCGCAGCAGCCGCCAGGCAGCCGGAAGCTTGCGAAGGATCGCGAGCAGCCAGCCGACGAGAAGGTAGAACGCATAGATCGCCAGCGCGTAGAGGATGCTCTCGTGAAGGCGTCCGGCATCAAGCCCGACCATGCCTCCGAGCAGCACGAAGACCCCACAGACGAGCGCAATCGCAAGGGTTGACGCGAGCGTGGAGCCGAGCCCCGGCAGGAATTTGATCCCGGCCCAGAACAGCACGAACAGGGCCGCTCCCATGGCTGCCGGCTCGATATACCAGGGCCGCAGGCCGATCGCCGCCTTCGACCCGAGAATGCCATTCGCGACGATGTAGAGCCCGGCCATCGGCCCGAGCGGTGTGATGTGAATGTCCCGGCTGTCGAGATGGCTCGCGCCGATCAGCGCGACGCGGGACTCGACGATGCCGCACCCCATGGCCGGGCTGACAAGGGCGGCACAGAATTCCGCCCGGCTGCCGCGGATTTCCGGTTCGCTGGCGAGGAGGGAAGCCGCGGAATGGATCAGGACCCCGCGCACGGATCGGCCCTGGTCATCCTGCGCGGCGAAACCATCTCCCTCGCGGTCGAACATCGCATGGTGATAGGGCAGCGGCAGGGTGGCGGACCGGTAGGCCAAACGACCGCCGCTGACCTTGGCCAGCAAAAGATGGGCCGGTGTTTTCCCGGGGCTGCGGCAGGCCTCCTCGGCATAGGCGCGGGCCCAGGTCTTGAGGTCGGTGACCGCGCGATGGCGCTCCGCAGCGGGGCTCTGGAGCAAGGCGGCAGCGATCACATAGGGTGTCAGGAACCCTCGGACCGGCATGCGGCCGGCGCTGTTGCAGGCGGCCTCCGCGAGACGCCATTTCCGGATCAGCCCGTCGCCATCGACGCCATGCAGCGCCGAGGCCCAGATCAGCCGGTCGGATCCCTCGACGATCTCCTCGATCCGCGCGAGCTTGCTGCCAGCCGCCCGCCCGGTCGGGCCGCCGAAGCTTGGCACCTCGGCGAAGGGCGGCGAGGACCAGAGCCGGCGCATCAGCACGATGACGGGACCCGTTTTGTCCGCCGCGAGGCGTTCCAGCAGGGCGATGGTGAGATCGAGTTCGCTGCTGTCCTGCGTGCCGGTGATGTCGACATCGACAACAAGCATTGCCGGGCTGCGCCGCAGAACGGCCTCCATGAGCCCGGCCAGTTCCCGCCGGGGTGTGACAGGCGGCTGGTCCCAGGCGTGGAAGCTGCGGTCATCAATGTCGACAATGGTGACCGCCGGCCCATCCACGGAGGAGCGGGCGCTCCAGGCGAGGATCGCCGCATTATCAGGGTTGAGCACGTTGTCGAGCAGCTTCCCGACCTTGGCCTGCGGCGTCATCCAGCTGACGATCGCCACCGCGATCAGGGCGGCCAGCACCAATGCGCCGAGCCCGAGCGACTTCATGTCGGACTTGATCAGGTACTTCAGAACAGTCTTGATCGGCATGGCAGTCGCTCCGGCGCGATAATCTTAAGCAGAGCGGCCGGGCTGGCAATATCAGGATTGGTGCGGCTGTTTCCGGATTTTCCTCGAACAGGCGTTTGGTGCGCGCGTTCGTCCCGACATTCGAGGGTCAAGCTGCATTAACCCTTTCGAAACATCTGTGCACATTGCCACAGACCGCTCCCGAAGCTCGGGCCACGCTTGCCCCATGCGATCGCGATAGACGGGGGGTCATCATGCAATCGAATTGGCAGGCGCGGATCTGGCTTTCGGGCGTCATATCGGTCATCGGATGCGGGGTGGCGTTGGCTGAGGGATCACCGCCCGATCCCGCCGGCCTGCCCAAGGTCTTGACCGACAAGCTCCTGCCGGAACTGGCCGGCTTGCTCGCCGTGGCAACCGCGATGGAAACCGCGCTCACGACGCTCTTCAATTGGCGGCTTTACCGGGAATTCTTCAATGGGCGCGCCGTCAAGACGCTTGTCATGATCCTATTCGGCGGCACGATTGTCTCGGTTTTCAATTACGATGTCATTGCGCGGATCATCGTCTATTCCGGCGGGAAGGAAGCCGTGCCGGCGACGGCGCAGTTTCTCACTGCGTCCGGCTTCCTGTCTGCCATGGTGCTTGCCGGAGGCAGCGCCGCGGTGTTCGAACTCTTCAAGCGTCTGGGCCTGCGGTCTCCGGTTCAGCCAGAGGCCGAAAAGCCGTTGCCGCCCCAGGACCGGGCCTGGCTTTCCGTTCGCATCAATCCGCTCAACATTGCGGGGCCCGCCGAGGTCTTCATCGAGAAGGTCGAGACTCCAACCGACGCAGAAAAGGCCACGCCGCCCCTGTCGAGTGTTCTGAGCGAGAAGGGCATCGGTGAGCGGCTCTACAATGTCTTCATGACCGACCCGCTGCGCTTTCCACCCTCGGGCGGGTACTCTGTGGAAGCCGGGCAGGTCTACCGGATCACGGCCCGCGCGGCGCGGATGGTCCAGGAGGATCAGGGCCGCAAGAAGGTTGTCCAGACGGACACCGTGTTTGTCGGTCGCTTCGCCGGCCGCTCGATCATCGATCTCGTCCACAAGATCTAGGCAAGGGGAGGGGCAGCCATGCCAGCGGTCCAGAGCAAGCCAAGCGCCGACAGAACCAAGCCTGCATTGGCCCTTTCCGGTGGCGGCTTCCGGGCCACGCTCTTTCATTGCGGCGCATTGATCCGGCTGAATGAACTGGGGCTCCTGACCCGGTTTGTCCGGATCTCGTCTGTCTCGGGCGGATCCATCACGGCCGGCATGCTGGCCTCGTCCTGGAAGCGCCTGGTGATCAAGGACGGGGTGATCACCAATCTCGGTGCGGCCGTGATCGAGCCTTTGCGCAACTTCTGCACCCGTTCGCTGGATACTTCGGCTGTCGGATGGGGCGCATTTCTGCCCGGCGTCACCGTCGGCGACATGCTGGCCAAGGCCTATGATGATCTCTTCGAAGGGATCACGTTGCAGGATCTGCCGGATTCCCCGCAATTCGTGTTCAACGCCACGAATCTGCAGACCGGTCGTCTCGTCCGGCTCCAGAAAATCCGGCTGGCGGATTACACGATCGGGGAGATTCCCAATCCGAAGATCCGACTCGCCGTCGCCGTTGCGGCATCGAGTGCTTTTCCGCCGGTCCTCTCGCCTGTCGAGATCGCCACAAAGCCCGGCGCCTGGAAAAAGCTCAAGGGGGCGATCCATCATGGCAACCCCGCCTATACGGGCAGCTTGTCACTGACCGATGGCGGTGCCTATGACAATCTCGGCCTCGAGACGATCGATGATTTCAAGACGATCGTCGTCAGCGATGCCGGGGCTCCCTTCGGGACCGAAGAGGAGGCCAGCAGTTTCTGGCCCAAGCAGGCCATGCGCGCCCTTGATATCGCCACGGACCAAGCGCGTGCCTTGCGCAAGCGGTTGCTCTTTGCCGAATGCAAGGCGCAGGGCCGCCAGCCGGTCTATGCCGGAATTGACGGCGATCCGGCGAGCTATCCTGCAAGCCAGCTCCTCAAGGCCAGCCCCGCGCGGATCCATGAACTCGCGCGGCTCAGGACAAGGCTGAACCCGTTCTCCGAAGCCGAGCAGGCCCGACTGATCAATTGGGGCTGGCTCGCGATGGATGTCGCGGCCCGCTCGTACATGGTGCCGGAGGCCAAGGCGCCGAAAAGCCTGCCCTATCCCGCTTTCCCGCTCAATGATCCTTGAGGTTCCGCCATGCTCGAGACCCTGCAAAGACTGGCCGATATCCTTCAGAAAGGTGTTGTGGCCATTGCGCTTGCTTTCGGGGGCTATCTGCTCTCGCGCGATCAGGCGAATGTGGCCATCGGCAAGTCCTGCGACGAGATGTTCTCGAAAATTCTCGAATTCGTCAGCGCCAACACCCTCACTGTCCGGACGGACAACCTCGTCGATTACCGCCTCGAGAACTTTGGCAAGGCTTGCGGCGAGCTCGGCCCGGATCGGCTGCGCTATGTCAAAAGCTCGTGGAAACAGGAGCAGGGCAGGGAGCTGTCGATGATTGTCGATGCCATCGCCACTGCGCAAACAACGGCCAAGCCGCTGGGCTGGGTCGCCACAGCGCGGATCCCGGTTCAGAAATACAGCGACACCAACTTTGACAGGCTCGACAAGTCCCAGGACAGTGTCGACGAGGTCGGCGCCATCATCGAACCGCGATGGCAGGTCAATGTCCGCAAGAGCAACACCTCGGTCGCAAACACCAACAATCCGGTGGTTGGCCAGGTGGCGCCCGGCGAATGCCTGAAGGTCGTCACCGCGGTCAAGGGCCAGCTCAACACCTGGGCGGAGGTCGCGCCCGCTGCCTGCCCCGCCAATCGCCGCTAGGGAGTCGCGTTCATGGATACCGCACGCAGTGGCGCTGCCCTCAGCAGAGAAGACAGGAGCATCCTCGTCGATCTCGTGCACAAGACGTTCGGCCACAGCCGGTTCACGCAGGACAGCCCTGTCCGGCCAGATGTGTGGCTCGCGCTCTGGGAGGATCTTGCCCGCGGCATTGCCGATCCCCGTCCCGACCTGATGATCCTGCCGCGGGATGGCGTTCCAGCCGGCAGCGTTGCTGTTGGCATGGAGATCAATCTTGTCGACGATCCCGACAATCCGGCCCGGAAACTGGCCATGCGGCGGCGGACGCAACTCGCCTATTCGCGCTCGACCGTCCATGCGCATATGACGGTCAGTGAATTGCTCCAGGCCGTGGTTCCGATGACGGACTGGTGGCATCGCCTTGCCGAAACGGGAGCGACCTCGCTGCCGATGGAAGAGGCGGTTCCTGTGGGAACGCTTGGCCGCGCGCTGTTGCAATCCGTGAACGAGTTTTCCCAGTCCCTGCGGAATCGAGGAGGGCGCTACACCGTTGATGATGCGATCAAGGAAAAGCGCACCTCCTTCCAGTTGTACCGGTTTGTGGCGCTTGCCAGCTTCACGGTGCTCTGGCAGCTCCGGCTGGGGCCCGGCAATGCGGTGGAAAACCAGGATGCCGTTGTAGAAACGCGGCGCGTCATGCTGGCGGTTGCCCAGTCGCTGACCAATCCCGACGCCGCCTTGCCCGGCCTCCTTGCCGTTCTGAGCGAGGCCATGGGCACCGTGCTCAAGACCATCGACACGGGGTGTGCCCGGTTGCAAGGCGGGAATCGACGGCAGGCTACCGACAAGCTCGTGCAGCAGCAGGGGGATTTTGCCCGCCTGCGCATCCACAGCATCGCGTTGAACCGCAATGCGGAACATGCGGCTTCCCGTTCGCGGAAGACGGTCAAGGCGGATGCCACGCAACGGCTCTTCCAGACCGATACCAGCGGGATCCGCTGGGCAGTGGTCGATAGCGGGATTGATGCGCGGCATGCGGCTTTCGGTGGCCGGGAATGGCTCGACAATGGGCCGCCGGGAGCCTTTTCGATTGACAGCAATCGCATCGTGAAGAGCTACGATTTCACCTATGCGCGGGAATTGCTGGCCACGGCGCGGCTGCCGGCCATCGCCCCCGACCTGCCGGCGTTCAATCGGAAAGCGCTCGATGCCATCCTGCAGGGGGAGGATCTCGCCGACTTGCCATCCCAACGGCGCATGCGTTTCGATATCGAAATAGCCGGCTGGAACGGCGAGTTGCAGGCCATCCAGAACCGCTGGGCCGAATTCCATGCCTATGTGACGGCCAAGCATTCCGTTGCGCTCGAACGGGTGGGCATCCGGCGGGAGAGCGGTGCGCCGGTGGACTGGTCATTGCTGG
>JAIXSR010000163.1 GCA_027484605.1 Hyphomicrobiales bacterium | reverse complement strand
GCATGATCTTCGCGCGCGGATCGTAGTTCTTGTAGACGCGGTGGCCGAAGCCCATCAGGCGGAACGGATCGTTCTTGTCCTTCGCCTTGGCGATATACTTCGGAATATTGTCGACCGAGCCGATCTCCTGCAGCATCTGCAGGGCGGCCTCGTTCGCGCCGCCATGGGCCGGACCCCAGAGGCAGGCAATGCCGGCGGCGATGCAGGCGAAGGGGTTGGCGCCCGACGAGCCGGCCAGCCGGACCGTCGAGGTCGAGGCATTCTGCTCGTGATCGGCATGGAGGATGAAGATACGGTCAAGCGCGCGGCTCAGCACCGGGTTGACCTTGTACTCCTCGCACGGCACCGCGAAGCACATGCGCAGGAAGTTCGAGGTATAGTCGAGATCGTTCTTCGGATACACGAAGGGCTGGCCGATCGAGTATTTGAACGCCATCGAGGCCAAAGTCGGCATCTTGGCGATCATGCGCATCGAGGCGACCATGCGCTGGTAGGGGTCCGAGATATCGGTAGAGTCATGGTAGAAGGCCGAGAGCGCGCCGACCGAGGCCACCATCACCGCCATCGGATGGGCGTCGCGGCGGAAGCCCTGGAAGAACCGCATCATCTGCTCGTGCAGCATGGTGTGGCGCGTCACGCGATAGTCAAAATCGGACTTCTGGGTCGGGGTCGGCAGGTCACCGTACAGCAGCAGGTAGCAGGTCTCGAGGAAATCGCCGTGCTCGGCGAGCTGTTCGATCGGGTAGCCGCGATAGAGCAGCACGCCTTCGTCGCCATCGATATAGGTGATCTTCGACTCGCAGGAGGCGGTCGAGGTGAAACCCGGATCGTAGGTGAACATCCCGGTCTGGCCATAGAGCTTGCCGATATCGACAACTGCCGGCCCGATCGACCCTTCTTTCACCGGAAGATCGACGACCTCATCGCCCACTTTCAGTGTTGTCATATGCGCGGTCATGGCAAACTCCTCATAGCGCTTGGGTGCGCCTGGCCCCCGCCAGCTGCACCGGCGCGGCCCCGCGTGTTGCAGTGCCGCATGGTCGAGCGTTTCCGTAGCTTAACATCCGTTCAGGTTCAAGTTGGGCTTCCGGCGTATATGCCCGGCGGCCCAACAGGGCGACGATGCCGGAATCCGGAAAAAACCAACGGTTTTCCTAGGCTTGGTCGCGGATCCGGGCCAGGCTCTCGTCGCGCCCGATCACTGCGAAGACATCAAAAATTCCCGGCGATGTTGAACGCCCGGTCAAGGCAGCACGCAAAGGTTGTGCCAGCATGCCCAGCTTCTGGCCCGTCGCCTCGGATTCCGCGCGAACCGCCGCTTCCAATGTGGCCGCATCCCATTGCGAGACGGCTTCCAGCCGGGGCAGCAGGGCCTTGAGCACGGCGCGGCCGCCCTTGTCGAGAATCTCGCGGGCCTTGTCATCGAGCGCCAGCGGCCGGGCGGCATGGAGGAATTTCGCCCCGTCGATCAGTTCGACCAGCGTCTTCGCCCGCTCCTTGAGGCCCGGCATGGCCTCGAGCCATTTGGCGCGCAGCCCGCTTTCGAGCCGCGCCGCGATCTCCGCGCCGCCCTCGATATGCGGCAGCACCTGCTCGATCGCCGCCATCAGCTCGGCATCCGGCGTGTGCCGCATGTAATGGCCGTTGATGTTTTCCAGCTTGGCGAAATCGAAGCGCGCCGGGGAGCGGCCGACATTCTTCAGGTCGAAGGCGGCGATCATTTCCTCGGTCGAGAAGATTTCCTGGTCGCCGAAGCTCCAGCCCAGCCGGACGAGATAGTTCCGCAACGCCGCCGGCAGATAGCCAAGCGCGCGATAGGCATCGACGCCGAGTGCGCCGTGGCGCTTGGAGAGCTTGGCGCCATCCGCCCCGTGGATCAGCGGAATATGCGCCATGGCCGGCACTTTCCAGCCATTGGCCTCGTAGATCTGGGTCTGGCGCGCGGCATTGGTCAGGTGGTCGTCGCCGCGGATCACATGCGTGACCGCCATGTCGTGGTCGTCCACCACCACCGCGAGCATGTAGGTTGGCGTGCCATCCGAGCGCAGCAGCACCAGATCGTCGAGATTCTCGTTCGCCCAGGTCACGCGGCCCTGCACGAGATCCTCGACCACTGTCTCGCCGGTCTGCGGTGCCTTCAGCCGGATCACCGGCTTGAGGCCCCGCGCGGCGGCTTCCTGGCGGTCGGCCTCGCTGCGGTCACGCCAGCGGCCATCATAGCGCATGGGCTTGCCCTGCGCCTTGGCCTCCTCGCGCATCGCCTCGAGCTCCTCCGGCGTCGCATAGCAATGATAGGCCTTGCCCTTGGCCAGCATGTCCTCGGCCACCTCGCGATGGCGGGCGGCGCGGGCGAACTGGTACACAACCTCGCCATCCCAGGTCAGGCCCAGCCAGTGCAGACCGTCGAGGATCGCGTCGATCGCCTCCGTGGTCGAACGGGCCCGGTCGGTATCCTCGATGCGCAGCAGCATCTTGCCCCCGAGCTTCTTCGCCAGCAGCCAGTTGAACAGGGCCGTTCGACCGCCGCCGATATGGAGAAAACCGGTCGGCGAGGGGGCAAAGCGGGTGACGATCGGATCGGGCATGCGGGGAACCATCAATCGGGGGCGAGCACCATTGCGGTGGCCAGAGCGGCGCTCTAGCATGCAGGCAAGCTGGACGGAAAGCCCCATGCCGCCGCGAAACCACAAGAAGCCGCCCAACGGCTCGTTGCCCGGCCCGGCAAGGCCCCGCATCCGTCGGGGGCAGCGCCGGTGAAGACGCATGCCGCCGCACGCCCGGCCCCGGTGCCCGCAAGCCCGATCCGGCTGGCTTTGCCGGTCTGGCCGCGCCTGCCGGCCGTCCTTGCGGAATGGCTCGCGCTTGAGGCCAGCCGGCGGACCGGCTTCCTGTGGTTCCCGGTGGCCTATGGCGTGGGCATTCTCGCCTACTTCACCCTGCCGGCCGAGCCTTCGCTCCGGGCGGCCCTTCTCCTCGCCGGGCTTTTCGGCGTGCTGGCCGGCCTTGCCGCAAGCTGGCGCCGCTGGCTGGCACTCTTGGCCCTGTTCGCCAGCCTCGGGATGAGCATCGCGACCTTCCGCACCGCCATCGTGGAGGCGCCGGTCCCCGATCGCGCGCGGATGGCGGAAGTGCAGGGCTTCATCGAAACGATCGATTTCACCCCGCAGCGCAGCCGTATCCTGCTCCGCGTCCACAGGATCGAGGGCCTGGCACCGGCTGAAACCCCGTTCCGGGTGAAGATCGGCGTGCCGGGTCATCTCGCTTTGCCGTCGGGATCGCCCGTGACCCTGAAGGCCAGCCTTGCCCCACCGGCAGGCGCTGCCCTGCCGGGCGGGTTCGATTTCCGCCGCGAGGCCTTCTTCCGGGGCATCGGCGCGATCGGCTATGCGATCGGCCCCGTCCGCCCCTGGGCGGGGGCGCCGGAACCGCCGGCCGCCCTGTCGCGGCTGGCGCAGCTCGACGAAGCCCGCAACCTGCTCACGCGCCGCATCGCCGAGATCATCGGCGGCCCGGCCGGCGCCGTCGCGGCAGCGCTGGTCACCGGCAAACGCGGGCTGATCCCGGATGATGCCAACGAGGCACTCCGCCTGTCGGGCCTCTACCATATCGTCTCGATTTCCGGCCTGCACATGGTGCTCGCGGCCGGTGTCCTGTTCTGGACCCTCCGCGCCGGGCTCGCCCTGTCCACGCGCCTCGCCCTGCGCTGGCCGATCCGGAAGATCGCCGCTTTCGGCGCGATGCTTGGCGCGACGGCCTATTGCCTCTTTGCCGGCTCGGAAGTCGCGACGATCCGCTCGCTCATCATGACCCTTGTCATGCTCGGGGCGATCCTGCTCGACCGGCCGGCCCTGGCCATGCGCAATCTCGCACTCTCGGCACTGATCGTCCTTACCCTGCAGCCGGAAGCGCTGCTTGGTCCGTCCTTCCAGATGTCCTATGCCGCCGTGGCCGCGCTGATTGCCGCGCAGGGGCTGTGGCGGCCAGGCCGGCCCGAAACGGAAGGCGAGAACAGCCCCTTCGCCGGCTGGCCTCGCCGGATCCTCGCTGCCTTCGCCGGGATCGTCATCACCACGATCGTGGCCAGCCTGGCGACAGCGCCCTTCGCCGCCTATCATTTCTACCGGGTCAATCCGTTCGGCCTGATCGGCAACGCGCTCGGCATTCCGCTTGTCTCGCTGGTGGTCATGCCGGCGGCGGTGGCCGGCAGCCTGCTCTACCCGTTCGGGCTCGACGAACCGATCTGGCGGCTGATGGGCCATGGCATCCGGGGCGTCATGGTCGTGGCCGAATGGGTCTCCGGCTTCGACAAGGCCAGCCTGCCGGCGCCTTTGATCCGCCATTCGCAATTCGGAATGCTGATCCTCGCCATGGCGCTGCTGATCCTGCCGGTCAGCCGGCTGCGGGCGCTCGCGATCATGCCTTTCGCCCTCTGGCTGGCCTCGCTGGCCATGCCCGCCCGGCCGGACCTGATCGTGCATGAAAATGGCCGCATCCTGCTGGCGCGCGGCGAGGGAGGTGCCTACCGCGTCCTTGCCTTCGGGCCGTCGCCGGATTTCGTGCTCGCACAATGGCTCCCCGCCTTGGCCGATCCGCGCCTGCCGAAGGCGCCGGACCTGAAGGACGGCGTCCGCTGTGACCGGCTCGGCTGCACCCTGCGCCTCGTCGACGGGCGCTGGCTGGCTTTCCCGCAACGGCCGGAAGCCCTGCGCGAGGATTGCGCCCGCGCAGATATCCTCGTCACACCGCTCGAGAACCGGATCTGCCCGGCCGAGCGCGTGCCTGTCGACGGGCAGAAACTCCGCCAGCTGGGCACGCTCTGGCTCTGGGCAAAGCCGGATGGCTCATGGCAGATGGAGGGTACGCGCGCCGCACGGCATCACCGCCCATGGCAGCGCATGCCTGTGGAAGCGGAACACCAGCGGGACGGAAAAGGCCCGGAAAGCCCGGCCGAGGCTCTGAAATCGGAACCCGGAATGGAAAACCGCGCCAGCGGCCCGGCCGACCCGGGCCCGGCGATCAATAGCGCCGGACGAGACTGACCAGCTTGCCCTGCACGCGGACGCGGTCCGGCCCGAAGATCCGCGTCTCGTAATTCGGGTTGGCGGCTTCGAGCGCGATGGAAGCCCCCTTGCGGCGCAGCCGCTTCAAGGTGGCCTCCTCGTCATCGATCAGCGCCACCACGATATCGCCGGTATCGGCCGTATCCTGCTTCCGGATGATCACGAGATCGCCGTCGAAGATCCCCGCCTCGATCATCGAATCCCCGCGCACTTCGAGCCCGTAATGCTCGCCATGGCTGAGGAAATCCGGCGAGACGTCGACCGTATGGCTGCGGCTCTGGATGGCGGAGATCGGCGTGCCCGCGGCAATCCGGCCCATGACGGGAATGGCCACGGCGCGGCTGGCTTCCGCCGGTTCGGGCGCCGTTGCATTCGACCGCACCTTGCCGAGATTTCCCTCGATGACGCTGGGCGAGAACCGCTGGCGGCCCGGCCGGGGCACATAGGCATCCGGCAGGCGGATCACTTCCAGCGCCCGCGCCCGGTTGGGCAAGCGGCGGATGAAACCACGCTCCTCCAGCGCAAGGATCAGCCGGTGGATCCCCGATTTCGAGCGCAGATCCAGCGCTTCCTTCATTTCGTCGAAGGAGGGCGGAACCCCGTTCTCGGTCAACCGTTCATGGATGAACCGCAAAAGCTCGATCTGCTTCTTGGTGAGCATGGCACCCATCCCCCGGGGAATCACCCAAAACAAAGACAGAACATCGGTATCATGTTCGGCCGTTGTTCCGCAAGTGTTCGTGCCCGGTCACGAAAGACGGAGCACACGGGCCGGGTCCCCGGCGTGGCCGGGCGCGGCATGTGGCGGGCGGATCAGCAGGCCCTCGGCACGGGCCAGCACGGAGAGGAACGAGGAATCCTGCCCGCCGGCCGGGCGGGCGATCCAGAGCCCCCGCTCGTCGCGGTCAAGCATGACACGCACATAATCCCGCCGCTCGTCATTGGCGGGAAAATCGCCGCCGAGAATCGCGGCCTCGCTGCGGTCCTGCCCGGCCTGCGCGTCGCCCTGCATCGCCGCAATGAGCGGCAGCAGGAACAGGCGCGTGCAGACGAGCGCCGAAACCGGATTCCCCGGCAGGCCGAGCAGCAGCATCGGGCCGAGACGGCCGAAATTGAGCGGTTTCCCCGGCCGCATCGCGATCTTGTAGAAGGCCAGCTCCGCCCCGCGCGCAGCCGTGACCGGGCGGACGAGATCATGCTTGCCGACGGAGGCGCCGCCGATCGTGACCAGGCAATCCACCGCCTCGGACAGGGCACGGTCGATGGCGGCATTGAGCGCCTCCGGCGTATCGGCGGCCAGCCCGAGATCGACGATCTCGACCTCCATCGGGCGCATCATCGCCATGGCGGCAAAGGCATTGGTCGCCACGATCTGGTGCGGCGCGCGCGGTGCGCCCGGCAAAACCAGCTCGTCGCCGGTCGCCAGAACGCCGATCCGCGGCCGCGCGAAGACGGTGATCTCGGCATGGTTCATCGCGCCGGCCAGCGCGATATGGCCGGGCGTGAGCCGGGCACCCGCAGAAAGGAGCCGCTGGCCCTCGTGGAAATCACACCCTGCGGGGCGGATATGCCGCCCCGCCTGCGCGGCCACGGCCAGCGTGACATGCTCGCCGGCCGTCTCGGTGTTTTCCTGGATGACCACGCCATCGGCGCCGGCAGGCAGGATCGCCCCGGTATAGATCCGGATGGCCTCGCCCGGGCCAACCATGCCGGAGAAGGGATGGCCCGCCGCGCTCTCGCCGATGATCCGCAGCATCGCGCCGGGTGCAGCGCAATCGGCCGAACGCAGGGCGAATCCGTCCATCGCGGACATGTCTGCCGGAGGCTGCGTCCGGAGCGCCAAAAGGTCTTCCGCGAGCACGCGGCCGCTGGCCAGCTGGACCGGCACCCGTTCCTGCCGGCGGGGATGGGCGGCGCCGGCGGCGATCAGCCGGGCCAGCGCGTCCTCAACCGGCAGCAACCCGGCCATGTCAGCCCTCCGCGCGCCAGTCGCCGGACTTGCCGCCGGTTTTCTCCAGCAGCCGGATTCCGCCGATGACCATGCCGCGATCGACGGCCTTGGCCATGTCGTAGACGGTCAGGCAGGCCACGCTCACGGCCGTCAGCGCTTCCATTTCCACGCCGGTCTGCCCGGAAACCCGGGCGCGGGCGGAAACCCGCAGGCCCGGAAGGTCTTCATCGGGCTCGAGATCCACGGCGACCTTCGTCAGCAGGAGCGGGTGGCAGAGCGGAATGAGCTCATGCGTTCGCTTGGCGGCCATGATGCCCGCCAGCCGGGCGACGGCGATGACATCACCCTTCTTGGCCAGCCCGTCCCGGATCAGCGCCAATGTCGCCGGTGCCATGGTGACATGGCCCTCGGCCAGGGCCTCGCGGGTCGTCACCGCCTTTTCCCCGACATCGACCATATGGGCGGCGCCGCTGGCATCGAGATGGGTCAGCCGGCCCGCCGCGCTCATGCCGCGGCTCCGGTCGCGGGAAGGCCGAGCAGGGCCCGGGTGGCCGTGGCCACATCGGCCTGCCGCATCAGGCTCTCGCCGACAAGGAAGGTGCCGATCCGGCTCTTTGCAAGCCGCCGGCAATCGTCGAGCGCGAAGATCCCGCTCTCGCCGATGATGATCCGGTCATCCCCGATGCGGGGCGCGAGCCTCTCGCTGGTGGCGAGGGAAACCTCGAAGCTCCGGAGGTCGCGGTTGTTGATGCCGATGAGCCGGGAGGGCAGGGCGAGGGCGCGGTCCAGCTCGGCCTCGTCATGCACCTCGACCAGTGCATCCATGCCAAGGCCTTGCGCCGTTGCAACGAGATCGCGGGCGGCGGCATCATCGACCGAGGCCATGATGACGAGGATGCAATCCGCGCCCATGGCCCGGGCCTCGTAGACCTGATAGGGCTCGAACAGGAAATCCTTGCGGATCACCGGCAGCGAACAGGCCGCACGGGCCGCGACGAGGAATTCCGGCGCGCCCTGGAAATAGGGGCGGTCCGTCAGCACCGAGAGGCAGGTCGCGCCGCCATCGGCATAGGCGCGCGCCAGAGCCGGCGGGTCGAAATCCGCCCGGATCAACCCCTTGGACGGGCTTGCCTTCTTGATTTCCGCGATCAGCGCAAAACGGCCCGCAGCCAGATGGGCCTCGATGGCGGCCTGGAAGCCGCGCACCGGCAGGCCGGCTTCCGCCCGGCGGCGCATCTCGGCCTCCGGCACGGCGCGCTTGGCCTCGGCGATCTCCTCGCGCTTGGTTGCCTCGATCTGGCGCAGGATATCGCTCATGCCAGCCCCGCATTCGAGGTCTCGACCACGCGGGCGAGCAAGGCCGCGACCCGGCCCTCGTCAAGCGCGGCAGCGCCCATGGCCACGCCGCCCCGGAGGTCGGGCGCCTTGTCGGCGATGACGAAGGCAGCCGCGGCGTTGAACAAAGCGATATCGCGATAGGCGTTCCTTTCCCCCGCGAGAACCGCCCGCAGGGCCGCCGCATTCTGCCCCGGTTCGCCGCCCTTGAGGGCCGCCGGATCGGCGAGGGGAAGCCCGGCCTCGGCCGGGTTGATCTCGAACCGACGCAGGGCGCCGTCCTTCAGTTCCACCACATGGGTCGGCCCGGTGGTGGTGATCTCGTCCAGCCCGTCGGAGCCATGCATCACCCAGGCGCGCTCGGTGCCGAGATCGCGCAGGGTCTCGGCGATGGGCTCGAGCCAGGATTTTGCGAAGACGCCGAGCAGCAGCCGCTTCACATTGGCCGGGTTCGACAGCGGGCCGAGCAGGTTGAAGATCGTGCGCGTCCCGAGTTCGGTCCGGACGGGGCCCACATGCCGCATGGCCGGGTGATGGGCCGGCGCGACCATGAAGGCATAGCCGGCCTTCTGGAGGCAATTGCTGATCTCGGCCGGGGTGAGGCCGATCTTGACGCCCAGGGCCTGCAGAACATCGGCCGCGCCGGAACTGGAAGACGCCGCCCGGTTGCCATGCTTGGCCACCGGCACGCCGCAGCTCGCCACGATCAGGCTGGCCAGGGTCGAGACATTCCACGAGCCCGAAGCGTCACCGCCCGTGCCCACGACATCCATCGAACCGGCAACCGGCGGCACGGCGAGCATCTTGCCGCGCATCGCCCGGACGGCGCCGAACAGCTCGTCCACGGTTTCGCCGCGCACGCGCAGGGCCATCAGGAAACCGGCATTCTGGGCCGGCGTGGTCTCGCCCGAGAGGATCTGCCCGAAGGCCATCTCGGCTTCCGCGCGGGTCAGGGGAAGGCCGGCCGCGACCTTGGCGATCAATGGTTTGAAGGCGTCCATACTGAACTCGTGGTGATGGCTTCACTCTTGGTGGCAAGTCTCTTGGTGGCAAGTCTCTTGGTGGCAAGTCTCTTGGCGAGAGGCGACTGGCCTCCCGGCAAGGACCGGTCGGGCGTTTCCGCCTTCCGGAATACGGGCTGGCGCCCGCGAAGACAAGGCGGCATGCGGGATGCGGCCTCACGCGGCCCGCGTGCAGGCATGGAATTCGCGGGCGAGGGTCAGGAAATTCCGGCAGATCTGCGCGCCCTGTTCGGTGGCGATGCTCTCCGGATGGAACTGCACGCCATAGACCGGCATCGCCCGGTGCTGGAGCGCCATGACCAGCCCGTCCTCGCTCCGCGCCGTGGCGACAAGCACGTCCGGCAGGCTGGTGGCCTCGACCACGAGCGAATGGTAGCGCGTCACCGAAACCGGGCCGTTGATGCCCCGGAACAGGCCTTTGCCATCATGTGTGATCCGCGAGATCTTGCCATGCATCGGCTGGTTGCGGATGACCTTGCCGCCGAAGGCCTGCCCGATCGCCTGATGGCCGAGGCAGATCCCGAAAAGCGGCACCTTGCCGGCGGCCAGCCGGATCGTGTCGAGCGAGATGCCGGCCTCGTTCGGCGTGCAGGGCCCGGGCGAGACCACCACCGCATCCGGCTTCCTCGCCAGCAGCTCCTCGGCGGTGATCGCATCATTGCGCCAGACCTCGACCTTCGCGCCTTCAGCACCGAGGGCATGGACCACGTTGAAGGTGAAGCTGTCGTAATTGTCGATCAACGCGATGCGCATGGGG
>JAIXSR010000014.1 GCA_027484605.1 Hyphomicrobiales bacterium | reverse complement strand
GAGAGCACGGGCGGCATCTATTTCGGTGAGCCGCGCGGTGTGCACACGGACGCGAACGGCAAGCGCGTCGGCATCGACACCGAGGTCTATTCGGAAGACGAGATCGCCCGCGCCGCGCGCGTCGCCTTCGACCTCGCCCGCAAGCGCCGCAACAAGGTCACCAGCACCGAGAAGGCGAACGTCATGCAGTCCGGCCGCCTCTGGCGCGCCGTGGTGAGCGAGGTGCACGCCACCGAATTCCCGGATGTCGAGCTGGAGCACATGTACGCCGACAACGCGGCGATGCAGCTCTGCTCGCGCCCCAAGCAGTTCGACGTGATCCTGGCGTCCAACCTCTTCGGCGATGTGCTGAGCGACCTGGCGGCCGCCCTGACGGGCTCCTTGGGCATGCTGCCCTCGGCCACGCTGGGCGCGGTGCAAGCCGATGGCCGGCGCCATGCGCTTTATGAGCCGATCCATGGCTCGGCGCCGGATATCGCCGGCAAGGGCATCGCCAATCCCTCCGCGCAGATCCTCTCCTTCGCGATGCTGCTGCGCTGGTCCTTCGGCATGGAGGAGCAGGCGCGCATGGTCGAGCAGGCGGTGGAGCGCGTGCTGGCCGGCGGGATGCGCACGGCCGACATCATGCAGCCGGGCATGGCGCGCATCAGCTGCTCGGTGATGGGCGAGAGCGTGGTGCGGGAGCTGAACAAGCTGGCCGCGTGATGCGCGCTTGTTGCATGGCCGCCCCCGTGCAACGCGTGCAAACAACGTCATAAAGCTGTCGTCCGGGGGGTTGCGCGGCATGGCCGTGAAGGGTATCTCCCGGCCCACGGCAAGCACCCGTAGCTCAATGGATAGAGCACCAGACTACGAATCTGGGGGTTGGAGGTTCGAGTCCTTCCGGGTGCGCCACTCTTCCTCGACATGATCTGATCTTCGCCTCTTGCGCGGCCCCCTGGCCCTGCGCTATCCGGGCGATGCATCAAGAGTTGGGCCGGCGCCCAACGCCAACCTGCCTTCCCGGGCAAGGTGGCGCTCTCCGCGAGGGGAGGATGTGGCCGGTCCCGGCAATGATACGGGTCTTCCACGCCAGGCGCCGTCCCTCGACACGAGGAGAAGCGCATGTTGACCGCCCCGCACGATCTGTCCCCCTGCCTCCGCCCTGGCGATGAGGCCCTGCATTTGGGTGGAAGGCCCTGGGAGGACCGCACAGGCCGCTCCCGCTGGGCGGAGTTCTACCTGGTGCTGCACCGCGCGGAAGGCGGCTGGACGCATCTCTATCGCGCCGCGCCGGGCATCAGGCTCGAGCTGATGTTGGTGCGCGCGGTGGCAGGTGATGCGCGGGCGGAACTGCGGGAAGCGTTCTTTGCAGGTCCGCACTGAAGGCAGGAAACAGGGTCTCCGGCGGCTGGGGCCGAGGCCCCAGACCCCGTTCCTGGGCGATCCGCCGAAAACAATCGGGGTCTGGGGCCTCTCGGCCCCAGCCGCCGGAGGCCTCTTCAGTCCCGCAGCAGCCGCGCGATCGAGATGAAGTAGAACAGCACCGAGAGCCCCGCCAGCGCGGCCAGGATGGCCCAGTTCCGCGCCTTGCGCCGACGCTCGAAGATCACCTTCTCCTCGGGGGTCATGCGAGCAGCAGACGGTCGAGCGCCAGCGCGCCGAAGAGCAGGAACAGGTAGGAGATGCTGTATTTGAAGCAGCGCTTCGCCGGCATGTCCTTGGTGAGGGAGACGCCCGTCTCATCCTGATCATCGCGCCAGGTGAGCCAGGCATGGCGCAGGAAATTCGCGCCAAGCCCGGCCGCGACCACGCCATAGACCCAGCTGTTGAAGCCCATCAGCCAGGGCGCCAGCGTGAGCGGCACCAGCAGGATGGTGTAGATCACGACCTGCTTGCGCGTCTCCCGCGCGCCATGCGTCACCGGCAGCATGGGCACGCCCGCGCGCTCGTAATCCTGGTGGGCCCAGAGCGAGAGCGCCCAGAAATGAGGCGGCGTCCACATGAAGATGATGGCGAACAGCACCAGCGGCAGCGGCTCGATGCTGCCCGTCACCGCGATCCAGCCGATGAGCGGCGGGAAGGCGCCGGCCGCGCCACCGATGACGATGTTCTGCGGCGTGCGGCGCTTCAGCAGCATGGTGTAGATGACGACGTAGAAGAAGATCGAGAAGGCCAGCACGCCCGCGGCCAGCCAGTTGGTGGCAAGACCCATCAGCGCCACGGAGCCCACCGCCAGCACCACGCCATAGGTCAGCGCGGCATCGGCGCTGATGCGGCCGGTCGGGATGGGGCGCTTGATGGTGCGGCGCATGATCGCGTCGATATCGCGGTCGTACCACATGTTCATCGCCCCCGCGGCGCCAGCCGCGATGGTGATGCAGAGAATGGCGGTGACGGCCAGCACAGGATGCATCTGGCCCGGCGCCACCAGCAACCCGATGATGCCGGTGTAGACGACGAGCGTCAGCACGCGCGGCTTGAGCAGCGTGATCCAGTCGCGCACCTCGGAGGCGCCGGCGATTTCCGATGTGGTGACGTCGCTCATTTGCGTTCCTTTGTTGAGGGGCTTTGCCCCTCAAACTCCCCAGCAAGAACCTCAGGTTCTTGCATCTCCGATGGAATGGGGGTGCAGGGGACGTGTCCCCTGCTGGGGGAGTTTGAGGGGGCAACGCCCCCTCAAGGTTCCTACCGGATCTTCGGCAGCTCATCAAAGCTGTGGAAGGGCGGCGGGCTGCTGACCTGCCATTCCAGCGTGGTCGCGCCCTCACCCCAGTAATTCGCCGGGACGGTCGCGCCGCGCTTGAAGGTCACGTACATCACGTAGAAGAAGAAGATGAAGCCCGCGACCGAGATATAGGCGCCCATCGAGGCGATGAAGTTCCAGCCCCAAAAAGCGTCCGGGTAATCCGGATAGCGGCGCGGCATGCCCTGGTTGCCCAGGAAGTGCATCGGGAAGAAGGTCAGGTTCACGCCGATGAAGGTGAGCCAGAAATGGATCTTGCCCAGCTTCTCCGGGTACTGCTTCCCGCTCATCTTGCCGATCCAGTAATAGATGCCGGCATAGATGCCGAACACCGCACCAAGGCTCAGCACGTAGTGGAAATGCGCCACCACGTAGTAGGTGTTGTGCAGGATCTGCGTGATGCCGGCATTGGCCAGGACCACACCCGTCACGCCACCCATGGTGAACAGGAAGATGAAGCCGATGGCGAAGAGCATCGGCGTGTCGAACTTCATCGAGCCGCCCCACATGGTGGCGATCCAGGAGAAGATCTTCACGCCCGTCGGCACCGCGATGACCATAGTCGCCGCCATGAAGTAGGCGCGCGTGTCCACGTCCATGCCCGAGGTGTACATGTGGTGCGCCCAGACCACGAAGCCCACCACGCCGATGGCGACCATCGCGTAGGCCATGCCGAGATAGCCGAAGACCGGCTTCTTGGAGAAGGTCGAGATCACGTGGCTGATGATGCCGAAGGCGGGCAGGATCATGATGTAGACTTCGGGGTGGCCGAAGAACCAGAAGAGGTGCTGGAACAGCACCGGGTCACCACCGCCGGCCGGGTCGAAGAAGGCCGTGCCGAAGTTGCGGTCCGTGATCAGCATGGTGATCGCGCCACCCAGCACCGGCACCGCCAGCAGCAGCAGGAAGGCGGTGACGAGCATGGACCAGACAAACAGCGGCATCTTGTGCAGCGTCATGCCCGGGGCGCGCATGTTGAAGATGGTGGTGATGAAGTTGGCCGCACCCAGGATCGAGGAGGCGCCGGCCAGGTGCAGCGCGAAGAGCGCCATGTCCATGGCGGGGCCCGACTGGTAGGTGTCGTCCGAGAGCGGCGGGTAGATCGTCCAGCCCGCGCCCGCGCCACCGCCCACGAAGAGCGAGCCGCCGAGCAGCAGGAAGGCCGGCACCATCAGCCAGAAGGAGATGTTGTTCAGGCGCGGGAAGGCCATGTCGGGCGCGCCGATCATGATCGGCACGAACCAGTTGCCGAAACCGCCGATCAGCGCCGGCATGATCACGAAGAACACCATGATCAGCCCGTGGGCCGAGACATAGGCGTTCCACATCTGGCCATCGGCGAAGATCTGGAGGCCGGGCTGCTGCAGCTCAAGCCGCATCAGCACCGAGAGGCCGATGCCGATGATCGCGGCAAACAGCGAGAAGATGATGTAGAGGGTGCCGATGTCCTTGTGATTCGTGCTGAACAGCCAGCGATTCACGAAGCTCGGCTTGTGGTCGTCATGCCCATGCGCATCCGCGTGTGCCATGTCCCGGTGCCTTTCCTTAACCTTGCGCGGCCGGCGTCACTGACGCGCCGCAGCGATTCGAATGGTGTCGCCCGTCGCTTCCGCAAGGGCGGGAGCGGCCGGCGCGTCCTGGCGGGCGAAGCGCGTGCGGGCACTCGCCACCCAGGCGTCGAACTCCGCCTGCGGCACGGCCTTCACCACGATCGGCATGAACCAGTGGTTCACCCCGCAGATCTGGTTGCACTGGCCGTAGAAGGTGCCCACGCGGTCGGCGCGCATCCAGGTCTCCAGCGTGCGGCCGGGGATGCTGTAGCGCTGCACGCCCAGGCTCGGGATGAAAAAGCTGTGGATCACGTCCACGCCATTCGTCATCACGCGGATCGTGCGGCCCACGGGGACGATCAGCGGCTCATCCACTTCCAGGCTGCGGAACTGGCCGGGGCGGATGTCCTCATCCTGGATCGGCCGGCTGTCGAAGCTGAAATTGCCGTGGTCGGGGAACTGGTAGCTCCAGTACCACTGGTGGCCGGTCACGTTGATCGTGAGATCGGCGTCACGGGCGCGATCCTGGTAATAGATCAGGCGGAAGGACGGCACCGCAATCACCAGCAGGATCAGCACCGGGATCACCGTCCAGGCGATCTCGAGGCCGGTGTGGTGACTGGTCTGCGAGGGGACCGGGTTGGCCTTCTCGTTGAAGCGCCACATCACCCAGGCCAACAGGATCGCCACGAAGATCGTGACCGCCACCATCAGCCAGAAGACCAGCGTGTTGAAGCTGGAAATGGCGTCCTTGATGGGACCGCCCGATTCCTGCAGCCCCATGCCCCAGGGCGCAGGCGCGCCCACCATGGGCGCCTGGCTTTGCGCGAAGGCCATGCCGCCCGCCGCCACCAGCCCCAGCGCCGCTATTCCGAGAATTCGTCCGATACGCCCAATCACGCGCCGCACCTTGCCCCAAAACCTGAAGCGACGGCCCGGGGCCGTCGCCCGGCGGCCACATCGGCCACCTGCGGGCGCAGCATGGCATGCCCTCTTGAAGGGGCCGGCCCGGCGCCGCGGGCGGACCATAGGCTCCGGGCGGCGGCGCGACAAGCCTCGCGGCACTGCAACATCGGGGTTTTTTGGGTCCGAAGGTGGCCTAGCCGCCCTCGATGATCTCGCTCTCGCCGCCCTCGGCCACATGGTCGACCATGTCCGTCAGCATCGAGCGGATATGCGGATCTCCCACCATGTAGAAAACCTGCCGGCCCCGCCGGTCCGCTGTCAGCAGCCGCGCCGCGCGCAACAGGCGCAGGTGGTGTGAAACGAGGCTGGGCGAGATTGCCAGCATCTCCGCCGTGGCGCCGACCGAAACCGGCTGGTCGAGGCAGGCGAGGATGATCTTGAGGCGCGTCGGGTCGCTCATCAGGCGGAACATCTCCGCCAGTTCGAACACCTCGTCCTCGTTGATGCGCACGCCTGTTGCCATCGTTACAGCTTCGGCTGGTCCGGGCCGCAACACAAGGGACCTTCTGCGCCGCCCGCAAGCCTTGACGTGGCGGGGCGACGGGGCAAGGTTCAGGAACAAGTCCCTGATTTAACTGGATGAATGAACAGGTGAACAGCTATTCAGCCATGCCCCGCCGGGCGCTGCTGGCCCTGCCGGCCCTGGCCGGCACGGCGGCGGCGCAACCGGCCCGCCCCGTGGCCCTCGCGACCACTGGCATGATCGGCGACCTGGTGCGCGGCCTGGGCGGCACCGCGCTCACCACGGAGACGCTGATCGGCGAGGGCGTCGACCCGCATTTGTTTCGCCCGACCCGCAACGACATCGCCCGCATCCTTCGCGCCGACGCCCTGTTCTTCAACGGCCACCGCCTGGAGGGCCGGATGCATGAGGTGCTGGACCGCGCGGCCGCCCAGGGCAAGCCGGCGCTCGCCGTGGCCGAATCCATCCCGCGTTCGCGCCTGCGCCAGCACGACGAGTACCCGGACGCGGCCGACCCGCATGTCTGGATGGACCCCCTCCTCTGGGCCGAGACTCTGCCCGCCATCGCCGCCACCTTGGGCCGCCTGCCCCGCCTCGGCGGCGACCTTGCGGCGGGGCTGGCGACCACCCGCGCCCAGCTCCATCGCCTGGACACCTATGCGCGGGAGGTGCTGGCGCCCATTCCGGCCGAGCGGCGCGTGCTGGTCACGGCGCATGACGCCTTCGCCTATTTCGGCCTGCGGCATCAGTTCCGCGTCGAATCCATCCAGGGCCTCTCCACCGAGGCCGAGGCGAGCCTTTCGCGCATCGAGGCCATGGTCCGGCTGATCGTGGACCGCCGCATTCCCGCCCTCTTCACCGAAAGCTCCGTGCCCGATCGCGCGGTGCGCGCCCTGATCGAGGGGGTTGCCGCGCGCGGCCAGCAGGTGCGCTTGGGCGGCACGTTGTTCTCCGATTCCATGGGGCGCCCCGGAACCTACCGGGGCACCTATGAGGGCATGATGGACCACAACATCACCACCATCGCCCGCGCGCTGGGCGGTTCGGCGCCCGAGCGCGGGCTGAACGGGCGGCTGTGACCGCGCCCTTCTCCGTCTCCCGGCTGAATGTCAGCTATGCCGGCCGGCCGGCACTGAGCGACGTCACCTGGCAGGCGGCGCCGGGGCTGACGGCCATCCTCGGCCCCAATGGCGCGGGGAAGTCCACCCTGCTCAAGGCGGCCCTCGGCCTCATCCCGGCCGATTCGGGCGAGGCGCGCTTCTTCGGCCTGCCGCTCGACCAGGCCCGCGCCCGGGTCGCCTATCTGCCGCAACGCGCCAGCGTGGATTGGGATTTCCCGGCCAGTGCGCTCGACATCGTCGCCATGGCGCGGCTGCCGCGCATGCGCTGGTGGGGGCCCGTGCCACGCGCCGAGCGCGAGGCGGCGCGCGTCGCACTCGCCGCCGTCGGCCTCGCCGATCTCGCCGATCGCCAGATCGGCCGCCTTTCCGGCGGGCAGCAGCAGCGCGTCTTCCTCGCCCGCGCCCTCGCCCAGGGCGCCGACCTCTTCCTCATGGACGAGCCCATGGCCGCGGTGGACGCGGTGACGGAGCAGACCATCCTCGCCGTGCTGCACGGCCTCGCGCGCGAGGGGAAGTCGGTGCTGATGGTGCATCACGACCTCTCCCTCATCACCGCGCATTTCGACCAGGTGCTGATCCTGGCGGGCGGGGTCATCGCCGCCGGGCCGGTGGGGGAGGCCTTCACGGATTCCGCCATCGCCCGCGCCTTCGGCGGGCTGCCGGGCCGGCCGGCGGGATGATCGGCCACAACACCCTCATCGTGCTGCTGGGCTGCGCGGCGCTGGGCGCGGCCTCCGGCGTGGTGGGCGCCTTCGCGCTGCTGCGCGGGCGGGCGCTGCTGGCCGATGCGATCGGTCATGCGGCGCTGCCCGGCGTGGTCGCGGCCTCGCTGCTCATGGCGGCCCTGGGCGGGCCGGCGCGCAGCCTGGCGCCCTTGCTGCTGGGCGCGGCCCTCTCCGCCTGGCTCGGCCTGCTGGCGCTGCGGGCGCTGACGGCGAGCGGCCGCATCCGGCAGGATGCCGCCATCGGCGTGGTGCTCTCGGCCTTCTACGCGCTCGGCACGGTCGGCCTTTCCGTCGCCCAGGCCATGCCGGAGGCGGCGCAGGCGGGCCTCTCCCACTTCATCCTGGGCCAGGCGGCGACGATGACGGAGGGCGACGCGCTGCTGGCCGGCGGGCTGGCGCTGGGCTGCATGGCCGTCATCGCCGCGCTGTTCCATCCGCTCAGGGCATTGTGCTTCGACGAGGCCTTCGCGCGCAGCCAGGGCCTGCCGATTCGCTGGCTGGACCTCGCACTGCTCGCGCTGCTGCTCGCGGTCTGCGTCGCCGGGCTGCCGGCCGTCGGGCTGCTTCTGGTGGTGGCGCTGCTGATCGTGCCCGCCGCCGCGGCGCGCCTGGTGACACGCGGCCTGCCGGCCATGGTGGTGCTGGCCGGCGCGCTGGGCGCGGCGGCCGGGGCGAGCGGCGCGCTGATCTCAACGCGCTTCGAGAACATCCCGACCGGGGCGGCGGTGGTGCTCGCCGGGCTGCTCGGCTTCGGCGCCGCGCTCGCGTTCCAGCGCCGATGACCGAGTTCCTCCGCCTCGACCTTCCGGCCCTGCTGGCCGCCATCCTGGCTGGTGGCACCTGCGGGCTGCTCGGCTCCTTCCTCGTCCTGCGGCGCGAGAGCCTGCTGGGGGACGCCCTCTCCCACGCCGTGCTGCCCGGCATCGTGGTGGGCTTCGCGCTCACCGGGCTGCGCAGCGCGGGGCCGATGCTGCTGGGGGCGCTGGCGGCAGCGCTCCTGGCCACGCTCGCCATCGGCTGGGTGAAGCGCGCCGCACGGCTGGAGACGGGCGCGGCCACCGGCCTGGTGTTCACAGGCTTCTTCGCGGCCGGCCTGGTGCTGCTGGAGGTGACCAACGCCCGCAGCGCGGATTTCGACGTGGATTGCGTGCTCTTCGGTCAACTCGAAACCCTGGTCTGGCTGGAGGCGCAGGGCTGGGCCTCGCTGCTGGACCCCGCGGCCCTGGCCAGGCTGCCGCGCCAATTGGCGCTGCTGGCGGCGGTCGCGCTGGTGGCGGGGCTGGCGGTGGCGCTGTTCTGGCGGCCCTTGCAGCTCATCGCCTTCGACCCCGCCTTCGCCGCCTCGCTCGGGCTGCGCGTCGGCCGGTGGGAAATGGGGCTGAACCTGCTGATCGCGGCGGCGGCGGTCGCGGCCTTCGAATCCGTGGGCAGCATCCTGGTGGTGGCCATGCTGGTCTGCCCCGCGGTCGCACTCAGACTGATGACCGACCGCTACCGCGTGCAGGTGCTGGGCGGGGCAGCGCTGGGGGCCGGGCTGGGTGCGGCGGGCGTGCTGCTGGCCGGGCCCGTTCCGGCGGCGCTGGGCTTTTCCTTCTCGCTCAACGCGGCAGGGCTGATCGGCACGCTGGCCGGGCTGGTGGTGGCGGGCTGCCTGCTGGCGCGCGGCCGCGCCGCCTGAGGCGATCTTCGCCACATCCCCCTTCCCCTTTCCCCCCGCATCGTCAGATGATGCTGAGAGAACATCTTGAGGGAGACGACCCATGGCGAAGTTCGGCCTGAGCCAATCGGTGCGGCGCGTGGAGGACCCCCGGCTGCTGCTGGGTGCGGGGCGCTACACCGACGACATCGCCCTCGATGGCCAGGCGCATGGCTATGTCCTGCGCAGCCCGCACGCCCATGCGCGCATCGCCTCGGTGGACGCAACCGCCGCCCGCGCCATGCCGGGCGTGCTGGCGGTGATGACCGGAGCGGATCTGCTGGCCATGGGCGTCGGCGAACTCCCCTGCGCCATCCCGATGAAGAATTCCGACGGGACGGACCGCGCCAACACGCTGCACATGCCGCTCGCCACCGATGCGGTGCGCCATGTGGGCGACCCGGTCGCCTTCATCATCGCCGAAACCTACGGCCAGGCGCGCGACGCGGCCGAGGCGGTGGAGGTGGATTACGACATCCTGCCCTCCATCACCGACCTCGCCTTGGCCGGCGAAGCCGGGCAGCCGCAGATCTGGCCCGGTGCCGCCAACAACACCGTCTTCGACTGGGAAGTGGGCGACAAGGCCAAGACCGACGCCCTCTTTGCCCAGGCGGCGCATGTGACGCGGCTGACGGTGGTCAACAACCGCGTCGTCGCCTCCTCCATGGAAGGCCGGGCCTGCGCCGCGCAATATGACGCGGCGAGCGGCCACTTCACCCTTTATGCCGGCACCCAGGGCTCCTGGCTGGTGAAGAACCTGCTGGCGTCTTCCGTGCTGAAGGTCAGCCCGGAGCTGGTGCGCGTGGTGACGCCCGATGTGGGCGGCGGCTTCGGCATGAAGCTGTTTCTCTATGCCGAATACGCGCTCTGCGCGCTGGGCGCCCGCGCCACGGGCCGTCCCGTGAAATGGGCCTCCGAACGCACCGAGGCCTTCCTCTCCGACACGCATGGGCGCGACAACATCACGCTCGGCGAACTGGCGCTGGATGCGGAGGGCAGGTTCCTCGCGCTGCGCACCCGCAACGTGGCGAATATGGGCGCCTATCTCTCCACCTTCGCGCCCTTCATCCCGACCGGGGCGGGCACCAAGGTTCTGGCCAGCGTCTATGGCTTCCAGGCGATCCATGCCCGTGTCCTCGGCATGGCGACCAACACCGTCCCGGTGGACGCCTATCGTGGCGCCGGCCGCCCCGAGAGCAACTATCTGGTGGAGCGCCTGATCGACCAGGCCGCGCGTGACCTCAAGATCGACCGCATCGCGCTGCGCCGCCGCAACATGGTGGGCCAATCCGCCATGCCCTACGTCACCGCCATGGCGCAGCGCTATGACAGCGGCGATTTTCCCCGGGTCATGGATGCGGCGCTCGCCAAGATCGACTGGGCCGGCTTCCCCGCCCGCCGGGCCGAGGCCGCCAAGCGCGGCAAGAAGCGTGGCATCGGCCTCGCCTACTATCTGGAAGCGACCGGCGGCGGCCCGACCGAGAATGCCTCGGTGAAATTCGCCGAGGATGGCTTCGTGGATGTCTATGTCGGCACGCAGAGCACCGGCCAGGGGCATGAGACGGCCTATGCCATGCTGACCAGCCATGAGCTCGGCATTCCCATGGAGAAGATCCGCATCCGCCAGGGCGATTCCGACACGCTGCCCGCCGGCGGCGGCACCGGCGGCGCGCGCAGCCTCTACTCGGAAGGCCAGGCCATCCTGGTGACGGCCGCTTCGGTCATCGAGAAGGGCAAGCAGGCAGCCTCCGAGATGCTGGAAGCGGCGGTGGTGGATATCGAGTTCAACAAGGGTCGGTTCGGCGTGGTCGGCACCGATCGCGGCGTGGACATCCTGAGCCTCGCCGCCCGCCAGCGCAGCCGCGTGGCGGCGGGCGAGGACACCAACCTGCTCGACGCGCTGGAGACGGCCAAGATCGAGTTCCACACCTTCCCCAATGGCTGCCACGTGGCCGAGGTGGAGGTGGACCCCGAGACGGGCATGATCAGCATCCCCCGCTACATCGTGGTGGATGATGTGGGCCACGCGCTGAACCCGCTGATCGTGCGGGGCCAGGTGCATGGCGGCGTGGCCCAGGGCATCGGCCAGGCCTTCCTGGAGCGCACCTCCTACGACCCGGAAAGCGGCCAGCTTCTCTCGGCCTCCTTCATGGACTACGCCCTGCCGCGCGCCGAGGATCTGCCCGATATCGAAGTGGATCTGATCGAGGTGGTCTGCGAGACCAACCCGCTGGGCGTGAAGGGCGCGGGCGAGGCCGGCGCCGTGGGCTCGCCGCCCGCCGTGGTGAATGCGCTGGTGGATGCGCTGGCGGATGCGGGGGTGACCAGCATCGACATGCCGGCGACGCCGGAAGTGGTCTGGAAGGCGATGCACGCTGCGTGAGGCCAGGGGCGGGAGGGCTTGACCCCCTCCCGCAATTCCTGGACTTTTGCGGTATTTTTTCCTAATGTCCAAGGCTGTTGTTTGACAGCCGCATCCGCCATCCCACCCGCCCCGTCCGGGGCGGGGCATTTGTCCGAAAAGCCGCTTCTGCAAAACACGCGCGCGCTCGTTGCGCCGCCGACGCTTTCAGCATCGCCCGAGGAAATTGCACGCGATCGCATCAATTTCGTCTGACCGTTCCGTTTTTGCTTAAATTTTCATCCTCTGGCCAACTTCCCCCGTCGCAAGCTTCCGGCTCCCCACCGGAGCCTGCCGATGAACGCCACCCGCCGCGCCCTCCTTGCCTCGCCGCTCACCGCCGCGCTCCCCTGGGATGTCACCCAGGCGCAGACGCAATCCGGCACGCTGCGCGTCGGCATGACCGCCTCCGCCGTGCCGCTCTCCAATGGCGTGCCGGACCAGGGCGCCGAGGGCCATCGCTTCATGGGCATCACGCTCTATGACCAGCTCGCCATGTGGGATCTCAGCAAGTCCGACATGCCGGTCACCATCCGCCCGGGCCTCGCGACCGCCTGGCGCACGGACCCGGCCGACCCGAAGCGCTGGGTCATCACCCTGCGTGAGGGCGTGCGCTTCCATGACGGCAAGGTGATGACGGCCGAGGATGTCGTCTTCTCCTATGACCGCGCCTTCAAGGCCGATGCCCCCTGGTTCGACCCGCGCGCCGCCGCCCAGGCGCGCATCCGCATGCCCACCATCGCCTCCTGGCGCGCCGAGGGCCCGCTCACCTTCATCATCGAGACCCGCACGCCGGACAGCCTGGTGCCCTTCGGCCTCACCTGGGTCGGCATCACGCATCAGGGCGCCTGGGACGCCGCCGGCCGCGACTGGGACCGCTACCTGGACCGCGCCGTCGGCACCGGCCCCTATCGCATGGAGAGTTTTTCCGTTCGCGAGCGCTGCGTGCTGCTGCGCAACGCCAATTACTGGGACGCATCGCGCATCCCCCGCCATGAGCGCCTGATCCTGCTGCCCTTGCCCGAGGCCAATACGCGCGTGGCGGCGCTCCGCTCCAACCAGGTGGATTTCATCGAGGCCCCGCCGCCCGATGCCATCCCGGCGCTGCGCGCGGCGAACATGACCATCGTCGCCAACACCTACCCGCACAACTGGACCTGGCACCTCAACATGTCCGAGGGCTCGCCCTGGCGGGACATCCGCGTCCGCAAGGCCGCCAACCTCGCCATCGATCGCGCCGGCATGCGCTCGATGCTGGGCGACATGATGGTGCCCGGCGCCGGCCTGCTGCCGCCCGGCCACCCCTGGCACGGCACGCCCCGCGAGCCGATCAGGACCGACCTCGCTGCCGCACGCCGGCTGATGACGGAGGCCGGCTTCTCCCGCACGAACCCGATACGCACGCGCGTGGGCATTTCCACCTCCGGCTCCGGCCAGATGCAGCCCTTGCCGATGAACGAGGCGGTGCAGCAGAACCTGCGCGAGATCGGCATCGAGGTGACCTTCGAGGTCATGGAGTGGAACGCGCTGCTGACCATCTGGCGGGATGGCGCGCGGGCGCCGTCCAACCGCGGCATCAGCGCCATCAACATCAGCTATGCGGCGCTCGATCCCTTCACCGCCATGGTGCGCTTCCTGAAGAGCGACATGGTGCCGCCCGCCGCGAATAACTGGGGCTATTTCAGCGACCCCTGGTATGACGACATCATGACGCGGGTCTATGGCGAGTTCGACCCGGCGAAGCAGGCGGCCCTGCTTTCCGAACTGCATGCCCGCGTGGTGGATGACGCGCTCTTCCTCTTCGTGGCGCATGACCTGAATCCGCGGGCGATGAGCCGGCGCGTGCAAGGCTTCGTCCAGGCGCAAAGCTGGTTCCAGGATTTGACACCGATCCGCCTGGGGTGATCGCCCAGCGTTACACTTGGGCGCCCCTGCCTCGCCCCGTTGACATCCATGCTGCCCGCGCCGGACACTCTCGCGAACGAGGATCAACGGGGAAACCAGTTCCATGGCAGAAGAGCGCTTCGTCGAGCATGACCGCGACGGCGATATCCATATCCTGCGCATTGCCAATCCGCCGGTGAACACGCTGCGGACGGGCGTCCGCGCCGGGCTGCATGCCGGCATCGCGGCCGCACTGAAGGAAGGGGCGCGGGCGATCGTGCTGATCGGCGAGGGCCGCATGTTCTGTGCCGGCGCCGAAATGACCGAGTTCAACAAGCCCCGCCAGCCACCCAGCCTGCCCGAGGTCTTCGACGCGATCGAGAATTGCAAGGTGCCCGTCATCGCCGCCATCCATGGCTCGGCGCTGGGCGGCGGGCTTGAGCTGGCGCTGGCCTGCCATGCGCGCGTCGCCGTCGCGACCGCCCAGGTGGGCCTGCCCGAGGTGAAGCGCGGCTTCGTCCCCGGCGCCGGTGGCACGCAGCGCCTGCCCCGCCTGATCGGCGCCGAGGCCGCGCTCAAGATCATCGTGACCGGCGAGCCGATTTCGGCCACCGAGGCCGCCAAGCTCGGCGTCATCAACGCCGTCGTGGATGGACCGCTGGAGGCCTCCGCCGTCGCCTGGGCCCGCGCCCATGCGGGCGACAGCTTCACCCTCGCCCGCAAGCGCGAGGACAAGATCAAGGGGGCCGACCTCGCCGCCTTCGACGCCGCGGCCGCCGCCCTGCTCAAGCGCACGCGCGGGCAGGAAAGCCCGAAGGGCTGCGTGACCGCCGTCCGCGCCTCCATCACCCATTCCTTCGAGGATGGTTTGAACATCGAGCGCGAGCAGTTCCAGAAGCTCGTCGCCGGCGAGCAGAGCTTTGCGCTGCGCCACATCTTCTTCGGCGAGCGGGAGGCGGTGCGCGTCCCGGGCCTGCCGGAGGATGTGCAGGGCACGCCCGTGAAGAACGCCGTCGTCATCGGCGGCGGCACCATGGGCGGCGGCATCGCGATGAACTTCGCCAATGTCGGCATTCCCGTCACCATCGTGGAGACGAGCCAGGAAGCGCTGGACAAGGGCCTGGCCCGCTGCGAGGCGAATTGGCAGCGCTCTGTCACCTCGGGCCGCATGAGCCAGGCCGAGTACGAGAAGCGCCGCTCCTTCCTGAAGGGCAGCGCCAGCCTCGACGTGGTGAAGGACGCCGACATCGTGATCGAGGCGATCTTCGAGAACATGGAAGCGAAGAAGGAGCTCTTCGCCAAGCTGGACAAGCTGGCGCGGCAGGGCGTCGTGCTCGCCTCCAACACCTCCACCCTTTCGATCGACGAGATCGCCTCCGCCACCTCCCGCCCGGAATGGGTGATCGGGATGCATTTCTTCTCGCCGGCGAACGTCATGCGCCTGCTGGAGAATGTGCGTGGGGCCAAGACCAACAACATCGCGATCGCGACGGCGACGGAAGTGGGCAAGCGCATCGCCAAGCTCCCCGTGCTGGTCGGCAATTGCGACGGCTTCGTCGGCAACCGCATGACGGGCAAGCGCACGCCGCAGGTGGAGAAGCTGCTGCTGGAAGGCTGCCTGCCGCAGGACATCGACCGCGTGATGGAAACCTACGGCATGGCCATGGGACCCTGCGCGACAGGTGACCTCGCGGGCCTCGACATCGGTGCGGCCGTGCGCAAGGCGCGTGGCACAGTGGCACCCATCGCCGATGCCGTCGTGGCGCGCGGCCGCTTCGGGCAGAAGACCGGCAAGGGCTGGTACATGTACGACGAGAAGCGCAACCGCCTGGTGGACCCCGAGGTCGAGGCGATCATCCTCGACGTCGCGGAGAAGATGCAGGTCCGCCGCCGCAAGATCGAGGACGCCGAGATCCTGGAGCGCCTGCTGCTGCCGATGGTGAACGAAGGTGCCCGGATCCTCGAAGAGGGCGTGGCGTCGCGCGCCATCGACATCGACGTGATCTTCTGCAACGGCTTCGGCTGGCCTGCCTGGCGCGGCGGCCCGATGTTCTGGGCCGACCGCATGGGCCTGAAGAATGTCCGCGACAAGCTGGCGCATTACGCCACCGCGACCAACGATCCCAACCTCAAGCCCGCCGCGCTGATCGAGCAGCTGGCCGCCTCCGGGGGCAGCTTCGCCGCCGGCAGCGCCAAGAGCGCCGCATAAGGACACGCCCCATGGAACTCCGCTTCACAGGCGTCGAACTGAATTTCCGGCAGGAGGTGCGCGACTTCCTCGCCGCCGAATGCCCGCCGGAAACCCGCGCCCATCTGACCTCGGGCAAGTCGCCCACCAAGGCGATGGTGGTCGAGTGGCAGAAGAAGCTGAATGCCCGCGGCTGGGCAGCGCCGGAATGGCCCGTCGAGCATGGCGGCCCCGGCTGGTCGCCCGCGCAGAAGTACATCTTCCGCGAGGAACTGCAGATGTGGCCGGCGCCCATGCCGCTCGGCTTCAACATCAACATGTGCGGCCCTGTCATCATCGAATTCGGCACGGAAGAGCAGAAGAAGCGCTTCCTGCCACGCATGCGCAACCTGGATGACTGGTGGTGCCAGGGCTTCTCCGAGCCGGGCGCCGGCTCCGACCTCGCTGGCCTCAAGACCAAGGCGGTGCTGGAAAACGGCGAATGGGTGATCAACGGGCAGAAGACCTGGACCACGCTGGCCCAGCATGCCGACTGGATCTTCGTCCTCGCCCGCACCGATTTCACGGCCAAGAAGCAGGAGGGGATTTCCTTCCTCCTCGTGGACATGAAGTCGCCGGGCATCACCGTGCGCCCGATCATCACGATCGAAGGCGGGCATGAGGTGAATGAGGTCTTCTTCGACGATGTCCGCGTCCCGGCCGACCAGCTGGTGGGCGAGGTGAACAAGGGCTGGGATTGCGCGAAATTCCTGCTGGGCAATGAGCGCTTCGGCCAGGCCCGCGTCGGCGCCAGCCGCGAGCGCATCCGCCGCCTGAAGATGATCGCGAAGGAAACGCTGGATGGCGGCCGCCCGCTGATCGAGGATCCCGAGTTCCGCCGCCAGGTGACGGAGATGGAGATCGAGCTGAAGGCGCTGGAGATGACGGTCATGCGCGTCATCGCCAATGAGACGAAGCGCGCGGGAACGGGCAAGCCCGACCCCGCGACCTCCGTCCTCAAGATCAAGGGCACCGAGATCCAGCAGGGCGTCTCGGAGCTTCTGATGAAGGCAGCCGGCCCCTATGCCTGGGTGGATGGCGACCCGGATGCGGAAGGCAGCAACGACTGGGACGTGGCGCCCGACTGGGCCTTCGGCCTGGCCGGGATCTACTTCAACTGGCGCAAGCAGAGCATCTACGGTGGGTCCAACGAGATCCAGCGCAACATCATGGCCAAGGCCTTTTTGGGACTCTGATGCACCATGGATTTCGACCTGAATGAATCCCAGTCGCTCCTGCAGGACAGCATCCGCAAGACGCTGACGGCGAAATACGGCTTCGAGAACCGCAAGGCCTACATGGCCAGCGAGACCGGCTGGAGCCGCGAGATGTGGGCGCAATATGCCGAGCTCGGCCTGCTTGGGCTGCCCTTCGCGGAAGAGGATGGCGGCTTCGGCGGTGGGCCGGAGGAGACCATGCTCGTCGCCGAGCAGATGGGTCGTCATATCACGCTGGAGCCCTGGTTCAGCACCGTCGTGCTGGGCGGCGGCTTCCTCCGCCACGGCGCCGACGCCGCGCTGCGCCAGGAGATGGTGGAGGGTGTGGCCGCCGGCGAAACGCTCCTCACCTTCGCGCAGACCGAGCGCCAGTCGCGCTATGACCTCTTCGACGTGCAGACCACGGCGAAGAAGGATGGCTCCGGCTGGGTCATCACCGGCCGCAAGGGCATGGTGCTGCATGGCGACACGGCGGACCAGTTCTTCGTGACCGCCCGCGTCTCCGGCGCCTCCCGCGATCGTGGCGGCATCGGCGTCTTCGTCGTACCCGCCACGGCAGACGGCGTCTCGGTGCGCGGCTTCCGCACGGTGGATGGCCAGCGCGCGGCCGAGGTGGACTTCACCGGCGCGCGTGCCACCCATGTTCTGGGCGATCCGGAGGGTGGCCTCTCGCTGGTGGATCGCGTGGTGGATGAGGCGATCGCGGTACTGGCCGCCGAGACGATCGGTGCGATGGACGTCGTCCATGCCATGACGCTCGACTACATGAAGACGCGGCAGCAATTCGGCCGCGCCATCGGCAGCTTCCAGGCCTTGCAGCACAAGGCGGCGGACATGCTGGTGGCCATCGAGCAATCGCGCAGCATGGCCTATTTCGCCACCATGGCGGGGCAGGGCACGGATGCCGGCGAGCGGCGCCGAAACATGCACGCAGTGAAGGCGCAGATCGGCCGCTCGCAGCGCCTGGTCGGCCAGCAGAGCATCCAGCTGCATGGCGGCATCGCCATGACGATGGAATACGCCGCCGGCCACTACTTCAAGCGGCTGACGGTGAACGAGGCGATGTTCGGCGACACCGACCATCACCTGCGCGCGCTGGCGGATGCGGGCGGCCTGGTTCAGGCCGCCTGAACCAGGCGGCGCCGGCCCTCAGCGCGTGCGGGCTGGCGCCGAGGTGGAGCTGGAGCCGGAATTTCCCGGCACGGCCCCCGCCAGATAGGCGGCGGCGATGAGCGGAAGGGCAATCAGGCTGGGTGCGGCAAGCCCCAGCGGCGCGCCGCTGCCGCCACCAGCCTCCAGCATGGGACGCGTCATGGGCTGCCCAGCGGATTGGCCGGGAGCCGGAATGCGCGGGCGAGGCGCCCGCACCAGCGGCGGCCCATCAACCCCGCGGGGCGGGATCACAACATCCGCCCCTGCCGGTACCACCACCACGCGCTGCTGCGCCATCACCGGCCCGGTGAGGGCAAGACAGGCGATGAGGGCAAGCGGCATGCAACGCATGGTTGATCTTAACGCCCAATCACCCCGGCCCAGCAAGCGGATTCAGCGGCCCAGCACCTGCCGGGCGATGATCACGCGCATGATCTCGTTCGTCCCCTCCAGGATGCGGTGCACCCGAAGGTCTCGGACGATCTTCTCGATGCCGTAATCAGCCAGGTAGCCGTAGCCGCCGAGAAGTTGCAGCGCCTCATCCGCCACGCGATGGCCGACATCGGTCACGTGCCGCTTGGCCATAGCGCAAAAGAGCGTGGCGTCGGGCGCCTTCTCATCAAGCTTGGTGCAAGCGCGCCAGAGGAAGGTGCGCGCCACCTCCAGTTCCGTCGCCATATCGGCCAGGCGGAATTGCGTCGCCTGGAAGTCGGAGACAGCCTTCCCGAAGGCGCGGCGCGTCTTGACGTAGTCGAAGGCGATGTCGAACGCCGCCTGCGCCCCACCCAGCGAACAGGCAGCGATGTTCAGCCGCCCGCCATCCAGCCCCGCCATGGCGTAGCGAAAGCCCTGGCCTTCCTCGCCCAGCAGGGCTTCGGCGGGGACGCGCGTATCCTCGAAGATCACCTGGCGGGTGGGCT